>JABIFG010000095.1 GCA_018650795.1 Fidelibacterota bacterium
ATTTTGAATGTGCACATTTTTATGACATGTCTATCTGATTGTTTTCTTTAGCTTTATCCACTGTTTGATTTTTGGCACAGCATTTGAATATATAATAGGCATGTTAGTAGCCGTCCTCATGATCTTCACAATCTTTTCCTTCACCGGTGTTGCCGTATTGAATGTGTCGTATCTGTCTAACTCTACCTCAATGGAAACCATCAACAACATCAAACTTCAGTATGCTACTGAGTCTACCATTAACGAAGCCTTATGGCGCATTAACACTGGTGTTGACTCTTTAGTAGATTCAGATGTTGATGGTATTGTCACTATATGGGACGCATCATTAAACATCCTTTCAGTAAACGTTGATAAATTTGAGATGGAAGCTGAGATTTCATTAGACCTTTCTGAAGATACTCACTTTGATAGAGCGCTTGCTTCTGATGAAACCATCACAACCAATGGTTATGATACAGAAATTGAAGATGAGAATCGCAGCCGCTTCTTTACCTTCATGCCTGAAGTAGATCTTGATTACTTCATTGACAATGCAGTGGCCATTCACAATGAGAGTTATAAAACGTGGGATTATTGGTGGGAAGTAGAGATGGGTGGCGAGGGAATCCATGTTTTTACTGGTGATTATGTTGAGTTAAAGAATTGCAGATTTTTAAACAGCACACTGGTATTCACTGGTACAAATATCACCTTTGAGCATCAAATTCAAATCGATGCTCCTGTTCCTGTTGATAGTGCTGATGCCATGCCCGCCCTGGTTTTCACTAACGAGGACAATTACTTCGAGATCGAAGCTGAAGGTAAGAATTATGATCGTGAAGATAAGATCAATGGCGCCATCTACACTGCTGGAACTATCGTACTGAAGAAGGGCCAGCTCAGCGGACCCATCGTTGGTAAGACCATCACCATGGAACACGGTGTTGAGTATAACAACCAGATCGATTTTAAAGATACCGAACATCCTAAGCATTATCGCTGGCACAAAGGCTTCAAGCATAAAAAGCATTATGACTGGCCCAAACAGATTGGTCGCTGGAAAACTAAGAAGTGGGGAAAAAAGCATCACCACGCCTAAACAACTCTGCTAAACAACCCGCATAAGCCCCCAGAGCCCTCCATTGATGAGGGCTTTCTTTATGTCCCAAACAAGCTACCTCTACCCCACCACCGAGAAACCCTCAGGGCGCACAAGGACGGCCATAGGGAAGGCTATCACTACTGAAGTCTACTTAGACAGATTGATTGCCTGAAAACACAACCGAGCAATCAAAATACCTAGATTTTCTAGGAGTATTTTATCATCCCAAAAGGCTTTCGATCCATTGTGCTTCCTGAGATACGAAAGTATATTCGCAGCACTTCCACGTTCGTTCTCGAGCCGCATCATCTGAGACTACATCTCACTACTCAAAATTTGTGACATCCAACCAAGACGGGGGAATTATGTGTATACTAGCTCATACTAACGCTTTTTCAATCATGAGTATGGCCAGCATGTCATTACATCGTTTGCTGCTATTAACCGTGTTGTTCACCTTTCCTCTGATAGCTGTTGGGCAGTGGGAGTATGAAACTGTCACGACTGGAGGACATAAATGTGACATTGCTGTCGATGCAATTGGCAATCCACATATTAGTTATCGAGAACAAGCCGATGGGTGGGATCTAAAATATGTCCGTTGGGATGGTTCTGATTGGTACATAACGCCAGTTGAGACCACTTTAGATGTTTATGGGGCACCATCTATCGCTATCGATGAATCTGGAATCCCTCATATTGCATTTAAGGTCGTGAATAGTTTCTGGAGCATTCTCTATCACGCATGGTGGAATGATTCATCATGGCAACAGGCAGGCGTGGATTCATTAGCTTGGGGTGATCTCGGTGAATGGAGTTCGATTGATATTGCCAGTGATGGCTACCCCCATATAGCCTATTCAGTATATACAGAGGACTATGATTGTTACTTAAAATATGCTTATCAGGATGCTTCCGGTTGGCACTATGAAATTGCTGACAGTCTACTCAGCGAGGAATATCGATATGTATCCCTTGCGTTAGACGCAGATAATCACCCTCATATAAGCTATTATCTGACTACTGCAGAAGAACTCAGATATGCTTTTTGGAATGAATCAATTTGGCAAAAGGAGACTGTAGATGCTGCAGATGACGTCGGTCAATATTCATCTATTGCTGTTGATGGCGGGGGAAATCCGCATATTAGCTATACGGACTACTGGGGCGTACCACCCACGAAATACACATATTGGGATGGTGAAGTGTGGCAGATAGAAGCTGTTGACCCTACTGAAGATGCGTTGGAGTTGTACACTTCCTTAGCTCTAGATGCTGATGACCAGCCACATATGAGCTATGGTGAATACAACGGACCTTTGAAGTATGCATTCAAAGATGAATCCTGGGAAACTGAAATCGTAGATGAGACTGTAGAGTGTGGTTGGACATCGATCTCCGTGGATGACAGTGGTTCCACTCATATAGCATATTTTGATGCGAATCAAGTGGTGCTCAAATATGCCAAAAAGAGCCCTGTTCCTGCTGATATAACGCCACCACCTGCACCCCAATCTCTGTCTACCACCTCGGGTCTAAACCAGATTTCGCTTGAGTGGTTAAGGAACATGGAAGCTGATGCAGCTGGTTATCGGATTTACGGCGGAAATTCTGCTGGCCCCACCACCTTAATCGACTCCACCACCAACAGCAGCGATACGACAACAACCATCCAGAATCTGTCCGGTGACACCACCTACTATTTTCGGATAACAGCTGTGGATACTGCCGGTAATGAGAGTGGATATTCAAACGAGGTTAGTGCGATTCCTGTCGGTATAAGCATGTGGCATGTTTCAACCACCGGCTCTGATGAAACTGGAGATGGAACTGAGGGTAATCCCTTCGCATCCATTCAATACACAATCAATTATGCAGGTAACGGTGACACTGTCCTGGTAAATCCGGGTACCTACATTGAAAATATCAACTACAACGGGAGAAACATTGTTTTGGGGTCACTGTTTTTGACAACGCTGGATACTTCCCACATATCCCAGACGGTGATTGATGGTAACAGTACTGGGAGAGTGGTAACTTTTGAAAATGGTGAGGATTCGACTGCAGTTTTAAGTGGATTTTTAATTATAAACGGAAACACTGTTGGTGATGGTGGCGGGATTTATGTTTATACAAGTAACCCCACGTTAAATCATTTAATAATTCAAAATAATCAAAGCGGAAGAGGCGGTGGTATTGCATGTATCAACAATTCCAATCCCATTATCTTTAGCGTACAAATAAAGAACAACTCGAGCAGTGAGGGTGGTGGTATCTATTGTAGAACCAATTCAAGTCCAAGAATCTATAATACACTCGTTTCATCAAATGTCAGTACAACAGAGGGTGGTGGTTTTAGTCTTGAGTGGGATTGTAATCCAAGTATAGAAAACGTTACGGTTTCGGGAAATATATCAATAGCGGGAGGTGGAATTAGAACAAATAATAGTTCCAATCCAATATTAACTAATGTGATTATATATGGGAATACAGCCCTCGAAAGTGGTGGTGGTTTCCATATTTATAATTCTAACCCAATATTAACTGATGTGACTATAAGTGGGAATACAGCAGTCAGCTATGGTGGTGGAATTTCCTGTGATGGTCAATCTAGCCCCATTTTGGAGAATGTAACTATCGAAAATAATGCTGCCGTAGATGGTGGTGGAATATTTCTTAGTTCTTCCAGCCCCAGTTTAATAGATGTTACTGTACGTTGGAATACGGCTGAACTGACTGGCGGTGGCATTGTATGTGATAATTGGTCAAACCCTAGTTTGGTAAATGTTACGGTGAGTGAGAATATGGCTATTGGCAATGGTGGTGGAATTCGTTGTCGAGAGAATTCTAGTCCAAGTATGGTCAATGTTACTATAAGTGGGAACACGGCTAATTACGGTGGCGGGATACACTGCCTAAATAATTCCAATCCAATTATCCAGGAGGCTTTTATAAGTGGGAATTCTACGCAAAATGGAGGAGGTATAGCCTGCAATTCATCCAGTCCCAGATTAATAGATGTTATTCTGTCTGGAAACTCAGCACTTAATCATGGTGGCGGAATTAACTGTTATAATAATTCTAGTCCAAGCTTGATAAACGTAACAATTAGTGATAATACAGCCGGTTGGGGTGGTGGGGTTGCCGTTTCGGCTAACAGCAATCCAGTATTAGTGAACACCATACTCTGGAACAATACCCCTGAGGAGATTGGATCTGGAGAGGGTCTAGATTCTATCACTATTGCCTATTCAAATGTATCTGGTGGACAAGAAAACATCACATTTGAGGACGGTGACACAATAATCTGGTTGCAGGGGAATATTGATGTCGATCCCCTGTTTGTTGATGGTGTATATGGTGATTTCCAACTACAGGATGAGTCACCCTGTATCGATGCTGGGACATCATTCTTTATCTGGGGAGCTGACACCCTGATTAATTCCGGCCTGGAAGATTATATTGGCTGGGCACCTGATATGGGTGCCCTTGAGAACCAATCAGGTATCAATAACGGGGATGGCTTACTTGCCTATTACCCTTTCAATGGCAACGCGGATGATGGAAGCGGGATGGGGCATGATGGAGAAGTCAACGGATCATCTTTGACCCGTGATAGATTCGGTCATTATAATAGTGCCTACAGCTTCGATGGCGTGGATGACTACATAGACCTGGGTGAAGCTGCAAGTATTATTCCTGAGAACGCTTCACTATCCATTTCTATTTGGGTTGTGCCACATGATGTTTCTGCTATTTATACCTTACTGAGCTGTGAAACTAACGACCGGGGATTCAAGCTGTACTATCGCCCCTACGATGGTGACATGATAAACGCATACATTGACGAGGTTCCCATCCATGGTGATGCAGCCAACACTCCAGCGGGTAGGTGGAGTCATCTCGTTATGACCTGGTCGTCTGAAACGGGTTTTAATCTATATATCAATGGCACTTTTGCAGGCGGGGCAGATATGGACGCCTGGGGGTATTACAGTGCCGCTGATCCTCTTTTTCTCGGTGCCCATTGGGAAGGGGGAGTGACCAATGCTCCTTATGATGGGATTCTCGATGATATCCGTATCTATGACCGTGCTCTGACCCTGGGGGAAATTAATTCTCTTTATCACGAGGGTGGTTGGCCTCCGGAACCTCAGATCATATCAATCGTTGACCTTCCGGAAGATCAAGGTGGTTGGGTTTGGATTGAGTTTGAAAAATGTCTGTTGGATCAAGGCTCACTAACTGCAGGATCATACACCATTGAAAGACTTGATCCACATAGTTGGACTGCTGTCCAATCTATTACGGCAGTTGGTCTGGAAAACTACCTGGCAGAAGCTCGAACTCTTGTTGATTCTTCCCACACAGGTGATGGAATTACACAGTTTAGAGTTCAAGTCTCCACCACCATGGGTGATTACGTCAGTGCTCCGGCCGAAGGCTACTCCGTTGATAATATCGCACCAGCGGTCCCCACGAGCATCATTGCGATTGTTGATCATAACTGGGATGTGACAGTGAATTGGTCCCCGGCTATCGATCAGGATTTCGCCAGTTTCAAAGTATATCGCAGCATAACGGCTGAATTTGAATTATCAGACGAACTGCTCATTGAGGAAACTGCAGACAACTTCCTGGTAGATCCCTTATCTGAAATCGGTGAGTTTTACTATCGTGTCTCAGCGGTGGATGTCCATGGCAATGAGAGTGGTGGTTCTGAAGCGGCTTCTGTAGTAGTCGTTTCATTGGATACTCAGATAATCCCTGTGGAATTCACGCTGGAGCAGAACTATCCAAATCCATTTAATCCAAGTACAAATATTTGCTATGGGATACCCGAAGATTCACAAGTTTCTCTGATCATTTATGATGTCCAGGGAAATGTCATTCAGACCTTGGAATCAAGCAGACGATCAGCTGGCTGGTACAAGGTTGTATGGGATGGTGAAACTGCTAAAGGTAAATCCATTAGTACAGGTATTTATTTTGCCAGACTCGTGGCAGGCGATTACACTCAGGTGATTAAGCTCGTTTATCTGAAATAATCTGCTGATCATAAAACACTGAAACATCGTCTAGGGGTCAGCTGCTAATACCCTGGTGACCACAATGCGATTAATGATCTGGCTTGTTTGTACACATTCTCCACAGTAATACCAAATTTTTCAGCAAGGATGGCTCCAGGGGCTGATGCACCAAAATGATCGATGCCAATAATCTTGCCCTCGCGACCTACAAATTTTTCCCACCCTATAGAACAACCGGCCTCCACAGCGAGACGCGCATGGCATTCTGCTGGAAAAACAGAGACTTTATAGGCATCATCCTGCTGTTCGAAAAGCTCCCAGGACGGAAAACTTACCACGCGGACCTTTTTGCCTTCCTGGGCAAGCCTTTTACCAGCCTCCAGCGAGACCCACACTTCTGAACCACTGGCCATAATAATGATATCATGACATGCAGCTGAATTTTCCCAAATCGTGTAGGCTCCCTGCTTAAGGTTTTCAGCCGAGGCCAAGACCTTGCGATCAAAAATGGGCAGATTTTGGCGTGTTAAAAGCAGGGCTGTCGGTCCGGATTTATTTTCCAGGGCAGCCACCCACGCCTCCTTGGTCTCAGTCGCATCCGCAGGACGAATAACTGTCACATCAGGTGTAATGCGTAGACTCATGAGTGTTTCCACAGGCTGGTGAGTAGGTCCATCTTCACCGACATAAATGCTGTCATGCGTATAAACATAAATCACAGGTAAATTCATCAATGCAGCCACCCGGGTTGTTGGTCGCACATAGTCAGCAAAGACCAAAAATGTGGCTCCGTAAACACGAAATCCACCATGCAGCTGGATGCCATTCATGATAGCGCCCATACCCGTTTCCCGTACTCCATAATGCAGGTTACGACCTTCGAATGAATCCTTGCCGATATCACCCCAGCCTTTGAGATACGTGTTGTTGGAAGGTGCCAGATCAGCAGATCCACCTACGAGGTATGGAACAGCCTTCGCAAGGTCCTGCAAGACCTTTCCAGAAGCGGATCGAGTTGCCATGGAGCCACCAGCTTCGAAATCCTCTATCTTACTGGCCAGATCAGTTGGAACATCTCCTCGCAAGCATAACTCCCATTCAGCAGCTTTTTCTGGGTGAGTCGATAAGTATGCAGTGAAAAGATCATTCCACGCTTGCTCGCGCTGCAGGTTTACGGTCGCAAGTTCAGTGAAGGTTGTCCTAACCTCTTCAGGCACGAAGAATTTCTCAGGTGACATATCAAGAGCTGCCTTGGTGAGTGCGATTTCATCTTCTCCCAGGGGTGCACCATGTGCCTCGTGTGACCCCGCCTTGTTGGGAGATCCAAAAGCGATAGTTGTATTACAGATGATCACTGAAGGCTTACTGGTTTCATCCTGAGCCATTTGAATGGCAGCGCTGATGTCATCATAGTCATGCCCATTGACGCGTTGCACGTGCCAGTCATAGGCCTCCATGCGCTTTTCAACATCATCGGTGTAGGTGATGCGGGTATCACCCTCAATGCTGATATAATTCTCATCATAAAACAGGATCAGCTTCCCCAATTGATGATTTCCGGCCAGCGAGAAAGCTTCGTGGGAAATACCTTCCATAAATTCACCCTCAGAAGCGATAACATAGGTAAAATGATCTACGATCTTGTGCTCCGGAGTATTGAAACGTGCTGCCAGCATTTTCTCGGCGAGTGCCATACCAACCGCATTGCCACAACCTTGACCCAGGGGCCCCGTTGTTACTTCCACACCTGGTGTATGTCCATATTCAGGATGACCAGCAGTTTTACTGCCCCACTGGCGGAAGCTCTTAAGCTCATCCATGGATAGATCATAGCCTGAGAGATGCAGCAAGCTGTATATCAGCATTGAACCATGGCCGGCAGAAAGAACAAAGCGATCGCGATCAGCCCATTCAGAATTCTGGGGATTATGCTTTAAATATTTTGTCCATAAGACACTGGCGACATCTGCCATTCCCATAGGAAGACCGGGGTGACCGGAGTTAGCGGCTTGAATACCATCCATAGCAAGTCCGCGTATTGTGTTGGCGACATGTTGAAGATTCAGCATTTCTACTCCTGTAATTTCTCTCTGATAAATCAGTAATAATATCTATAAATCATATTTCCAGAGATCTAGGCTCGGGGTTTGATCTTCCAGGTAAATGCCAATAGGATTATCCCCATGACTGTGGAAGCTAAGATACTAAAAATAACAAAATTCCAACCGGTCTCGAGACCATAAAGCTCACCATAATGATCAACCATCCAGCCAAAGCCCTTCGCCTGAACTGAACGACCGATATAACCAAAAAGGCCGATAAACCCAGCAGCCGTACCGACGGCTTTTTTAGAAGTAAGGTCAAGACCTGATAAAGCCAGTAACATGACTGGTGGATAGATAAAAAAGCCAATGATGACGAGCATAGCCATGTCAAAATTCAAATTGCCCGGGGGGTTCGCATAGA
The DNA here is from genome assembly GCA_018650795.1 of Fidelibacterota bacterium. Classification (GTDB taxonomy): domain Bacteria; phylum Fidelibacterota; class UBA8477; order UBA8477; family JABMPR01; genus JABMPR01. The sequence goes on from JABIFG010000095.1 coordinate 8,581, forward strand.
GACCATAAAAGGCAAAGAGGATGGGGATCATACACAAAAGACTTACCATACCACGGCGACCTCCCAGACGGTCGGACAGCCAGCCCATGAGCAGGGTTGAAGGTATTGCCCCGAATTCAATGAATAGAATGGCAACGCCACCACTCATGAGGGTAGCTCCCTTCATTTCCCTGAGATACATGGGACCCCAATCCAGCATACTATAGCGTACGATATAAACAAAAAAGTTGGCGATGGCTACGATCCACAGCATCTTGTTCTTTAGAATATTGTCAATAAAAAGTGCACGCGTTGAGAGCTCTTCTTCGTGTTTGAGCCCCTCTTTTTTCTCAAGCTCTGAATAGTCATTCTTGTACTCTTCAATCGGTGGTAATCCCAATGATTGAGGGGTATCACGTAAACGCCAGTACAGATAAGCCGAACCCAATAATGCAATGGTTCCCGGGAAGTAGAAAGCAGCCTGCCAGCCAAAACTGGACGCCGCATAGGCCGCCATGATTCCTGCCAGCCCCCCTCCTACATTCGTCGCAACATTCCAGATGGCGAACATAGAACCACGTTCTCTTAAACTATACCAGTGACCAAGTGAGCGACCACAAGGTGGCCAGCCCATACCCTGGATAAAGCCATTCAGGGACCATAAAAGGAGGTGGATCCAGTATACTTCCATCCCACCAAAGGCAAAATTCACCAGCCCAGATAGTAAGAGACCCGTAGCCATAAATTTCCGAGGATCAGAACGATCTGAAAGCGAGCCCATAAAAAATTTCCCAAGACCATAAGCAATAGCCGAAAGCGCCAGGATATTTCCGATCATATTGTGATCGTAGGACAGGGCGGACCCAATATCTTTGCTCACCGTAGACAGATTGTTACGTACCAGATAGAACATCACATAACCCATAAATGTGGATTCCATGGTACTCCAGCGATAGCGCGTATAGGTCTTCGCGATTTTATCTTCAGCTATACGGTCAATATGTGGAGCAGGTGCGTAAAACTTTTTAATCCAATCTAGCATATTTAATTCCTAACATATTCTATTACAACGCTATGCTTAATCACCTGATCATCTGGTGAATGAGCTCAAGTTAGATAACAGCCAACCCATGCTGGGTGCCACTCGATCATGTATCAATTTTCAACGCTGAATCTGGTATATATAAACCTCGTGTATCTCGTGATCATAACCCGGGTAAAATCCCTGGGGAATTCCCTGAATGATCCTGGCGCCACGATTCATCAAGACGGCCATTTTTTCCGCCTGTGGTAAAATGCATAATCCTTCAACTTCCCCAGCGCGCTGGAATTCGGCCAGAGTCTTTTCAAGCACAACAGATGAAGACGCCTCTGAATCCACTTCCCCTAGTTGAATGATATAGACATGATCCGGATTATTAAGCTCAGCATCACCATCGTCCGCAGTCAAATACAGGTATTCTCCGGCAACATTAATGCCCTGGATCTGGAAGGGAATAGGATCCAGGCTCAGATGGCCGAGATAGTCTCCTGTAATCAGATCGTAGCGATACAGACGCTCACCCTTCAGCCAGTCAGCTAACCAGATGCACTGGTTCAGCGTATCCACGGCAATGCCACAGACCTCTACCTGGCCAGAGTTTGCTTCCCAGGGGATGGAGCGTTTGACCCTGAGCGTTTCCAGATCATAAATAACGATCTGTATGTTTTCTCCACGTCCATTGACAAAGTTTTCAGCTCCGGCATAGAGCTCACCATTGAAGACATCTATGTCTCCAAGATGATTCATGGCTCCCTCCAGCCCCTCAAATGGTGAGGTGTTACTCAGGAGCAGCTCACCGGACATCGAGTATTTATACAGAGCTTTGCTGCCACTGATATAATAGGCCTTGCCATCACTGGCCACACCCTGCCGACCTTCTACCTGAAAAACAGTATCCAGGGTATAGTTAGACGGGCTGTGTGGTCGGTGATCTGGCCGTGGTGTACAGGTCCAGAAGACCATGAGACCGATCAATAATCCTGAGAGCTGTAGGCCCCTTTTGAGGCTATAAATAGCCAAATTATTTCTTCTCGCTCAAGAATGTCCTCCAGCGATCGGGATGATTGGTAATTGGGCTATCAATTTTCAGTTTGTACAATCGTTCCATCTCTTCCGGCTCATCAACTTTGCCCCAGACATGAACTTTTTTGCCAGCAGCATGGGCTTTTTCCACAAATTCTTTGGTGACCAACTTATTCTTGACACTTAAAAGGTCCACATCAGCTACAAATACATCCCTGTCTTTAGGCATCTTTGAAAAAATGTATCCCACAGTAAAAGATGGATCGAGGGCTCTGATCTTGTCCACAGCATCCAGATTAAAGGATGTGATGATACACTGATCGGCAAAATTCTTTTCCTGAAGTACTTCCAATACATGCTCGGTGAGACCGTCCTGATGACCATTCATCTTGATCTCAACATTTAGCTTCATACGTCCGTTTACCGAATCAATAATATCCGCAAATAAGGGGATGGGTTCGCCTGCATAGGCTTCACTCTTCCAGGATCCCACGTCAAATCCTACAATACTGTCATAAGGCATATCCCAAACATTGGATGAATCCCCTGCAGTACGGATATAATTTTTATCATGGAAGAGGACCAATACATCATCGGCAGTTTCTTGAACATCCAGTTCGGCATATTCAGCGTTCATCTCCATGGCCAGAAGATAGGCTGACATTGTGTTTTCAGGAGCCACTCCTGAGGCGCCCCGATGGGCTGTTATAAGAATCTCATGTTGACTACATCCAGTCATGATAATGAGCATAAGACTAATAATTATAGATTTGATGATGTTCATACGATCTCCGTTTTTTATCAATTTTCTTGTCTGAGGGTTTTCTCTACAGCCCCCAAATGGGATCCGGTGTAGCAAAAGCACTTCTTAAATATGGCAGGCCCAACTTAAAGAAATAGGTATCAAGTCCCTGCGCCTTACCGGGATTATCAATTTCAAGTTTACTTAACTCATCAGAGAATACTTCGATTTCAACGTCACTTTTTAAGCTGTCGACTCTTTCATCCAAAACTTCTTTGGACCTCAAAATGGTCAGACGTTGCTGCAGTTGATTCCAACGTGCATCCCCGGGTTTGAGGGAGAGCTGTTGAGCCTGAATATAGTTTTGCATTTCCAGGTCGTCAGGTGTTGTCACGAGCTTAACTTGCTCAATGAAAGCCTGAACTATCAGCTTCTCTTCCCAGCTTGCCAACTCAGACTGAATGGTACGATCCCGATCAAAGCCGCGTTGGATACCTTCCTTTTCAAGATAATAGTCCCGTAGGGCAATACCGATCTCCTGACGAAGCTCAGCGGCAAAATCGTGTTTACTCTCAGCCTCGATATAAAAGGGTTTGAGCAGGAGTTGTTCCAGTAGAATCTGGACCGTGATATCACCCTGATTGCTGCGAACCGCTACTTCTTCCCCACGGCGGTCAATTTCATTAAGAATTGCTTCTGCTGTGATCTCATATTCGGGATTTTGGTGATTGGAGAACGCCTGTTCCTCCAAGGGCAGGTTCACATACAAATCGTAGAGTGAGTTAACCATAAAGGCGAAGACTTCACCCTCTACTTGGATATCCAGTGGGTCCATGAAGTCTTTAATAAAAAGGCGTGACGACGCGAGGCGTTTGCGATGATCCAGTACCTTGTAGAATCGATCATGATATTTTTGATAATCATTGGGGTCAATGATCTCTTGAAGCCGATCATTGCAGTATGCTATGGCATAAGCATTCCCGATGGAGATGATGTCTGAATAGGTGTTGACCTTCAAGTCGAATAGTTGAGCGTTGAGAGGTTCTGGTAATTCACCTTCTCGTACATAATCCGTTGAATCAAAAATAATGATGGATCGTATGTCGTTATCAAGTGCTGACTGCACACGATCAAATTCAAGCCCGCCGTCCAGTTTTTGCAGGCACTGCATCATAGCATTCCTGTCCTGGCTGATGATAAAATTGGCACGTATACTCAAGCGAGACTTTTCAATCGCTTCTTTTATTTCCTCATCAGTCACTACGATTTGATCATGCACTTCGCTTTTGAACATCTGCTCAACCACGAGCTCTTGTTTTAACAGACGCAAGGCCTTGGTGATGCGCATATTCGAACTATAGATACTGTCATTTTTAAGCTCTGCCGCCAACAGTTCCTCAGCGATCATGGCATCCAGGAAACTTTGCATTGGGTGGTCAATATCTTTCAGTGATGAGGAACCCGCGTTGTAGCTGTTGATGAATTCCTGGGTTCTTATCTCGGTCTGTCCAACTTTTGCCAGAATTTCCCCGCCCAGTTGATCCGTTTTCTGCTCACAGGCAGTGAGTAGCATAAGCAGTAAGATGGGCAAGCGTTTAAATTTGCATAAGGTCATTGGCTTAATTCTGCACTTCGATATCAATTTGGGCTGTTGCGCTGGTGGTCTTAACCTGACACGTATAGGTGCCTGCAGGGACCAATATCCCATCCAAATCATCTTTTTTCCAGTGTAGCCAATAGCGGCCCTGCTGAGCGTGACCATCAATGAGAGATTTGATCAATTTTCCCTGACTGTTGTGAATACTTATATCATAATCGCTTTCGCTGGGCAGGTCCAGACGAATCATCAGGGGGACCTTCTGAGAGCGTGCCGGATTAACGGTTAGCATTAACACCTCCGGGGGTGTCATATCCACATTTGACAGTTTTCTCGGATGCTTATTGATGACGAACTCATCCATGATGTTTTGATCTTTATCCCTGACAGTAAAGCTGAGTTCTGAACTGTCAACATCGATTATACAGTAGTGATAATTGTTTTTTCGCTTCCTGATATCAACAATATTGCGGACATTCGTATTCTGGGGACCACCACCGCCACCACTGACGATATGGGTAATGCCATCCACGTAAGCGCGTTCGTAATCATGAATGTGTCCAGAGAAGTACATGTCCACATCATATTTTTTGAATAGCGGCCAGAGGTACTCCCTGTTCAAAATGTAATCAACAGGGTAGACTGCTGAGAATATGGGAATATGCCCGGCGACCAACAACCACTCTGCAGCCTGTGCTTCTGGTGATTTGAGCTGTTCTTCAAGCCAGCGAAATTGAGCACTGCCAGGGGTGATATCAGGAAAATCTCTTTCTGAGTAAGCCGCTAAATTATTATCAATAAAGATGAAAAAGGTATTACCATAAGTAAAACTGTAGTAGACCTCATGCTCATTCTCCGGGAAAGAAAAGTATTCCTTAAAATACCTGGAATAGGCCGGATTTTGTTCTGGCGAGTCTGCGTACTTTTGACCATAAAGTGTATTATTCTCATGATTACCAAGAGCTACGTAAACCGGGGTTGAACTGATAAGATCCTGCAGTGGGTTGAAATATTCTGTGTCCCAGTCAGGGCGTAGACCACTGTTCACCACATCTCCGGAATTAATCACAAAGTCTGGAGCTTCCTCGGTAATGCTGGCAACAATCTCCTGATGGCGCAGAAAATTCGTTCGATTGTCTCCGTATAGTGCAAAACGGAAGGGTTCAGAGGCCGATTTTGCTGCCTGGAATTGGACCCAGTCACTCATTAATGTTCCAGAGGTTACCCGGTAGAAATACTGCGCTCCAGCTTGTAGACCCGTCAAGGTGAGCTCATGATTGAAGGCCAGGTTTTGAGAGCTGACTACTTGCGTTTCAGTCACTGACAGACCAAATTCAACCTGGGAATTCTGAACAAGGTTTGTGCGCCACATAACCACAGCACTGTCACCCAATACATTCTGTAGATAGGGTTTACGATCAAACTGCAGAGCTTGCTCATCATGTTTGATTTCAAATTTGTCATAAACGCTTATATCATCAAGAAATGAAGCATCATTATGATAGGATGAGAAGCCCACATTACCATGATCAAAACTGGTATCAGCAATAGCGAAATAGATTTGCCCGTCGAGATAAACTTTGATGGAATCCCCACGGACATCGATACTGATATTAAAGCGACATTCCGGCCACATTTCTTCAATATGCCCAAGCGTGTGGAACTCTCCATTGATTCGTTTTTCCAGGCGAATCTTGGAAACCTGTGAGGAGAGACTGAATCGGTAATAATTCTGAGGATCCTGATAGCGAAATAAAACACCAATATAATCGTCATCCGTAGAGACAACATTTGCCGAGAGGGTATAATCCGTCCACTCAGTTTCTCCGGCCACAGCATGGGTGCCGAGTTTTCCTTTGCCAATATTGCTGGTCTGAATCAAATATCCCTGATCAACGAACCAGTTGGAGATCTCATCCTCCACATCATCATGGATGACCCAGTCGGAGAAGTCAGCATCTTCAAAATCTTCATGCCACAATAGTTTTGGCTCAGCTGTTGTTCGATGGTGATCTATCCAGATAGCGCAGGTGTTTATCCCGGCAAGGATGAGGGTCACCATGATGCTGAAGAGAAAGAACTTCCGGCTCATGCTCTTTACTTCACATAACTTATTTTGATCTGGCTGTTGCCATAATCGGTGGTAATTAAACAGGTATAAATACCACTGGGAGCCACTCTCCCATTTGCATCGTCACCATCCCAATGCAGCCAGTATGTTCCTGCTTGTGCGAAGCCATCAGCCAACACTTTAACGGGATGACCCATAATATCATATATGGTAATCGTGTATTCGCCTGCCTCGGGCAATGAAAACTCAACCATTGTGGAGGCATTGAATGGATTGGGATAATTGAACAATTTCAAGCGCTGGGGCTGCACGGGTTCTTTACCGGATACAGCGACTGGATCTTTGTTGATGATAAATTGATCTAATAAAATTTGATTTTGATCTTTGATCTGAAAGCCAAGCAGCGAACCATTCACCTGAATCATGCAGTAATGATAATTGGCTTCATGTATGGTGATCTCAGGGATCGACCGTACCCGAGGGCTCAAGGGACCACCTCCCCCACCACTAATAATATGATGGAGACCTTCTGAATAGCCTCTTTCATAGTCATGAATATGACCGGCAAAGTATATATCTACACCATAGTCAAGGAGCAGGGGTAAAATCACCTCTCGATTAAGCGGATAATTATTGCTGGTGCCCACGGAATAAACAGGGACATGACCCAGGACAAACAGCCATTCCGCCTCTTGTGCAGCAGCTGATCCCAACTGTTCCTCGAGCCATGAATATTGGTCACTCTCTTCATCAAGAGCAGGGTAATTAGCGTCGGGATACGCCGCAATATTGTTGTCCAAAAAGATGAAGAAGGTATTTCCATATTCGAAGGAGTAATAATGTTCATGATCTGGATCAGGAAAGGCAAAGTATTCACTAAAATGAGAGGATTCCTTCTCATGGTTTCCAATGGAAACGTAGATGGGCATGGTTTTGATCAGATCCGCCATGGGATTAAAAAACTCCGTGTCCCAGTCCGATCGGTGTCCATACTGGACCACATCACCCACATTGATCAAAAAGTCTGGAGTCTCCTCGGCAATAGCTGCTGAGATTTCTCCATGCCGTAAAAAATTTGTACGATTGTCCCCCAGCAAGGCAAAACTAAACGGATCATCGGGAAGACTGGCCGACCTGAAGGAGGACCACTCACTGACCTGAGCATTTGAAAACACACGGTAGACATATTCCTCATCTCTAAGCAGACCCCTGAGTACAATCTCATGATTTTTGGTGGCAGTCGTTAGCCCTATCAATTCTGACTCGGTCGTGGACAATCCATATTCAACAATCGAGTTTGTATGCAGATTGGTTCTCCACATCACCGTGGCACTATCACCCAGAACGTTCTGCAGATAAGGTCCCCGGTTGATGACCAGACTATTGTCTAATGGTTGTATGCTCAGGCGATCATAAACCTCAATATCATCAAAGAACGATCCATTGTTATTGATGGTGGTAAAACCAACCCGTCCTGCTGCAAAACTGGTATCAATTACAGCGAAGTATGGTTGATTGTTCAAATAGACTGAGATTGAATCATTCTGGACATCAATAGAGATGTTATAGGTGCATAGCGGCCACATCATGTTGACTTGATCCATGGTTTCCAGGATACCAGCTACCCGTTTTTGAAGGCGAATTCTACCTGCTTGTGAAGAGACCACAAGACGATAATAGTTTCCGGCATTCTGATAGCGAAAAATCACACCAAGGTAATCATCATCCGTAGAAACAACATTTGCCGACAACGTATAGTTATCCCAGCTTGCCAACCCTGCCACAGCATGGGTACCCAATGAATTTTCACCTATATTGGTGATCTGATTCAGGTATCCGCCATCCACAAACCAGTTCGAGGGTCCGGTTGCGTCGTCATAGAAAAGCCACCCCTCAGCATCACCATCTTCAAAATCGTCAGACCAGAGTAAATTCGATGTGGTTTGCCCGTATAAACCAGCTAGTCCAATTACCAGATAAATCATTAATATTTTTTTAATCACTGGGATGATCCTTGCAATTGTAATAATTATAATAGCACGACATGCCGGTCATATCAGTTCGATTTTAAGAAAGTCATCATTATGCAGCTTCCCTGGACCTGGCTTGTTCAAGAGTCGCCTCAATCTATTTGATTGAGACAATTTTCTTCGTCATCAATGGCTGGCCATAGCTCTCAAAGATCACGAGATAGATCCCACTGGAGAGGTTCTGGGATGACCAGTTTATTTGGTAACTACCCTGGGAATGGGAATGTTCTTCAAGAAGGGTATCAATCAGACATCCCCGCACATCAAAAACTTTTACACCGATACTCATATCTGATTCCAGGTCATAACGAATGGTGATGCCAGCGTTAAATGGATTTGGAAAGGCTGAGACCAATAGATGATCGGGGAGTTGGACGTATTCATCTTCTTCGATAGCCACAGCGCTTGTGTCAACATCCTCAAAAAGGACATCCTGGGTAATCTCAAAGATATAAGGGTAGAACTGATTCCAAGGCGAATAATAGGTGCGCAACTGGTAGGTCCGTGAACTTGATTCAGAAACGGTGATCATATCGCCCGCCGTATTAAATGACAGATCTTCTCCCCCAGCTGGCAAATCAAAAACACGCTCTGCCACACTTAAATCCTGGGGTCGCAGTTGGTCTTTCCGGAATCGATGTATCTTACTAAAATTGGTCCCACCATAGCTGGTGTGTACAAATAAATACTGTTCACCCCCATATTCTGTCCAACCAGCTCCTTGATTGGTATTGGGAATCTCATAGCGTGAAGGTGATCCACTGAGATCAATATCTCCATTTTCATTAATAGGATATCCCAGTAGGAAGGCGCGGTCTGCAGTATTATAACGACCCCAGCTTGCTACCCACAGCGTATCATTAAAATAATCCAGGTTTGAGGAAAGCATGGAGTATTCATGGATAGGATTCAGGTCAAAATATTTGCCGCCTGTTGGATCATATTCGGGTAATTCACATTTGTAAACGACATTCTCTGAGCCCACATAAAGATAGCCGGCACAATACGCCATTGAAGGCACATGTCCATAAACTGGACCTGAGGTAAATCTGAAACACCTCCGAACACGATAATTTTCGGCTGGATTCATTTCAACTACAATGGAATTATTGCCACCAATATCGCCATCAATATCCTTGTGATACATCGACATGTAGACCATGTTCTCCTCAACTGGAGCACGTCTATCCTCATAGGTGGAAGCCAATCCCTGGGGAATATAAAAATCGTTTGAATATGGCACAAAAGCGCGCTTCCCCACTTCAGTGGGGCTGGATGTGATCAGCTTATCAAAGTTACGCTCGAGGTAGAGTGGCATGCCAAAAAATTCGCTCCCATCGAAGACCGGAAAAGCGGTGAGATATTCTTCTGAACGGCTGTATCCATTTAGGCTGACACCCATCATCTTACCCTTAAAGGAAGATCCATATGACCGTGGATCAGGTGAAGCACCAACAATGACCTGTGAATTAATCATGGTGAAGGCAGGGGGAATATCCACAATGAGTTCTGTATCATGAACCAGAGAAACGCCGTTAACGTAAACCTCGAATTCGGCATAAGAATTCGCAATACGATTTATCCAGTGAATTTGACTCCAGGTTGCCGTTTCAATTTCTACTTCTGATTGCAGGACGAATAATGAATCCACATAATAACGGTGAATATTCAGAAAATTATTTTCCAGAAATACTGTAATAAAATGGAAACTCGAACTATCACCCCAGCTGATGATGGTCCCGTCTTCCGCCTCTGGTTTGATCCAGAGATCACCATTGATTTCATGATTTCCAATATAACTCATGACCACTGCATTATTTGAGATCATGCTGGATGAATCGGAAAGAAATTGAGCACTTTTAGGTTTACTAAGCCCCCACCCCCCAGAACCACGAGCCGGTACTTCTACTGAATCCAATTCATCCGCAATAACAATATCCACCATGCTGACCTGATCGTGATAAATGGAAGCCAGGGGCAAGGATGGGGCAAATCTAAAGAGGGGATGATTTTGAGCGAAGATAGTTGAACTCGCTAGGAGTGTTAGAAGTAGTAATAAAAGGACGGGGTGTTGCGAAGATTTCAATTTTTCCTCGGTTCTTAGATAACAGGTGGATGATTGCTGATGCAATCATCCACCTGTGTTACAATGAAATTTATTCCAATGATGGATTATTTCATCAAGATCATTTTCTTGGTCTCAGAGAATCCAATGGAATTCAGTGAGTACAAATACACACCCGATGGTGCCAGATTACCGGCATGGTCAAGACCATTCCAGGTAAATTCATAGTGACCAGGGGTGACCTTCTGGTCCATCAACTGTGCAACAATCTGTCCCTTGATATTATAGATCGTCATGGTGACATAAGTGAAAGTCGGCACTTCAAAACCAATGGTCGTTGATGGATTAAAGGGGTTGGGATAACAATCTTCCAGACGCCACTGAGCTGGAAGTTCACCATTTCCATCATCGACTGCAAGAAGGGTACAGATATTGTCTACCTCATCGAATGATGTTGAGGGCGAATTCTCCAAATCAGAAATGGTCAAATGCTGAACAAATGCATCCACGACAGACATGTCTCCATCTGGATAACGTGTAATGGATGTATTCTGACCTGCATTCGCTGCTGATTCAACACGCATATTAAAATAGATATCCACTGTAGAGGCTGATTTGGGAACTCCACGACCAAAGTGACTGCCATAGTTCACATACATGGCATATGACGTGTCAGGAGAAATCAAGACAACACATTCACCTGCATTGGGAAGACCATTACCGATATCATTCATGTGAGAACTATCTGATAAGAAGGCATGGGTCAGCAGTGGGTCGGAATTCCAACCAACAGCAGGTCCAATGGATAGATCTCCACCACCAAAGACGGTCACGAACTCACCACATCCCAAGATATAGCCATCGGGGAAGGTGAAGCTAAACTGTTCATCATCACCCAGTCTCCAGCCACTCATGTCAACATCTTCGCTGCTAACATTGAGCAATTCGATATACTCATCCTGTTCGGCATGTCGAATCCAATCACGATTAGCATCCCCATAGATGGGATCTGTAGACGGATCAGCATTGATCTCATTGACAATGATGGAGGGTGGAAGCTGGAAGGCGGGTAGAAAATTTGCTGTGATCGTTTTGGACTTCGTCATGGCAGTATAAATTGGATTTACCAGGGCAATTTCATCGCCTTCCCAACCTGAGAAGACAAAGCCTTCTGCAGGAACGGCAGTCAAAGTAACAAAATCACCGTAGCCAAACTCTGTCATAGTTGCGCTGACTGAATCGAGCTCAACTGTTCCTCCACCAACCGGAGAACTCAACAAAGTGAGCGTAAATGCAAGTCGATCCACACCATCAAGACTTAGACCAGGAGAATAATCACCTGCAGCTACTGTGTTGTGCTCAACAAATGGATCGTCTCCTTCAAAACTGGCATCGGGGAAACGGGTAAGCGAATTATCATTGGCTGCGTTGGCTGTGGTCACTCCGGAAAATTCCCAGGTTACATCTCCAACCACAGGTGTAGCACTGCCGCCCCAGGCCAGATATGCATCGTCAACACCGTTATCTGAAAGTACAACGACGGCATCTCCAGCATCATTCAGGCCATTTCCGATCATTCCTCCTGCAGTAAAGACTTTAGTGAGTAGCGGGTCGCTATTATAGCCGGCAAAACCACTTACATCTCCTCCGCCAAAGATGGTAATAAATTGGAAGGGTTGAACAGTATAGCCAGATGGGAAGCTAAAATTTTGAACCTCACTATCACCCGCGGTCCATCCAGTAAGATCAACTGGATTTGAGCTAAGATTGATGAGCTCAATAAATTCATCCTGAGCAGCATCTGTGGTCCCGTCCCCATTAGCATCACCATCAGTAGCAGGGTCTGCAAGCACCTCATTGATCACGATCTTGGGATCGCGTTGTACAGTTACCCATTCAGGGATGGCTGGGACATCACCTTCGTATCCAGCAACATCAGCCCCTCCTAGAATTCCGTCAAATCCATAGCCGGTGGCATCGGTGGCGATAAGACCTTCACCATCATCAAAATGCCAGAGTGCGACGGTGTAACCGTCAACAGTGAATGGTTCCTCAGCGGGGATAAAATCTTCAGTGTATCTTGCAGTAGCAGAAATCCGAACCTCATCGATCATGCCTCTCCAGGTTTCGTAACGATCAAAATGATGATCCTGGGCACCTGAACCGATGGTAATGATTTGATCACCATTGGTTACTGGCAGGCAAACTTCACCATCGGAGTTGGGTTCTACATCTGGAGATTGAACACCGTTGATAAAAAGACGCATAGAATCAGCGACATCCCAGACGTAGGCCACATGATACCAGCGGGGTAAGAACACTGGTGTAATCGATGAAAGATCCTGGGTGGGATAATTGACAGCGTCTCCACTTTGAACAAAGCATTTCATATCACCTTGACCTCGAATCCAGTGCATTCCCATATCACCAGGCCAATTACCAGAGATATTCTTGCAAAATAGATAGGTATAATCAGGGTCATGTGTATCTGACTTAAAAATTGAATCGGGTTTGAACCACATCTCCACGGTGCCAGCGTCAAGCTGACCAGGCCACAGGAGGGGTGTATCCGGTACAATGACACGATCATGTTCCCACCAGCTAAAATGTAGAGCACCATCCCACTGTGCCTGACTCGTCATGGGGAATGACAGAACCAGCATAAAAACTGCCAGGTGAATCATTCGAATGGTTGATTTCATAACACCATCTCCTTGTATTTTCTTTTTCTGACCTAAAATTTAAGGTCTATTGAAAAGCGTTGTACTGTTCCCAGTAAGCCCCAGGCTGACCAGGCATAATTAAAACCTACTTGCATTGAATTGCCGATTTGCGGGGCAAGCCCAAAACCAGCTGATAGACCATTTTCGGTATGGTCGTCAAATAATGATTGATACCCCATGCGAGCCACGATCATACTACCCACGGCCCACTCCAATCCCAGATCCAACGATTCTACACTATTGCTGGGGTGGTTTAGATCTGCTGCCAGGGTTACATGTTGTCCCAGGAATGGGGAAAATGAATATGCCAGGCCAAAACGAAAAAGCAGGGGTAATGGAAACTGATCCGTTTCCAGCAAAATATTCAGACGATCATTTGAATAATGGGTCTCATCTGCATCAAAGGGGCGTCTCAGGTCCCGACCGGTCATTTGCAGTTCGGAACCATAGTTGGCAATGGTGGTACCGATTCGGAGACCTTCAATCTGAGTATTATAGAGGACACCCACATCGATGGCGAAGGCGCTGGCAGATTCATGCCAGAGTTGCTGCAGGATATATTTCGTCGTTAACCCAAAGGAAAATTTATCTGTAACCGTTGCTGCAACAGTGGCAGCCAGAGCCATATCAGAAGCCGCATAGAACTCACCTGTCCCCTCGGGTAGTTGGATGGTTCTTACAGGTTGTTTATCCGCATAATTCAGGACATTCATACTCAGGCCAACAGCAAAACGTCCTCCCATGGGAATCACAGCACCAAAATATTCGTGTGCTGTACCTGCCAGCCATTCAGTATAGTTGGCAGAAATGGATATTTTCTTCAATTGCGTGATCCCGGCAGGATTCCAGTACAGAGCGGATACATCATTTGCGATGGCTGTGAAAGCACCGCCCATAGCCTGCGAATTTGCACCGACACCGATCTCTAAGAAGGCTGCTGCCGACGTTCCTACATTTGAAACTTCCTCAGTATAGTTCGCTCCACCAAATGATTCGTCATCAGTTTGTGAAAAGAGGGTCACGCAAAACATGCTCAAGAGCAGGATCAATGTGTTTGCAGTTTTATTAATTTTCATCACCAGCACCTATTGCTTCATTTGAGAATATTTGATTCATCCTATTTGATCAGGGCAAACTTTCCAACTTTGTTCCCTACCCCATCTGCTTCTACATGGAAAATGTACATACCAAACGAAACACTGAGTCCATCTTCTGAGATAAGATCCCAGGGCTCACTTCCCTTGGTCATCGTGCTGGAGTGTTCCAGTGTTCTTACCAATTTGCCACTCATGGTGTAGATCCTGATGGTACACTCCTGGGGAAGATTGACAAAATCAACACGCCGTTCACCGCGACCACTTGCATAAAATAGAGGCTTTTCCCAGCTGGCATTGACCACGTATGGATCGGGGACGACATATATATTGTCCATATCTGCAGTCTCTTTCACTGGATCCATACTCGAGGCGCGAGAGGTAAATCTCAAGGTATCATCTGAGTTGAAGGGCTTGCTCACTGTTAAGGAATACACATCTCCAGGCTGAGGAATACGCACCTCAGTCAATGAGGAGTCATCTCTGAAATAGAATTCCCAGGCCGTATTGTACAAAAATCCCTGGGGATTAATGACGACATTGACTCTATCGCCTCCATTCAGGGTACTATCCTTATGAATAGCTTCAGAAAACTCAAATGGAACCTTCACGTTGAGTGTGGTATTCCAGAGTTGAAAGTTCACAGGTGTCCTTAAAAAGGGCAATGCATTATAGGAAGTATCCATAAACGCTTGACCTATCCTGATCTCATAGTCTTCGGGGACAGGAATCGATTTTGATGACCACAGTAATTGTGTCTCTACGGGAATGTTGCTATTCCCAACCAGCCATTCAGAGTGCATAACTTCAGCGGAATCATTAAAAAACTCCAGCTGCATGCCCTTGACTATCTCACTACTGATGACGAATTCATCATAAGGTTCCACTTCATAGATCAGCTTATTCGTAGTCAAATCTTTTACAGTCAAACTATTGGTATAGCGTCCCAGGGTTGTGTCTGTAAAGGTGATTTCATAATTATGATTTTCTTCAATACTGTCCGGTATGATCACATTTATCTGAAAATCTCCTGTAGCCAGACCCTGATGTTCTATTTCCGTCAGATATCCAGCAGTGTAACCAGCGCTGGGGGCGTTGGGCACCACGACAGCACAGTTTCTATCAATGAATCTGACTTGACCCACTGAATTGGTCTGTATGATCTTGGTACATTCAACGGGGGCAATGGGGGCCAGTAATTCTACATCTACGATACCTTTGTCATAGAAATCATCATCATAACCCTTATCGTAGGAGCAAACTGCATAGTAATAGGTTCGACCATTCTGAACTTCTGTATCTTCGTAGAAATACACAAGATCAGTATTTCGACCGGTGTAAAAGTGCGCTCCTGTCCCGGTGATTTCTACGGGATGAGGCCCTTCAAGCTCATTCACCAGATCATATTGGGCCAGGGGTTTCCAGAATATTGGACTCCCAAACGCGTCTGTGACAGTTTTGATCTCGTTGAATGAGGGGTCTGTGGAACGGTAGATCAGATAGCCCTCAAAATCCCTTCCATAAATAGGATCGATTGATTTCTCGGCGGAATGATCCCATTTCAGGACGACCTTTCCGTCACCGGCTACAGCAGTCAATACCGGTTTCAAGGGTGGCTTTGCAAAATTGTAATCCGCATCATAAATACGCTGCATTGTTCGTTTATTGCGAAAAATGTCCTGCTCATCGGTTCCAAATAGATTGGCGATGGCAAATTTGCGGGTTTCGTCCTGAGGTAAAGCGAAATATCCTGAACCATACATAAAAGCCAGGTTTGCAGGATCAACATAGGTAAAAAGGTCCGGGGTCATTTGGTTAAATGTTCGGTCGTCATACTTGAGAGATTGAGGTTCAAGCAAGATCACGCTGGTCAAACCAATCTGGTCTGATTCATCATTGTCCTGTTTTCCAAAGTTAGGTTCACCAGGATCTGGAACACCATTGACCTCTGATCCATCAGCATCAGGAGCTACATAGTCTTGATCATATGGACCAATACCATCATTCCCAATATCATCCAGTATGGCCTCACCCATATCCCATATCCCGTTAGCGTTAAAATCTTCATAAATACGCCAGTCACCATCCTCGTCACCGCTCCAGTGCTCCTTGGGATCACCATAATTACCGATGGGGCCCATGATGAATTCACCACGATCATTATCCTGACGTTCATCAATCAAACCATTCTCATCATCATCAAGTCCATTAAGCGGATCCCCAGGACTTTCCAGGAAAGCGTATCCAAAATAGCCCAACCCTGGTATGCCCCGATTATCAATGCCGTCATAATCCCAGCAGTAGGTAATATCATCAAATTGATCAAATCTGGCGTAATCCGGATTGTCGCTGGTGCCACCGACCATGGCATCGACATACATGCCAAAGACAACGGTCTCAAGGTCCTTGTCACTCACATTGGCAATATCATAGCGAACAATAAGGATGTCTTCTGCTTCGACTGCAGCCCATTCATAACCACGGACCTTAACTTCTAGACCCAAGCCTCTGCGTCCGTCTGGATAACCTGCAGAATCCTCACTACTACCGATGAAGGGGAAATAGTCGAACTCATCATTGTCTCGGTCATCCATGACGTAATAGCTTTCCTGATCAGCGCGTGTGTAAGCGCCAAATTCACCATTCCATAGACCATCACGGCTCCCTGCATTTCCAGGGTAATCATGAGGCCAGAACATGGGCCAGGTCTCTGGTTTGTGACTCATCGCAGGATATTCATCTATATTTTCTATACCGGCGTTGAAATAATTTTCCAGGGGTTGCCAATTCCAGAGATGCGATCCATCGGGAGAAATATCATGACTGGTGGGATGGGAGTAGCTTTCTGAACAAATCTTTACAGGATCACCGTTAGCATCCTCAACCTCTGCCGCGGCGATCATGATAAACTCAAAACCATAGACCATACCTGAGCCTTTGGGCCACTCCATGCGGGGATTTTCGTAGCGATCACCAAGATTTCCAAAATTTGAAAAACGGGTATAGACCAGGTTACCGTCATGAATTCCGGTCCGACGGTCCTGGGCGCCTGCAAACACGATACTATGGGCCAAGAGCACCAACATGATGGTTTGAAGAGTCCGAATGTATAAATAGCGGTTCATGTAAATTCCTCTTTACCTAATACTGGATTTCAATACCCAGCAGGACTCTGCGTGGTTCAGAATAGTAGTCGGGTCGTAGATCAACTTCATCGGCAGTAAAATTGGGGTTCTGTGATAACACATAGGCTGCCGGGATCGTACGGTAGGGTGATTCTGAATTTCCGGTACTGGAAAAGACGTACCGCTGATTCAGCTGATCCGTGAGATTGAATATTTTGCAATACAGTTTCATTTTGACTTTGTCAAACCTGACGGTCTTATAAAGGTTCAGGTCAAAGTTATAGCTGGCGGGTTTTCGATCACTGTTCTCAAACTGAGTATCCAGAGCGGAACCGGGGCTAGATGGTGTGTAGGGTTGTCCCGTGGCGAATCGACCGATGAGACCCACTTTAACGCCACCAGGTTTTCCAATAGAAAGCGAGGTGTTCAGCGTATGGGTTTGATCCCAATCCAAAGGCAGTACCTGCTTCTCAACTTCTTTATTGTCATTGTAGTCATTAAAGACTGCATTGGGATCAGACGCATTGCCTTTGGCAGTTTGATAAGTATAATCAATACTGCCGGAGAACAGATCGGAATAAAGCTTGTTCAAGGTGAAGGTAATTCCCCGGACATTTCCATAATCTCTATTGATGTATCGGGCATAAACTTTTTCATCAATCGTACTGATGATCTCCTGGCTCAAGAGGTTGCTGATATCCTTGTAGTACATGGTCAACTCCAGGCCATACACCAGGCTAAGTTGCTGCTGTATACCGATCTCATAGCCAATGGTCTTCTCTGGTTTCAGATTCACATTGCCCATGGTCGTTTGCAGACCACCCAGCTTGATCTCATACTCATAATTGTTATAGATGGCATTAAATCTGGGGAGTTGAAAAAAGTGACCATATGAGACGTGAATAGCACCATTGTCAGAAATGGGGTAAGCCAGCCCAAACCGTGGGCTTAGCTGTGAGCGAGCGACTCCGGCTTCCAATTCAGAGTCCAAACGGATACCATTATCTGTATCTGTTTTGGCACGAAGATTTACTGGAAGCAGGGCATTGGGATCCCAATAGTCATACCGTAGACCTGCATTGACAATGATATCATCATATTCGAATACATTCTGGACATATGCTGACCCTTCCAATGGCTTGACATGATAGGCATTATACCCAGATGTGTTCTGGTCGGGCAAGCGCAAGATAGGTTCCTCATAAAGCGAGCCTTCAGCCACAGTGGTTAGCGAATAATAATCCAGATCATGTCTCTTAATCTCGCCACCAATTTTCATCTGACTCGCCTGGGTGAGTTGTGAGGTCAAGTCAAATTTGGCAGAAAGTGCCGAACGCACAATGTCATATCTACCGTTCTGAGTTCCGCCAAAATTAAAGCTTTCATCAGAATAGGGACTTGAGCGATGGCGTGAGTCCAGGGGGTCCTCAAACAGATAGGCTTGAGTGTTTTTAGAATACTTCGAAAAATTGATGGTGTAGAAACTCTTATTTGAGAGTACTTGGTTGAAACTGACAATGTGATTATAACTATTATCATACCAGGTGCGAATGCCTTCTGGTGAATAGCGGCGTCTGTCACTGTAAGATCTTCCAGTGGCTTCAGTATAAAAAATGGAGTAGCGCAGCTTTACGGATGGCAGAATCTTTGTGCTTATCTTTCCATAGAATGAAAGCTTTGAATCACCATCAATAGCATGATAGGCGCCATCACCGGTCTGGAGTGAATCCGGCACCTTGATACCATAACTCTGCTCTTCCTGGGTTTGTGTGTTTTGGGCCTCGTTAATATAGTTTTGAATGGGTACAGTATCATCGATGAGGACCAGGTTTTTTCCATACAGCCAGCCATCAGTAGTTTTGCGACGCAGTGATGAATAAAAGGATCCATCTGGTAGAAATGAAATCGGTCCTTGAAGACTAAGTGCCAGATTCTTCTCGTTTAAATCAACCGTTTTAATATTCCAGAAGATATGATCCGCTGTGGAAACATGATCTCCAGTCGAGAATGAAAGTTTCCCGGAGAATTTCTTGGCCCCCTCCTTAGTAACTACGTTGACAATACCTGATTGGGCTTGGCCGTATTCGGCATTGAAGGTTCCGCTTATGACCTGTAATTCCTGGACCCAACTATTTTCCAAACCAATGGAACTTCCCCCATTGTACTGATCAGTTATGGGGACACCATCAATGAGATAGGCGATCTCACCACCACGGCCACCGCGGATATGAAAGCTTCCTCCAGCATCCTGGACAACTCCAGCCTGCAGCTGGATCAGATCACTTACTTCTTGAACGGGCATGGCTGCGATCTTTTCAGAGGAGACATAGGCTGTGGTATTGGTACGTCCCTTTTCAACTACGAGACGTTTACTGACGACAACAACCTCTTCACCTTCGATAATCTCCACACCCAGCTCAATATTCTTGACCGTGGAGAGATCGATGTTTACACGAGTATCCTGGATGATAGTTTTTTTATAGCCAATATAGGAACAGACCAGGTTATAAGAGCCGGGTCGGACACCAATTATAAAGTACTCACCGCTGAGATCCGTCATGGATCCCATCCCTGTATCTTCCAGATAGACATTCGCACCAATGATTGGTTCTCCTGTCAGTTCATCTGTAACCTTACCTAAAATTTTACCTGTCGTTCCGGCTATCACGGAGCTACCGAGCAGCATGAGCAGAACCATTTTATAGATCATCAGCTTACTACGCATACACATTCCTTGTTTGCAATCCACATCGCTTAGCAACACCCAAAAATCGTTTTGTTTGACATCTGGTAACCACAAATCTTAACCTAACAAAAGGTAGCTTGACTCATGCAAATATCTCACCATCAGTTTTCAATTTTTTTAATCTTGAATAAATATTCACTAATATTGATTCTACCGCTAGATTGCACATTTATTCGTCGAAAGTCAATAAAAATTTTAGAGGCACATGTACTTGTTTATTGGTACATACGCATTCAGCTGCCACCAGTCTGATATTAAAATAATCAACATATCAAATTAAATATCTTGCATATATATTCAATATTGTACACATTCGGACGTTTCTTGATCGGCAATAGGTTGGTACTTTATCTCATACATCGGGGAGATCAATGTGGCAAATAAACAGTCAATAAAAGAAGAGCTGCTGATTCTGGTGGCTTCTCTGTATTATATGGAAAATCTGGGCCAGGCCAAAGTGGCTCAACTTGCCGGCATTTCGCAGGCAAATGTTTCTCGACTTCTCAGTGAAGCCCGGAAACGAGGCATCGTTACAATCAATGTCAAGCCCTTCTCACCTCGCAATGAATCCCTTGAGCAACAACTTGTTGATAAATTTGACTTGAACCACGCTATCGTCATCAATTCATCTGCCCATAGAAACCCGGTTCAACAAAGACAAGCCATTGGCTATTTTGCCGCCCCATACGTTGGCGATATGATAAAACTAAATCATACGGTTTGCCTGGCAGCTGGAAGACATATTCAAGCACTTGTGGAGAATATGAGGCCCGTTTCTACCAACTCTAATGTGATTTTTATCCAGGCCATGGGTCACATTCGAAGTGATATCCATGATGATGATGCCTTTGAAATTACTCGGAAGATGGCAAAAATCTGGAATGGCACATCACGCAGTATGCAAGCACCGGCCATCACCCAGGACATGGACACCTATAAGGCCTTCACTTCTCACCAACAGATCAAATCCATCATCAATCAGATGGATTATGCTGATCTGGCTATAATTGGTGTGGGTATCAGTTCTGATTCAGTTTTTCTGGATAGGGAATTCATATCCGCAAAAGCCATGAATCATTTATTCAAGCAGGGTGTCGTCGGCGAGATTTGTGGACATTTCTTTGATGATAATGGCATTGAAGTAGATACTGCCTACAAAGACCGTGTTATTGGCATCACCCTGGATCAACTAAGAGATACACCTGATGTTATTGCCATTGCCAGTAATGCTAATCGTGCAAAGTCGATTCGTGCCGGTATCCGCGGTGGGATGATCAAATCCCTGGTTCTAGACGATAATTGCGCTGAGGAACTTGTCACCCTGGATAAGTGATCCTCTTGGTTGGTTAGAAAAGGATTCAATCAACCGAAGGACTGGCTTTCAAGCTCCACGATCTGATCAACTTTTGGCTGTGAGCCACCCCCTAAAAATTCTGAAGCTATCCAGGCATCGAGAATCGTCTTCGCAAGCTCTGCTCCAATGACACGGGACCCCATGGTTAGAACCTGGGCATCATTGCTTTTTCTGAGACGTTCAGCAGAGTACACATCGTGGCACAATCCAGCATAAACACCCCTCACTTTATTAGCAATAATGGACATGCCGATACCTGTACCACAAATTAGAATCCCCCGGTCATATTCTCCTGACTGGATCTTCTTCGCCAGGTTGTATCCAATTTCCGGATACATGGCTTCTTTATCAGCAGCATAAGCCAGGTCGGTGACAGCACATTCTCGCACTTGCAAGTGGTCGAAAACAATATTTTTCAATTCAATGGCAGCATCATCACAATCGATGGCGATTCTAATATTTCTCATTTCGCATACACCCTATTCTTTTTTATGTGTGGTCCGACAGCATTCCAGGTCAAGGCGAATAAAATTGTCCCCGCCAATCCGGCAAAGATCAAAATTAGATAGCCCTGACTCCAGCCTCTGGAATCAACGATGGCTCCCAAGCCCCAGCCGGAAAGTATTCCGCTGAGATAGCCAAATAGACCCGTTAGGCCTATAGCTGCGGCAGCAACCTTTTTTGTGGCCAGATTAGCAGCCATAGTCCCCACAAGAGCCTGGGGTCCGTATATAAAAAACCCAATAGCAGAAAGCAGAGAGGCATAGACATAGGGAGAGTCTGAAGGCAGTCGCCAGAACAGATAGATAGCAATAGTACAGGCCAGCATGTAAAAGAAAGCTGCTCGTCCACCGCGACCCTTAAAAACCCGATCCATCAGCCAACCACTTACCAGCATTCCGGCAATTCCGAATACTTCATAGCCTGCGACTATCCACCCGGCCTGGGTAATATCCACACCCTTCATCTCGATCAAAAAAGAGGGTCCCCAGTCAAGAATTGCAAAGCGGATGGTGTAGAGGAAAAAATTTGCGAAGGCCAATACCCAGATCATGGGATTCTTAACGACATACTTGATAAGATACTGTTTCTGTTCCCGCCACTTCACCTGATGCGCAGGTTCACTGTCAGCAATTTCATTTCGATAGACTTCTACAGCAGGCAATCCAAGTGATTCCGGTGTATCACGTAGCCACCAGGCTAAAAAGAAGGACCCGAATAAAGCAATACCAGCTGGAACATAAAATGCCAGGCGCCAATCATAGACAACCAGAAAACTGGTGAGAACCAGTACCAACGAGGCTCCAATGGAGTGTGATGTATTCCAGATGGCGAATTTGGTCCCTCGTTCACTGGCTGAGAACCAGTGTGTGATGCTGCGGGCACAGGGCGGGAATCCCATCCCCTGAAAATAGCCATTGAGCATCCAAAAAAGTCCAAAAGCCAGTACCGTACTGCTCATTCCGAATAGAATGTTCATCAATGCAGATAGCGCTAGACCAGCTGCCATGAAGTATCTTGGATTGGCTCTATCTCCCAGTATACCATTGAACAATTTCGATAAACCATACAGCAAACCATGAAGTGTGAGGAATAGCCCCAACTGGGCCTTGGTAATACCGAGTTCCGCCTCCATTCCTGGTAGTGCCAGAGACATATTTTTGCGAACAAAATAGAAAAGCGCATATCCAATCATGGTTGTGTACATGATACGGATACGATAATAACGATAGGTTTTTCGATACTCCTCAGTGTCGGTATCGAGGGGTTCGACTGGCGGAGCTGCATCAAATATTTTGAGGAACTTCAGCTTCATATATGCTTACCTTCCCAAAGGCTGTAAAAGTCTGTTTGGAGCTTGTTTTTCAATTCGAATTCCCCCGGGCTAAAGCAAGTTGCTCACCCAACTCCTTGACACTTGGGAACACAGCATCCGGCTTGAAGGGACTATCATCAACATCTTCAAGGGTGGCTTCACCGGTGAGCACCAATATCCCGACTGATCCACAGTCATAGGCCATGGCAATATCTGTATAGAGTCGATCACCGACCATACCCAGCTCGTGCTTCTCAAGACCATGTTCAGCCATAAGACCTTCAAGCATGAGGGCATTGGGTTTTCCTGGGACTGCTTCAGGCGTTTTTCCTGTAGCGGCCTCGATGGCAGCACAAACAGCTCCACAATCTACCAGGACCAATTTTTCATCTGTGGGACAAATATTATCGGGATGAGTTGCAATATAAGGTTTCCCTTGATCGATCCAGTAGCTTGCAACAGTAAGCTTGGCATAGTTCAGTGTAGTATCAAAACCAACGATAACCAGCTCAGGTTCATATCCAGGTTCATCGGGAACAACCTCATAACCAGCATCCCGAAATTCCTGCTTGAGACCTTCTGTCCCCAGGATCATAACGCGTTTGGAGGCAGGATGTATTTTTTCCAGATATTTCAGGGTCGCCAGAGCGGAAGTGAAAATACTTTCTGTTGAAGTCTTCAGCCCCAGTTTTGCGAGTTTTTCTGCATACTCACTGACGCTCCTTGAGCTATTGTTGGTCAAAAAGGTGTAACCGACCCCAATCGCTGTAAGACCTTCAAGAAAACGCTTTGTAAAGGGAAACAGGGTTGTGCCTTTGTAGATCGTCCCGTCCATATCCAGGGCGAGATGCTTGATCCTCTTAAGTTTTGCAAGGGCTTCAGAAGATAACATCTTCAGACTCCAATACTTTGTGACTGTCTTGATTTTTAGATGACCAGTAAGCACCACCAGAAAAGATTTGAGATACACAGGTTTCCATCACATCTGTTTCGTGGGCCACATCAAGGAGTGTGTAGCGCGTGCGAATATAACGGGCAAATTCAAAACTATCCTTCAAGCGAGTTAACTCGATGCCAATATCCTCAGGTTTTTCTGGGCCGTTGACTAATCCCAGTTTGGTCTTTAACTCGATAAACGGGATTACTTGCGCTTCGAGGCGTGGCTTTAATTCTGGCCAGAGTGCGCTGAGTTGCTGAAGTCGCTTGAACAAAACTTCAGCGGTAATGTATTTGGCACGCACCTGATCCACAATCTGTTGAGCAACCGTCTCATCTGAATATCTTGAGCGAATTCTTTTCTCAGTTTGGTCAAAAGAGACCCAACGCGATTGTATCTCTCCAAGCGACCAGTTTCTGTTCTGTAGATCCATTGGCAACACCTTTTCATATAGTGCCAGTGAGGACAAGGATCCAATAGCGACCTTAAAGCCATGGGAGGGGGCAATACCGTGATGAGTGTGGTGTTCAATATCCCAAAGGTGACTAAACTGATGTTCTGCACCAGAGGCTGGTCTAGATGATCCCAGGGACTGCATGGCCAACCCACTCATGATCAGACCTTCAATGAGCAAACAGAGTGCTTTGCCATCTCCAGAACGTACGCCAACAGGATCTCTTATCATATCTCTAAGGGGTCCCTGGACCAATTCCCAGGCCACGCTATCAATCGCCTCAATTCCCAGAGCATCAGCGATGATCCAATCAGCACCAGCAGGTATTTTCGCGATGAGATCAGCATAGCCCCAGGCATTCATTTCAACGGGTGCCTGGGATAAAACATCCAGATCAGCGAGAACTCCCCTGGGTGCTGGACACTGAAATGTCTGTTTAAAACCACCCGCGGTGATAGAGGCTCCAAAAGCAGTATATCCGTCAACAGATGCTGCAGTAACAACAACCATGTATTGTCTATGGTTACGATAAGCGGATAGCTTGGTAAGATCATTGATCGTGCCTGATCCAACTGCCACAGGAATGGCATCAACAGACCTGAGAAATTCTGTAAGGGCATCGACGTGCTGCATCTCTGCATGCATGTCTTCTACATCAAAAACATGTGGAGGTAACACCATGTCCAGTTGAGCTTCAAGCACTTCCTGAACTTGTTTACCAGCAGCTTTAAATGTATTCACGTCAGCTATCACCACTGCTCGCTTGCCAGGGAAGCATTGTTTGAACATATCAGCGACACCCTGGATGGCATTGTGCCCCACCTGAATATGCTGAGTTGTATCAGCCTTTTTCAATGCGATTTGCAGCCGGTCGCGGGTATCTATTTCAAATCTTTGCATAATCTTACCTTTTACCTACACCTGTAGGTGAGAAAACATACGGTGTGTCTGTGCGATTATCGCGTCGTCTGCTGTAGGTTCAATATCTATTTTTTCATAAAATTCTGGTACAGCTCTACCGTCATCAGCGGATAATCTGTAGCAAAGGAGCGAACGCCCAGTTCCATAAGTTGTACATAGACCTCTGGTTCCACCATTTTCCAGGGCAGCACCTGAAAAAGGATTCCCTGGCCACTGACCTCCTCCCGTCTTTCCTCAAGAAATTTAGGTGACGGCTTGAAGGGCTGATCACTCTCGGCATCAACTTCCATCACATGTATCTGGAGGGTTGTAATGCCTAGATAATTATTCTCACGGATGGAAGCGAAAGTCTTTTCAATGTTCTCCTGACTACCACCAATCCACAGCAAGGAAAGAGATTCTGGAATTCTAGAGTGCCAGTCCATGATCAAGTTATGATGCTTGGTCGTAAATATTATCTGTCTTTCCAAGCCGTAGGACCTGACCATCAATGCCAGACGATCCATATCAATTTTTTTATAATCGAGATAGATAAACCGTTCAGGATGACCTGACATGGCTTCAAAGACACTTTCCAGAGTCGGGATTCGTTGGGTCTGGCCACCACGAGAAATACCGACATCAAGGGTTTGGGCAACTTCCAGGGTCATTTCCTCAAAGGGAACATCAATGAGAGAATCTGAAGTTGTAGGAGCCAGACGCTTTGCCGTTTTATCATGCATGCAGATGATGATATCATCTTGAGTCGTTCGAATATCTGCTTCAGGAATAATGCCCATTTCCCAAGTTTCGATGAAGGTCTCAAGTGTATTTTCAGGAATTCTCAGACCACCACCACGATGTGCCTGGATAGGCATAACACCTTGTTCAGAATACACTTTTACAGGTGACCCGCTAGGCACGGCGCAGCCTATCAATAAAACAATCACCACGAAAATTAAATTCAACCATTTCACGAACCATATCTCCCACAGTTACTCAATTCATTAAAATTTTTATTTGAGATTCAACACAATCGTTATCGCGGAAACAATTCGAAATCGTTGCGATAACCTTGTCAATAAGGATCTTACAATGAAAAGCGGCCGGCAGACTGCACCGGCCGCTTGTTCATGCTACTAGCTAACCAATTTACTTCAAGTACATCATTTTGATGACTTCGGTATACTCTCCTGCTTGAATTCTTGCAAAGTACATTCCGGCAGCCAGGTTATATCCCCGGGCATCTTGACCAGTCCAGTGCAGATCATACCATCCTGCTTGCTGGGTGCTGTTCACCAGAACATTTACCTGTCTTCCAGTGATATCAAATATCTGCAATCTCACATCAGCGACTTCCGGTAAAGCATAACGGATCGTCGTTGTAGGATTGAAGGGATTCGGGAAGTTTTGATCCAATGCATATACTGTTGGCAGCACACCATCATGGATACCCACAAAGGTTGAGACGAAGCTTACCGTTGAATTTGCTTCAATGGCATTGCCAAGCATATCCCAGATATTGCTCATGGTAATGGTGTACTCAAGATCCACTGTGAGCGGTGTTGTCACCAACAGAACAGTGGCACCATCAGCTTCGGCATCCAGAGGTTCACCAATTCCATTATTGAATGAGTAGTTGGCGAGACGCTCACCAGTAGCAGGATGGACGATCTCTGAGAAGGTCAGCATCACACTGGTGTCACTGGTTGCAACAGCAGATACAATTGTGGGTCCGGTAACATCGAAGTTCTCCCAACCTGGAGTACCGCCTTCTTCAAGACTGGGTATCCAACTCAATATGGTCCAGTTGAGACCGGAATTATCAGCCAGAGCCAGTGAAGGACCCGTTCCATCCGCTTCAGGAGCGTGGACAAAGTCATCTGTTGATTCTGCGGTTCCATCGTCATAGTGCATGAATGACATCATGATATCATCAGCATTGAACAGAATACAGTTGTCCTTTGAATCACTAAACCCGATTGCTGCATCAGTAATGTCGAGATCTGATTCAAAATCATCTGGCAGAGCAGATGGGGAACCAGCATAGCTCAATAGGACATAGTAGTCACCGGGTTCCAAAATCGTTCCCGCTGGAACGCCAGCACGACCGTGTGTAGGATTGTCATCCATGATATACCAGCCACTAATATCAACACTGACATCATCAGCATTGTACAATTCAACAAACTCATATTCCAGGGTATCTGCGCCCAGGGCGTTGTACATGATCTCATTAACCAGTACTCTTGGATAATCGGGTGCAACAGTGACATTTGCAGCACCAGGTGTGCCACCGTAGAAGTAACTGGGCTGCCAGCTTTCAGCATCATTGCGATCCATTGAAGGATCGATGAGTTCTACTGAACATCCTGTACCCCAGCGTGCTGGTGCAGGAAATGTAGTGACATCATAGTCGACGAAATCTGTGAGGTTACCTAGATCATCCCATAGATAGATCATGTCACCACCACCATTGTTCAGGTTCCAGATATGGTTACGAGTGGTATCAGTATAGTCGATGGCAGCCTGCAAATTTGGTGTAAAGTGCAGTGGCCAGCCCTTTTCCTCGCCCTCACCATAAACATAGATTGTGAAATATTCACCGGGAGGTATGACTGTATCAATACTATCAGGTATCACCATCAAGGCATGTGATTCAGGTTCATCTCTCAATGACCACCCCAGAATATCTATCGTATCAGCGGAAGCATTGAAAAGTTCAATAAATTCATTGTCATAGTATTCCGAATTATACTGGAATTCATTGATCACAATCTTATCGACATAGGTCTGATAAGTGAATGAAACCACACTGCCAGCAGCAATGATATTTCCAGAAACATCAGCGACGTTGCTAACCGTGACTTCGTAATCAGTAGCATGTGTTAAATAAGCTACAGACAACTCAACTTTATAGTCACTCCAAACGACTGCTGTGGGTGTGCCAATAGCATTGTTCACTGAATAGTTGGCCATGACTACAGCAGAAGTTGAGTCAATGGATTCAGAAAAAACTACTGTGATAATGGAATCACCTAAAGCATAGGCTGAAACCAGGGTTGGAGGAAACTCATCCAGGGGTTCATCACCTGGTGTACCACCAATTCCACCACTGGCTTTCCAGTTGAGGGGATCATGATTTGATAGCAGGGGATCTATTAATTCCAGTGAATATCCAAGACCATCTGCTCCAGCTGCATGTTCAAACATCTCACCGGCACCACCATCATCATAATACATATAGCTAACAAGATTACTGTCTGCATCAAATAGAAGTGGATTGTCTTGAGAATCACTAAAATCAACATCACTGGCCCGGAAATCAAAATCAGCTGTAAATGGGACAGTAAATGTATCAGAGGATACATTGTTCATAATAGTCAGATATTCTCCAGGACCGATTTTCGTCCCTTCAGGAAATGGAATTCTCTCATGTAGTGGATTATCATCTAAGGTAAACCAGCCACTAATATCTACAGTGTCAGTTTCAGTATTCAGAATCTCAATCCATTCCACTTGAGCAGAATCAACAAGTGAAGAGTGATACATAACCTCGCTGATCACAACACCAGGATATACAGGGGCTACAGTAATGTTCTCAATACCAGGCGTTCCACCATAGAAATAACTGGCTTGCCAGTTGGTAGGATCATCATTGCTCAGCGCAGGGTTGATCACTTCAACAGTTTGTCCCATACCTCTATAGGCTTCAACTGGCACGGTTCCTTCGATACTTTGGTCATACGCAATACTATCGACCAGATTACCCGCTTTGTCCCACATATAAATAATGTCATTACTATTATTCAAATTCCATAAATGGAATCTGCTGGTGTCTGCGTAATTGATCGCGGCATTCAAATCGGGTGTAAACTGAATGGGCCATCCATTTTCTTCGCCTTCACCATATGCATATACCGTAAAATAATCGCCAGGGGCCAGCACATTGTCTGAGGTAACACCAGCAATTATAGGTTCATGAGAGGTGGGTTCATCCCTGAACATCCAACCCGTGATATCAATGGTCTCAGCAGAGGCATTATAAATTTCAAACCACTCATTATCACTGCCTTCTCCATTATATACAAATTCGGTAAGTACAATTTTTCCCGTGTAGTCATAATAGGAATAGTCAATTGTGCTATTGGCACTAATTGTTAAGCTACTGTCAAGGTTCTTAACATTATTTACGGTAAGTGTATATACTGTCTCATGAACCATTGCAGCTGTAAAACCCAATTCTACTGTATTCGCTCCGCTAAGAACTGCAGTTGTAGGGGCACCATAGGCGCCTGCGTCATAATTTGCAAGCATCTCTGCTGTCACAGTATCCACAGGGTGAGAAAAGGTTACATTAATGGTTGAAATATCGAGTGTCTGAACATTTTTCAGGCTAAAATCAGTTGCTGAATGAGTAAACCATACTCTGGGGTCAAAGCCATCTGGTGCGTTCACAGTTCCAGCGCCTGCACCACCATCATTATCTATTTCCCATTCTGTAGGGTCAAAAACTGGATTGCCAGTTGTTACAGTTGAAACTCTTTGGGCCCGACCATCTTCAAATTCATGATCTGTACCTGAACCATCTTCACCAGGCCGTCCATAAAAATCGACAACTTCCCAGGCTGGGTTCAGTAAAAGAATGTTATCGTCACCGTTGCTATCTGCGGGTCCAGCGTTTACATCACTTTGATCTGCAGCCATTCCATAGATTTCCAGGAAAGGACCTGCGTTGTTACAGACAATGAAAAAGCCACCTGCAGGAATCACACCGCGCAGTGGAATTCTTGATGTCGTGGTCATGGTGGTATTTCCATTTGTGTATCTACCCAGTGACCAACCGTCGCTCAAATTGACGGCTTCGGTGCCATTATTGAATAGCTCAACAAATCGTGCAGTCGACTCATTATTTGGATCTGCAAGCTCTGTGATAAAAATATCACCCATTGCGATGCTCGTCAGGGCAAACATCAATACTGAAGAACATAGTCCTCGTAGCAGTGTTTTCACGTTTTCCTCCTTTAGGATATTTTGCTTTCAATCAGGCTGCGGGCAGACCAAACATCTGTTCACATCCTGAAAGACAAATCATTTTCCCACAATTATGTGTGACATACGGCATATTTAATGTTCTTTGCACACATTGTCAATATATCAATTCATGAATATTTATTCATATAATGATTGCTATTTATGCTAAAACCATTTTTTCCGTTTGGCCTGGCACCTTGACCTGATGCCGATATCCTTGTCTGGCCATAGTATCGAGCAAGGTTTTTTCCTGGATCCTTGCTTGTTCTGGCGTCCAACCCAGCAAGGATGATACCAGCTCAATAACAGGAGGATTGACAGAGCCAATACTCCCATCCTCGTGAGAGCCCAGATCAGTCCGTCTGAAAAAGATATCTGTCAGAGATTGCGCGTGTTCCCATTCAACGGCGTAGGCTATCTCTGCGAATATTTCTGGACGTTTGGGGTGGATTAAATGCGTCAGATCTCGGCGCTTGCCAATATTCATGAGCACATTCAGAGCTCGTGATCCGTAGAAATCAATTAAATGAGCGATAGTTGCATCGGTGATTTTGTGGGTCGCTTGAAGATCCTTGATCTGGTTTCGGATTTCAGTCGTCATCCGTGCCCCAGGTAATTTATAGCTTCTTGTGGAACACTTTGCTCTCACATTGAGGTGCTTGCAGATAAGGTCGCCCGTTTCCTCTGCCAGGCTTCTGTAGGTAGTCAGCTTCCCACCAATGATTGAATATACACCTGTAGTACCCGTGACTTTCTGATGATCGAGGATGATGTGTTTACGGGTTACGCTGCGTTCCTTTTTGCCGGGCTCATAGAATAGGGGGCGAATTCCAGAATAAGTATAAACAACATCTTCTTCAGAGAATGATTTTCCTGGAATGAGGAAATTCAGTTCATCCAATAGATATTTTATCTCATCATCGCCAGCATGGACATTGTCCATATCACCATCATAAAATATGTCCGTGGTACCAACCAGATAGTAATCCCGCCAGGGTATAATGAAGTAGGGGCGAAAGTCTTGTCTGGCTTCAACATATATGGCGTCAGTTGGACCGCCTTCGAATTTTTTAATCAGGAGGTGACTACCCTTTGTACCCCCCATTTTACGTCCAACAGCTTCACCCAATGATACATTCACCAGATCCACGAAGGGTCCACCTGCATTGATAACTTTTTGAGCCTGAATCTGGAAATTATCACCAGTAAGCACATCTTTGACTTCCAGCAAATGAGGGCGATTACTCGTACCCGTATCCAAATCCACGACTTCACTATAATTCAATACCTGTGCCCCGGCTTCCCCGGCACCCTCAATCAACTCTGCAGCTAGCCTTTCAGGAAAGGGAACCTGGCAATCGTAGTATGATAATACGGCAGACAAGCCATCAGGATTGATGGCAGGATCGATCTTCCCCTTGTTACGATTCTTTTTGCTATTGCGCATAAACTTGTGATTCGGAAGAGATTTGTCGAATGATAGAATGTCATACAGAGTCAAACCTGCATGTACCATCCAAGCTGGGCGTTTGCTGTGCTTAAAGACTGGAACATTCAGGTTTAGCGGGTGCACCAAATGAGAAGCATTTGATAACAGGCGCTCACGTTCAGCCATGGACTCACGCACAAGCGATAGCTCGAAATACTCCAGATACCGCAATCCTCCATGAATGAGCTTGGTGGAGGCGCTGGTTGCATACCAGCCAAAGTCTTTCTTTTCAAGCAGAATGGTCTTTACACCCCGTAATGCCAGATCAAGTGCAATTCCTGCTCCATTGATACCGCCACCAATAATGGCTACATCAAAAACCTGATCTTCTATATGTCCTATTCGAGATTTATTGGGCTTGATGATTTTATTCCCCTCCCTTGGAGTATCTTCTACTGCTTTTTGGTTCTGGTCGTATTTGCTTGAATCTTGCATAATTATTCACTATTATTTATTCGCGTTTATTTTCGCGAAAAGTTTGCCGAAAGTCAAGTGCTATGTCGGATGAAATTTTGAGACGGATTTAAAATGACTCAAAGCACGAAATTATTATGAAGGAGAAAATCTCCATGCGCCTACTAAGCCTACTCATTCTTGGCTTCCTGATCATCCCTCCTGGATTTTCCCAGGAAGCCGCAGTACCCACATCCGTTTATTATGAACGGAAATCTGACCTTTTTCGCTTTTTACCCAATGGACCGGATGAGATTATCCTGCTGGGCAACAGTATTACAGATGGCGGCAACTGGTTTGAGCTATTGCGCGATCCCCGTATCAAAAATCGCGGTATTAGTGCTGATGTGACCCGCGGAATCCTGAATAGAGCCGATGAAGTTCTGGAATCAAAGCCCCTGAAAATCTTTTTGCTCATTGGCATTAATGATCTGGCCAAAGGGGCATCACAGGAGAACATCCTGGACAATATTGGGACCTTTGTTAAACGGGTTAAGTCTGAATCTCCCCGGACACAGACCTATATCCAAAGCATCTTACCCGTCAATCCTGATTACACATCCTATCCCAAACATGTTTCTAAAGGTGAGGCGATAGTTGAGCTAAATAAGAAAATTGCACTGCTGTGTCAGGATATGGATGTGGAGTATCTCAATCTGTATCCATATTTCATTACTCAGGATGGAGTACTCAACCCGGAATACACCAACGATGGCCTCCATCTTTCTGGTAGTGGGTATATCGTGTGGAGCGAAATTTTAAAGCCTTACTTAAAAGACTAATTTCGCAGATCAGGTCGCTAGCTGCAGTGAGAAGTGCATGTTGCAGTTTTTAGCCATCCCGAGTCAATTTAGTCGGCGGATATTGTTTTCAGACATAGCCCATACAGCCTCAAGCACACAGCCCTTGACTAATTAGCCCAATAGGCTACATTCTATTATTCACTGTGGTGACATGATCTATTCATCTTAGGTGGTCAGGAGAAACCCCCAGCGCTAAGAAGAACCGGGGTAATAATTTGAGTATCAAAAACTTACAAATTTTTCAAAAATTGTTTATTCAGGCGCATCAGGAAATGTTCGTCAAAGAGTTGACTGTATCAACATTGCTAGCCATGCGAGGATATAAATGATTAGAAAATGTATACTTCTTTTGCAGATAATCATGATTGTTAGCCTGAACGCATGCCTGCTTTCCAAAACACTCATGCTGGACAATGCTCCACCAAATACTATATGGGATCCAGACTTTGAGACTGGTTTAATTTTTGAATCAAGCAAACCAAAGAGTATTTTAATAGTACATGGTCCTCAAGTCACTATTCGTGAATTTCTAACCAGAACGATCGTTTATGATGAAGAGGTGAATTGGCATACCAACACTTCAATTGCTTTAGACCCGGGTAAGTATATAGTAGATTTCCATGTGAAATATTTTGGTAGTCACATCTGGAAATATAAGGGGTTTTTTATGGTTGATGAAAATGCGCCAACGCACTTGATTTTAAAGACTCCAAGATTTGTCACGGCTCAACCTAAAGTTGTTTTTAGGTAGATACCATTGATAGCAAATATGGACTTTGAGCCCATCTACGCTCATCCTGAACTATGATGAACCTAAAGCAGTATACTGGCTAAAATTTTCGAAGAGGGGGTGGACAGAATGAATAGATTCTTAAGGGCAACAATCATTCGCACAGCAAATCCTAGGTGTCGAGAGGTTGGGTCAAAATGTAGAAGTTCGTATACCCGTGAAATGATGAGATTAGCTATTGGGATCCTTCTGCTGTCTTCATTCCTTGCATGTACGTACCAGGCCCCAATTACCGTACCCCTTCATTCTTCTCGGCTGGATCCACCTGAACTGTCCAGTAAGCCTCAGGAGGTTTCCGTCGGATTTAGCGTAAGATTTCCGAATGAGATTGTCATCATCCCTGATGGCATTGCTGATCCGCCAATATTAAACAATCCAAAATTGGGTAGTAGAAAACCACCGCTATATATTTCGCCTCATTTGGGGGTGAGTGTTATTAAGCGTCTTGAACTATCATATGATATTTATAGCGGGTTACTTTTGCGAACTCAGTTATTCGGTAAAAGACGTGAAGAAGCAACTGTTGGAAACAAAAGTATTGCTCTGTCACTTGGGTACAACTTTACTTCTAATTCTCATGAGCTCACCAAGTCAGATAGACCTAATTCAGATCAACTATTAGCTGAATATGATTGGCGGTTGAACTCCACTCGGTCGAATCTCCTGTTCGGTTATCGATTCCATAGAAGTGTTCTGTATTATTGTGGTGTGTACTATGAATCATATTCCTTGAGGGGTCAATTAGATCAGTATGCTTTTCCAAATATAATCGAAAGTGATCAGAAGTATTCGCTCAATAGTCAAGGGTATGAGCAAGGATTCGGAATGGGGGTTGAATTTCTATTTGACGCTAAAGTTGCCGAACAATCAATTATTTACACACTTCAGGTTTCTGAGATTTCATGGGGTACCCTATCAACTGATACTGTTCTGAGTCATAGCCTAATTGTTAAGTATTACTTTTAAGGTTGCTGGAATTTATACTTGAAAACTAAAGCAGTTTTTACCCCACGGCTAAAACTTGTGGGGAGGCTCGGAACGCTGCTTTCCCAATTTTGATTCGCTATAACTTTTGAGAATACACACACTTACATGAATGGCTCGAGGTCTGGGACCTAGTCGTTTCAAAACTGCTGAATTCTACCCAGTGATCTTATCACTTTTATAGGCCTCTAGAGCTTCCTTTATTTTCATATCACCTGCACCAGTTATAATTTTGATCTCACTGGTACTCATAACTTCAGCCGCATTCTTTCCAGGACCATTTCCAGTAATCAAAATATCAGGATTGAGATCAATTATTTTCTGTACTGTTAAAGGACCAGCACCGTGAGCTTGCTGGGTTATCTCAGAATTTGAGTATGCGGATAATTCATTTTTTTTATCATCATAAATCAGGATAAATTCAGTCCGACCCAGACGTGGGTCGATCTCTGAATCCCAGGATTCCCCTTTAGCTGTAAATGCATATTTCATTTCAAACATCCCTCAGTTTCTGCGAATTGCTTTATTTTTTCCCAGCTTTTAATCAAAACCTGACTTGCTGGACCTTTATCATATTCTACCAATGTTTTTCCTTCCAACATGGCAGCTGTAAATGTTTCATCATAGGGAATGCTGGCGATATGCTCAATACCAGCATCTGCCATAAATGTGATGAGCTCATCAAGCATTTGGGAATTGAGATCACATTTATTGATGATGCAACCACTCCTGATGGAAAACCCCTTCACCAGTTCAGTTACCCGTTTTAGATCATGAATTCCGGAGACGCTGGGTTCTGTAACAAACACCACATAATCTGCTCCGCTGAGTGCAGAATTCACCGCACAACCAATTCCGGGAGATCCATCAATGAGAATGATCTCCTTCCCCTCTTTTTTTGCATGACGACGTGCCTCATTCTTTACCTGGGCCACCAGACGACCAGAGTTCTCAGCTCCAACTCCCAACTTCGCGTGCACCATGGTACTTCCCACCTTCGAGCTTGAAGTGTACCACTCACCAACCTTTTGCGTTTCCATCTGAATGGCATTGGTTGGACAAACGCGCTGGCAATATCCACACCCCTCACAGTTCATTGCTTCAATGCGAAATGTTCCGTTTTCTGACTGTATTCCGTCAAATTGGCAAACCGATAGGCAGGCCCCGCAATTGATACATTTATCCTGATCAAGGATGGCCAACTCGCCGCTGTAGTAGTCCTCAGACCTCTGGTAGTCAGGCCCCAGCAACATATGCAGATCTGCTGCATCAACATCACAGTCCGCGATCACCAGATCAGACTTCCCCAAATATGAGAATGAGCCCATGACAGAAGTCTTTCCTGTTCCGCCCTTTCCAGATATTACAACTATCTCTTTCATACTGGATCAACCACGGTGCTCAGTTCAAGAGACCGCTCCAGGAGCAGGAGTTGCTCCTTGAACTCAGGAATAGTGCTAAAAATTAATTCTCCTGCTGCATAAAGTTCTGCAATTCGTCTGTCATTCGAAATCCTTGCCAGAACAGGGATAGTTTCCATGTCACAGTAGTCGAGTACATCATTATTTCCCAGCCCATCACGATTTACTACTACTCCAAAGTCTTTCTTCATTTTACGCATGACCTCAACGGCCAACTTTAAGTCATACAACCCAAAAGGTGTCGGTTCGGTTACCAGGATCACAAAATCTGCATCTTTAGATGCTTCTATTACAGGACAGGAAGTACCGGGTGGGGAATCATAAATTATTATATAACTTTCATCAAAATGATTATCGATATAGTCTTTTGTTTGAGAGATTAGCGGGACTGCCTGTTGCTCACCAATTTCCAGACGACTCTCTACAAAAATCAAATTCCCTGCCTGTATTTGATTCAGCATTCCAATTTTTCTTGGTTTCAGGGGTAGTGCAGATTCTGGACATAGCTCTGAACAGGCTCGACAGCTATGGCACAATTCAGGAAACAACATGATTTGTGTGCCAACTTTTATCACTGCATTAAAGTTGCAGATTTCCTGACACTGACCACACAGCGAGCAATCTCCTGTCCATTCTGGAACCTGCTTACAGATTGATTGACTATGGGTTTGATCACCCCTGATAAACAGACGAGAATTTGGTTCCTCAACATCCAGATCAACTAAAACAACATCCTGGGTTTCTGATAAATGACTTGAAAGACTGGTGGCCAGCGTAGTTTTACCAGTGCCCCCCTTTCCGCTGGCTATGGCGATTTTCATGGAAAATCCAACCTACTGATCACACAGATTTGTGCCGCTACTTAGCTGCCCTGATATGTAATTATTTACCAGTTCAGGAGGCGTCATGGAGGTGGCACCAATACAAATGCCAATGCCCTGCTGAGCAAACAATTGTTGGGCTTTGACCCCCAGACCACCACAGATCACAACATCCACGCTATTGTCTTTCAAAAATTTTGGATAAACACCTGGTTCATGGACAGGCGGTGTCAGAATCTTCTCTTCAACAATATTGTCATTCTCAGTTACAACTATTGAAAATTTCTCACAACGACCAAAATGTTCACATACAATACCATCCTCGGTTGGGATGGCAAACAACTTCTTCATATACTGGCTCCTTTCAGGACCTTTATGTTCTCACGACTTTGAGCAACCCCCTGACCCTCAAAACAGGTCAGTAGGAATTGTCTTTCTATTCATCTGATGAAAGATTATCCCTTACAAGTTCTTCTCTAACCATCCTGTGTCCACATTTTGGACATGACAGGGTAGTGCACTTTGATCCGACTTGATGAGGCTCCTTGGTGCCACATTTTACACAAATGCAGAAACCTCCAGGGCCAAATGCTCCGCCCTGATTTCTGCCCCTGCCACCTTGACTAGGACGCAAATTTCGTCCGCCACCCTGACCTGATTGCCTTTGTTCTCTTTGTCGATCCATCTTTGCTCCTTTCCTTGTGCAGCGTGTTGGTATGTCCCAAGACCCACTACAATGAGTTAAAAAAATATTTAATTATCCACATCAGGCATAATCCCAGGACAAACATTCCTGTATTGATCAAATTACCCCTGGTGTGTTTTTGCTTGTTGACTTCAGGTATGAGATCTGTGGCACCTACATAGATGAAATTTCCGGCTGCAAATGGAATGAGGAAATCAAGGTTGATCTTGAAGGAAACCAAATAGGCCAGGATTCCTCCCAATAGGTAAGTAAGTGCAGAAAGCGTATTAAAAAGCAGCGCCTTCTTCTTCCCCCAACCACCATGGATCAAAACGCCATAGTCACCTAATTCCTGTGGAATTTCATGAGCAATAGCCGCCAACCAGGCTATTTGCCCCAAGCGGATATCTATGAGGAATATTCCTGCGATGGCAATACCCCCAATAAAATTATGTAGACCGTCTCCTATCAAGATGAGATAGCTCAGGGGTTGCTTGCAATCACCATAGGCCTGATGGCAATGGTGCCAGTGCAATACCTGCTCCAACACCATAAATGAAGTGAAGCCTAGGAGTACCCACACAAAGACCATATGCGTATTTCCCATATCCATGAGACTAGCAGGAATCATATGGAAAAATGCTCCCCCTAAAAGTGATCCGGCTGACAGGGCTACCAAGGGTAATATGATCTTATGGAGGGTCGACTCTTTGAGAATAAAAGTCACCGTTCCTACCAGAGCAATAAAGCTCATTAATATCCCGGTTATCACTATCCAGGAAAGTGCACTCATAAACTTTTTGCCTGGCCTCTCTGATCAGGTCCCATTGACCCGCGTAAACCTGAATTCTTGAATAGAAACCGGGTCACGGGGCCAACAAAACCTGCGAGGCACTTTGAAGCATGGTCAACTTCACTAACAAACCTCAAATTGTTGATCTACAAATTCTGAATCCAATGTTGCCGCAACCGGAACAGATGTCATGTGTTGTGATGGTTTTAACTTGACAATTCTCAGCAGGGCTACTCCAGGATCCGCCTTTGATTATCCTATTACATGAGGGGCAGTAAACATGGAATTCTTCCGGGCTGGAATCAGAATATTTACGTGAGTCCGATTCCATACACCATTCCCAAACGTTGCCACTCATGTCATAGATTCCCAGATGATTTGGGTTGTAGCTCCCCACTCGGGTGGTCGTATTTCGTTTGCGATATGGTGATGAACAGTCGAGGGTAACTTCAGTTGTATTGAAATTCATTTCAGTGTCTTTGGCGACGTTCTTCCCATTACCATACAGAATATCCTTACCTCTTTCTGTAGCTGCGTATTCCCATTCTGCAGAAGTGGGTAAGCGCCCTCCAGCCCAGGTACAATAGGCTTGTGCTCCATGCCATGAAACTTCAACAACAGGATGTTTCTGATAGCCGGATTTACATACATAGGTATCCTTCTTGTACTGTATTCTGCAGTATTTATCTGATAGATCAATGAGAAAGCCAGTTTCTTCAGGACTGAGTTGGCAGGCATTTAAAAATCCACAGAACTGATAATTGGTAATTTCTTTCTTCCCAATCTCAAAATCTGGTATATCAATTATGTGTTTTTCTGTCCCATGTGCAGCATCGTCCAGTTCAGGACTGTAATCCTGATACTCCCCACCGGTGACCTGGATCCATTCTGATTCAGGATAGGGCTGTTTCGGTTTGTCAGACATGAGTACATCGATAGGATTATTAAAAACGATGGAAGCCACATCGGCACCATTGATACTGATATGACTGGTAATCCTGGATACAGAGTTTTCGAAATATACAGGGTAGGTTCCAGGAGGAAGCCCACCCACCTTAATGATCCAGGGTTCTGGCGAGACTGTCAATTGCAGCTCGGTCCCTTCCCGAACTTGAATTTCATCACTCGAGGTGTCTTTATGATTTGCATTTGACAACGACATCGTTACCAAAAGCGCTGCAAACATGTAAATCATAACTCCTGGCTTTTTTTTCAACTTTCTAAACTCCTTGTTCATGTTATGTCCCCTCTCAACTTCAATAATCGTTCTATGCCACATCCGCCTGATACCATTTACCAATGGCATCAACGGTGGCAGAAATAACTGGATATGCAATAGGTGAGGCTGTCAAAAGCGGATGCGTACCTATTTGCATGGTATCAATATCCATATCTGTCATCTTGTTCAGTATCATCACTGATAACATGTTCACCAATTCACCCACCGAGTCTCCCCCGTGCATTTCTGCACCAAGCAGTACATGTGAATATCTGGCAAATATTAATTTGAGGTGCAGCTGTGAGGCCCCTGGAACTCTACCTGGATGTCGATCAACCGTGATGGCTTCACCCACCGTATATTCCAGATTCATTTCCTTGGCTTTCATTTCAGTTAAACCGCTGATCCCAAAGGCTGTATTCCCGATTTTTGTTGAGAATGAGCCTAAAACTCCTCTGTACTTTCGAATAACTTTAATCTCAAAGAGATTTGATCCTACGAGACGTCCTTCAGCCATGGCAGTTGAAGCCAGACGTATGTCTGTTAGCTCCCCGGTAAAGAAATCATGTTTTGCAGCAGCGTCACCAACAACAAAAATATCTTTTTCAGATGAGCGTAAATATTCATCGACTTTAATTCCATATTTTGGGTCATGTTTAAGTTCAAAAGTCTCCGCAAGTTTGATATTGGGTTTGCA
Organism: Fidelibacterota bacterium; assembly: GCA_018650795.1. GTDB lineage: Bacteria > Fidelibacterota > UBA8477 > UBA8477 > JABMPR01 > JABMPR01. The sequence continues at coordinate 49,468 of JABIFG010000095.1, forward strand.
TCCCACGCAGGTCACCACCAGATCGGCAAGTAATACAGTTCCATCATCCAGGACCACACCATCTACCTGACTCTTGCCGGAGATAGATTTGACATAGCGGCCTAGCACGATATTGGCACCATTCTCTTTCAGGATACCTTCCAATTTGCTACCAAACTCAGGATCCATGGTTGCAGGCAGCAGTCGTTTCTCAACCTCTACAATGGAAACATTTTTTTTATGCTTAAGAAATTCATCCACCAGCTCCACGCCAATATATCCACCACCTATGATGACAATATTTGAGCTGTCCAACATTTTCTGGCGAAGTTTTTCCAGATACTTCACATCTTTCTGAATCAGAAATACGCCTTCCTTTTCAATGCCTTTAATGGGTGGTAGCGATGGATGTGAGCCGGTCGCCAACACCAATTTTGAGTAGGCGATCTCTTCTCCACTTCCTAGTTTCAGGATATTGCCGTCTCGACCCACTACCTCATCAATAATGAGCTCTGCTCCTGCTTTTTCAGTAACCAGACCATCAGGAAGCGTATTGCTCAGAATATCTGGCAACGTATGTTGTGTGTAAGGTATGCCACAGGGAATCAGAGCGATTGCTTCTTTTCTGATCAATGCCAGAGTCTTGCCTGGATAGGTGTTGTGGGCAGAAATTGCCGCACTTACGCCGGCGGGTCCGCCGCCTACAATAACTACATCAAATGACTTCATTTTTTCTCCAAATATTGATAACTATTTCATGAGGAATCTGGATGGCAGACTATCCTACCCTTTTCCTGAATACTTATTAGATTTCATTTTCTCAGTCCGAATCGAGATGTTTATCAGCCAGATTTTCTGTATTTGAGGACCCACATTCCTGACAATCCTTCAGGGGGGCCTCGATACTCTGTTTTACAGTTTCTCCGCAATCCTGACATTCATGTACTGTGCTTCTAAATTCGATATTGCCTCCCTCAATCTTTAGGACGCAGCCTTCAAGTAGTAACTGAGCAAGCTTATGTCTGGCTTTGCTGATTAGCCGCGTAAAAGTAGGTCGCGAAATATTCATTTTTTGGGAGGCTTCAAGGTGTTCCAACTGTCGATAATCAGCAAATCTTAGCGCTTCTAGCTCATCGAGTGTCAAAATGACCTTTTGGGCTGTTCTCATTGAAGTACCAACTGGTTTAAAAAGATCCAACGTCGGTGGCTCCTTGACGATCCGTTTCCTGTAAGCACTCCTTTTATTCATTTATTGTTCCAATAAACATTTGATATTAACAATGTATAATTTTCTCTTTTGATAATTTCATCATACATGTAATTCGCGGTCTACTATGGAGGACTGATTATCCAACCACAAATCACTGGAGATATCCAACATCGCGTGGATTTTGCGAGCGAGATATTTAAAGATACGACTTACTTTTTTATCGGGACAGGCCAGAACTACGGGCATGCCCTCATCAGCCAACACGCGAGTTCCAATATCCATAGGTACATCCCCCATGAAGATAATCTCATGTTCAAGGGCTTGACGGTTTCCCCCACCCATGCCGAAAACATCAATAAGTTTGTGACATTCAGGACAAATCATTCCTGACATATTCTCTATCAGTCCAATGTGTGGAATTTGCATGCGTTTGGCCATGTCAATTGCCCGTCCCGAATCTAGAAGCGCCAGGTCCTGGGGTGTCGTTACTACCAGAGCCAGGTCAGGTTTTATATTCTCAACGGAGGTGATTACTTCGTCACCTGTGCCTGGTGGGAGATCCACGATGAGATAGTCTAACTCGCCCCACTCCACATCGCGGAGGAACTGCTTGAGCAGTTTTGAGCGTCGAGGTCCACGCCAGATCACAGCTTGAGTATTTGAGATGAGACTGGCAGTAGAAATAATTTTTACTCCCTCATGTTCGTGTGGCTGAAAACGTCCCTTGGAAATGGGAGTCCTCTCATTGACACCAAGCATTTTAGGAACATTGTGGCCAGTGATGTCAGCATCCAGGATGGCTGAGTTAAATCCTAGTGCCTTGAGAGCATATGCGAGGTTTACACTGACGGTGGTTTTACCAACTCCACCTTTGCCACTGAACACCACAATTCGGTGTTTGATTGTTGCCAGATTTTCTATAGCTGATGCATCCTGGTTTGAGGGTGAAAGTTCATTCTGTTTTTCAGTCACATCACACTCCCTGGGTTGTGGTGATGGTCTCGATAATTACATGCGTTACGCAATTCATAACAATCCTCAAGTGATCTCATGTGCAATTCACGTGCCCACTGTTATGAACATGTGTTCATTTATACAATTATTATTTGTTAATTAGCACGTATTGTGACAAATGTCACATATCTGCGTATTGGCAAATATTGTTAATGGCGATTTCCTGGATAATATTCCTGTGGAGGTTCACTTCTCGGTTGATATCGATCAGGAAGTATATATAAATGACTATACGTTCCCAATGTCGAGAATTTGGATTGAATCATCTTGGAAGCAAGTCGGCTTACTCAGGATGCTTTTAAAGTGAATCTATCACCTTGCAAAATATAAAGCTCTGAAATTTGATCTGGATGTCTGAAATGTTCCCTGCACGTAATGGCTTTTGAGACAGACCTCAAAAGCTTTTCTGGAATCAGAAAGATTACCTCTTTTGACCCACCAAGATTAAGTTTTTTCCTATGGGTGGTGGTATGAATTGCTCTAATTTTCTGCCGATAGGCACCACAATTTTGTCATAAATGGAAACATTAGACGGTTTGGCTTTTTGCTTTAATAGTACAAAGGCGAGATACCAGGGAATGATGCCGAAAATGTCAAAATATTTCAGCTCTTTTATATGAAACCCGGCACCCGTCACTTTATCGAACAAATCCATTTTTGAATAACGTCTAAAATGACCTACGATTTTATCTTGTTCGCTGAACAGAAAAGCAAGAGCAGGTACAAAAATGAGTACATGGCCTTGTGGTGCGAGCGCCTGATAGGCATCTGCCAGTGTTTTTTTATCATCCTCGATATGTTCAAGAACATTTACATAACATATTGAATTAAATTTGTTCTGACTCTGAATGGCTTTTTCATCAAAAAAACCATTAATTGTTTGAACTTGTGTGTGGGTCTCAAATTTCTCTCCCAACGATTGATACATCTTGCTGGATGGCTCAAACGCAACGAGAGATTCTATCTTCGCCTCGATTAAAAATTTTGAAAAGTCCCCAATCCCGGCACCAACTTCTGCCACATTCTGCCCCAGGAAGGGATAGAATTCATCAAGAATCCAGCGATGGTAATTCTCGGCAAATGACATTGCCTCTAAATCTTTTCCAGCGTATTGAAATTCCATGTTGATTGACTAAGAATTCAGCTCTTGATTCAATCTCGTCCCAAGTCGCGATTGAGTTTTTTCATCTGTATCTGGTGGTAATATCTAATTGAATCGAGTACAAGCCCTATGGAGAAGAATATGATACTTATGATTATCAAGCTAGCAGCCAGCAGGGACAAGGGAATATGATAGACATACTTATATTCTAGATAATCACTGATGGGCACCCATCCTATGACTAAACCAGAAATGGCGAAAATAGCACTCATTAGGTTAAAGAAGAATAGGGGCCTATAGTATCTAACCAATAGCGCAATCGTTTTTAAGATGAGGAATCCATCTCGCCATGTATTGAGTTTTGAGTAACTCCCGCTGGGCCGTGCATAGTAGGGTGTTGATACTTCTACTACTGGTACTTTTAAGGCCACTACCTGCAGTGTCATTTCGGTCTCCACTTCAAAACTCTGAGAATTGAGCCCCAGACTTTTATATAGTGATTTAGGGAAAACCCGATATCCTGACAACACATCAGTGAGGGGATAATTAAAGCTCAGGGCTATGAGCCAGCTAATTAGACGATTGCCCAATATATGAAGGGGTCGAAACGCTTTTTTTGCAAAAACTTTTCGGCGGGTTCCTACGATCATGGCACCAGGCATCTTGTACTGGTTTTCAAGGAGTTCAAGTACAGAATCAGCAGAATAGGTTGCATCACCATCAGCCATAATTACAAAATCTTCATCACTCTCGTTAAAAATGCTTCTAATCACATAACCCTTACCCCGTAAATGAACTTTTCGGACGTCAGCTCCGGCAGCCTGGGCTACTCCACTTGTATTATCTGTTGAATTGTTATCGTAGACTCGAATCCTGGCCTGGGGAATAGCTTTCCGAAAATCATTGATAACTTGTTCTATGGTTGTTTCTTCATTGAGACAGGGGATGCAAATTGCAACCGTTTTTGAGGATAACCACGTTTCAAAATCGGTGTATTCTTTGGTCATTTTCTATTAACCTTCCAAATTTGTAGTCTTGGCTCATGTGGGTTATTAAAGCGCCAACTCCGGCGTGTATCGATTTCAAAATCAAGAGCTTGGAACATACGTTGCTCTTGCGGGATGAAATTTCCCCAGGATAGCAGATAAAAGTTGCCCTGATGGGATGCTAACAAATCAAATATCTGTTGGCTGAATCTTGAGTTCGCTGAAATATAATGGTGCATATTACTTGATAATCGCATAAACTTTGTTGTAGGAGGGAAAAGCGGGGCAAAACAGGCCGTGGGTCGCTTACCTCCTAATATGACAACGGAGCTATCCAGCCCTTCAAGAGCGGGGAAGGATGCATTAATATAATTCTCTTGCCATGGTATGCGATGATGTCTCGGAAATGATCCATAGAGAGCAGTCAAAATGATAAATCCAACAATAAATGTCGTGCCGATTTTTTTTGATGGAAAAAGTTGGTACACGAGTATCGTGATGGGAAGAAAGGCCAGTGCTTCAAGCATAAATAGGTATCGGTAAATTGAAAATTGGACTAGCCAAATTACGTAAGCAGTAGAAAAGAAAATTAGCAAAAATGTAAATTCCTTTGAGAGAGTTGGCTGCTTAACACCTTTAGTCCGGTCAAAAATAATTTTTAGACCCCAGACGATAATAATTACAAATAATATTGCGAACCTCAGATCAGAAAAACTGCCCTGGCCATAGGTGTATGCTGAGTTATACATGAAATAAAAGGGATATAACAGGCCATCGATAAAAGATGTGGGCAAATAGCGAGCGTCTCTAATGGCAACATTAAAAACATCGGGTGCTTTGAAAATATTATTAAAAAAAGGGAAAATGGGGTTACCATATGTTTCCCACATCCTCCAATACCAGAAACCACCCGAGAAGAGTGCTCCAGTAATAATTCCACCTCCATAAATTGCCACGCCCTGCAATTTCGTCCATAGCTTTGGAAGTACGATGAACATAGCGACAGTACTGGCAAGAATAATAATCAGAGACGTCATCTTTATGCCAAAACTGATGCCCGCTGCAATACCACCCAAGAAAAGGAGGAGCAGTAATCTGTTCTCTTGAGCGTCCAGTGCTTTGATTATAAAGAAAATGGAAAGCAGGAGAGGAATGCTTACGAAATTATCATGATAGCTGGTTCCCAACAAATTGAAGGATGCTGGAGCCACAAATGCTGCAAAGCTTACCAGAAGCGCCAATTTAAAAGATGTGATCTGTAAGGAAAATGATCTGAATGCTAGCGAGTGCGATTCTATTCTAGAAAAACTGGCTTCAGTGATTTTAAAAACCAAAAAATAATTTAACCCATGGATCATTCCCAGAATAGCCCCGACAGTTATCGGCCTAAAATTTACGATTAAAACATATAGAAAATTATCGAGGATGGGATTAAAAAAGGACTGAAGCTGAGCAGCGAGAATATCCAGGCCACTCCTATCGTTAAAATAAGCAAAGGCATTATAAAAGTGATAATTACGTAAATCCCAGTTATTGTCCTGGGTAAAGAGAACTGAGCTTACAGCTGCAATTAACATATATAGTATGAGAACACCTGACGAGGGAAGTAAGCCCGGAGGGAGGGAAAGCGATCTCTTTTGCAGTTTTTTAATCATTTACAGAACCCATAATCCCTACTTCTAAATCATTAGTGCTATTGCTCAATTGGGTATTTGCACTGCTAAATAAAAAGTCATGACTTATTTTTTTTATCGCGATAAGATCAACCATTTTGCTAAAAAGCCAAGGACCTTGTTTTGGCTAGACTCAAAAAACATTATCTGGGAAATCTGACGAGAAGCATAAGTTGGATGAAGCCAATTACAGAACGATCCAGATTGATAGGTAGGGTTTTGGTAAACAGAATAACATGAGTTATACAGTCATTCTCAACGGCGTGGTCGCTTCTATTATGTTCAGTGAGCAATTGGGACAAACGAAAAATTTAGCCTTCAACAAGAGGTTTTATCAGGTCCTGAAATTTATCCAGGGTTGACCCCATCATTTCATCGTTTGTATCTGGCAAGGCCGTCATGATGATGACCAAGTCCTGATCAGGTTTTACAAATATATAATTACCACCATGACCCCAGGCTGTGTAAGCATCCCATTCAGGGATCAACCACCAATAATAACCATACTCCCAGCCGTTTTCATCACCCCAATCACCCATATCTGTTTGCAGGCTGGTTGATTGAGCAATCCAGGTTGAATCAACGACTTGAATACCATTCCACTTGCCATTATTAAGGCTGAGCTGACCAATTTTGGCTAGGTCTCGGGGACGAAGATGAAGACCATGCCCACCCATGCTGGTGCCAATTGGATCTGAACCCCAATAATAGTCACTTATTCCAAGTGGGCTAAAAAGCCGCTCTGAAGCCCATTCTTCCAGAGATTTCCCTGAGATATGCCCAATGGTGTAGCTCAATAAGTGGGGATCACAATCGCGGTAATAGAAGGATTCGCCGGGTTGGGCATAAAGGTTTTTCTCCAGGATATACTTGATGGGATCATCTGGTTTCCCAACATACATCTCCATGGAAAAGTCACCATTGTCAAAATCCAGACCCGATTTCATGGTCATAAGATGACGAAGGGTAATCTTCCTTTTGTCTGGATTATCAGGAAATTTATCAGGGAAAAGGTTATACAGTTTCTGATCCAATGAGTCCAGATATCCCTCTGAGAATACTATTCCCGTGATGAGGGAGTTAATACTTTTGGCAACCGACTGAACATGTCCATAGCGATCTCTATCTGCAGGGTCACGCACATAGCTTTCAAAAACCAGTCTCCCCTGCTTAATGATCAACAAACTTTTAGCATTATAAAATTCGTCTTCAGAGCTAATGCGAGCATTGATTTCTTCCAGGATATTCACAGATATTCCAAGGGATTCAGGCGATGCAATCTCCCAGCCATCCGACATTTGCTCTGGCACATAATCTGAATTGATTTTAAATGAGTCATCTGGGACACAAGATGACAATATTATCAAAATGTTTAAGAGGATTACTTGTCTCATCACCAGCTCCGAAATTTCCGTGCATATCTCAAGGAGGTACTGATTGCCCAAGCCTCTTTTGGCATAGTGGCATGATCATACTCAAACTCCAGAATCCAGCTAGATTTAGGTGTAGAAACATACTCACCACTGATCCTTACACTTTGATAGTCTGCCCAGGAAACTGTTTTGTAGTTTCGTTTAGCTTCAGTGCTTTTGAACCCCCCCCAGGCCAGTCCCGGATCCTGCTTATTGTGTCGATAAGCAGGTGGTCTGGAAATTTGATTCAGAAGTGGGATTTCCAGGTGCAGGGTAATCGCTCTATCTGAAGCAGCAGGTGTTGTCCACTCCATGGCCAGGGCAATGCCTCTGATGGTGAACCAGTAGAGGTGGGCATCATCCCAAGAAAAGGGAAAGTAATTATTAATTTTGAATGGGAATGCCAGACCACCTTTGAAGTGACCCTGATTCTCCGCCAGGTCAATTGATTTAAGCAAACTGGGGTTAATATCCAGAGAAAATGCCATACCCATATGTGAATATCGATTGAACACAAAATCGAACTTGTAACTCAGGGGTAAATCAAATTGCCATTCCCCTCGGTTGTGTTGAAAAGAGCTTCCAATAATTACACCAGGTCCATGAAAACCAAGGGGCACAATCAAGTCATCCCTGAACGAGGCCAACTCAAGAGCAGCATGCCATTTAATGGTGTTGGGCATTTTTAAACTTGTTTCCTCGGGGAAAACAGTACTTCCCAGAAGAAACATGATAACTAAATATATAATGACTGCGCGCATAAATATTTTGTATCCTATATCCCGGTTAAAACCATATGCAAAGTAGAACTAGATATCGGCATGATAAGCCCATTCAGAGACAACATTTTCTGTTTCATTCATCATTCTAAATTGTCAAACAAACTATTGCAATTGTCAATTATGTTCAATAACATTAATCCACAAATATTATCGTATAACAGGAGTATGGCTTATGTCTAAAAAGAGAAATCGAGCAATTGATTGGATGAAATATGCCTACGAAATGGTCTCTATTATCATTGGTGTTCTCATTGCTTTAGGAGTGGATGAGTGGAATGAAGATCGTCAGAATCAGGAGCGTGCAAGAACTGCCCTCATAAATATCCAAAACGAAGCAAAGATGAATTTATCCATCCTTGAAGTCCTACATCCCAGAAATATGGAAGCCTTTGCTGTGGTTCAAACAGAATCGTCAGAGGATGATAGTGCCACGATCGTTCCGGGCCTGCAGCTACAGGATGTTGCCTGGAAAACATTGATGAGCAACGGCATCTCAGTGCATGTGGACTACGATGAGTTGTACCAGGTTGCTGAAATTTATTCTATTCAGCAGATCTATAAGGATTTTGCCAACCAGTTTGTGGAGCAGATCATGGTTACGAGGAGCATGTCAATCGTCAATGGGAATCCGCTGAGTGACTCTGATATAATTACTGCAAGTGTCGAATTGCTGACTTTGCTCATGGGAATAGAAGAACAGTTGCAAAATCATCTCACTGAGTTTCTGGATGAAAGGTCAAGCGAGCCTGCGAATTGATTGCTTAGTCGTCGATAGCCCCCTGACTCAAGCAAAATATCTGATGAATTGAATAAAATGACCAGCATTGCTACCCCTGTGAGAAATGGTAGCATTTAAAACAGGTATCAGGCAATTTTCCTAATATAAGTAGAAACCCCACCCCTCAGATTAATCAAATTATCAAAGCCATGTTGAGACTCCAGAAATTCGATAACCTTTTTTGATCTCACTGCATGCTGACAGATCACGACGAGGTCTTCTGTTCTGGGGATCATATCAATAGCTTGAGGAAGTTGATTTAATGGGATATTAATTACATTTTCACCCCGAATCATGGGTACTTCCCATGCTTCACGAACATCCAGTATTTGCATATCACCGCTTTCATAGATGCTAATAAATTGTGGCAATGTAATTTCCTTACCCATAACGGCACCCTGGGTTTGGCTCTAATCTTTTATACTTTATCAACTGCTATATCCACCTAATTTTCGCTAGCCTGATATCTGACAATCCCTATGAATAAGGTATTCAGGGAGATCACAACGTGCAATGTGATTCTTTTTATCATGTTTATGCTTTATCAAAATATCATATCCAAATGCATTGAGAAGTCCACCAAACAGCGATGGCTCCACATGTCGAGGAAATCATGGGAGCTTTGCCCCCATTCAATGGTTGGATTACTCTTTTAGATGAATAGCAAATTTTAAAATTGTCAGGCACTTCGAAGATAGTGATCAAGCCAAACCCAAAGAAAGGGATATCAGAAGTTGACCCCGGAAACGCCAGACGCGGGGATAGGGTTTATGATTCCATTTTGGTCTATTTTTGCCCATGCTCCTTCAATTCGACAGATTGCTTTCTCGGTTTTAGAAAGGGTAATAGTATGAGGGGTACAAAGGCGATCCAGCCATCCATAAACAGCACCTTTGCATAGCCATGCAGATCAGCATGTTTTCCCTGCCATAGACTGGAATAAGAATAGACAAAATTATGGAGAGCCATATAGCCTGTAAATTGTGTAGCCGCCACTGCTGGACTGGTCAACCCCATGAATACAGCAGTACTGGTTCCTTGCTGTAACCCACTGGCGAAGCTGTAGGCTATGGAAACGTAGAAGAAAAGATCGATAGTCACACCGGCTGTTCCCTCAACTCCAATAAACTGACGAGCAAGATAGAAGGTAGGGATAGTCGTTAAAACATACCAGACGCCCAAAGCTTTTCGGTGCCCAACCCTATCTGAAATCCAGCCACCGATAATGCAACCTGCGGCTGCAAAAATAGTCCCGAACATGGTGAGTTTCGCAATCTGGTTTTCATCCATTCCAAGATCCACTTGAATGGCACTCCCAAGAACAAGTCCTAGAGCCAGAGCTCCAAAGGGGAGCAAAGAGAAAACAACCCCAACTAATGGACCAGTTCCTGATTTGAAGAAGCCTTGATATAGCTCTTTTAAAAACAGTTTCATTTGACTTAGTATTTCTTGAAAGACACTAACACCTGACTGGATCTTTTCTTTTATCGGATCTGCCGGCTCCTGAAGTCTCAATGTCACGAAAACCAGAATGAGAGTGAGTGCGAGAAGGACAAAGGGGAAAGAAAATTCGAAGCCAAATTTACCAGCAATCAACAAAGCCCCACTACCACCAATGGCCTGCCCCAAATAAGAAGAACCAAACATAAAGCCATTGGCTATACCACGCTCATTTTCAGGTAGCACTTTGATGGCCAGTGCATCGATGGCCACATCCTGGGTCGCAGCAAAAATATTGTGAATTATGATGAGTGTAGTTAGAAGCTGAATATTTGTAGAGTAGTCAAAGAATACCACGATACCCAGTGTTCCAATCATGGCAGCCTGGGCGGAAGCAATCCAGGTTCGCTTTGCTCCAAAGCGTTTAAATTTTATAAGATCTACCAGGGGAGCCCAGGCCCATTTGAAACCCCATGGGGCATAAAGGGAAGCTGTAAAGAGGCCGATCTCGGTGAGCCCAACCCCGCTCATGCGCAGGTGAGTTGCCAGAGCAATGGCACTGAACCCAAACGGAATGCCTTCAGATAGATACAGAAGCGAGAATGTCAGTAATCTGCCGTTTTTTGTTTTGAGCGCGTTTTTAGACAGCATATATTTCCTTATCTGTTCCCCGCAATTTTCATCATTTGATGTCTAGAAGGAGTGATATCTCACTGGGACTTCGGTCTTAAGATAGACTTTGGTAATAAACATCAAATCGAGATTTTACTGTTGGTAATATCAGGTCTCTTTTCTAGCATACAACCCTCAATTAATTGGTTCTATTTATAATAACTATACTTGGGAGGTATAAGATATGTTAAAAAATGTGGGTTTGATTGACAGGAGCTTAAGATTTCTCCTGGCCCTGTTGTTAATCTGGCTGGGACTGATTTTCATGAAAGGGATCGAAGGGAATGTTTGGGGGATACTTGTTTCCTTGTCTTCTCTCTTGCCACTGTATATGGTTATAACTCGATCCTGTTTTGTGTTCCATTGGTTCAATATCCACACGCTTTCAAAGAAAGAAATCCTGCGTTTTGGAGATCCAAAAAAATAGCAGGATTAATTAGCTCTCGATAACACTCCCTACAAATTCTCTTAACCTTGTTACTTGTTCGACTGCCTTCATCCTACCCACGGCTAAAACCCCAAAGGTGACCAGGATTAGGAGTCCGGAAAATAAGGTGACAACCAGGGCTAAAAGGGGTTGCTCTCCAATGGTCATCTGAGATAAAGACATCATCAGGGCGGCCAGTAATACAACTGAGCCCAGGATCACAAAAAACATTGCCAGGGTAAACATGGATGAGTTGGGACCGACTGATTCATGGATGGTGGTCTCACTCCCCTCATTTTCAAGACGTAGCGTCATTTCTGGTGACCACCAGTGGTGTTCTTTCTGTTTCACATTCAGAGAGATTAAATGATTGGCGACCTGGAGGGTAAAAGAATCCCCCTCCTCCTTTTGGAAATTGATAAATTTTCCCATGAGGTCTGCTTGTGAAAGGGTGTGACTATATGTTCTACGAAGATTAATTCCCACTTAAACTCTCATCGATTCTATACATGATACATTTTATCATGTACCAACCATAAAGTCAAGTGGAGGGACGTCAATCTGCATCTGTTTTACCAGCCAATGAATGGGGGCTCATTGCCCAGGTCTAAAAAAAAAGGCCTCCATATGGAGGCCTTTTGAAGGAGGACGGCTCTACTTCAGAAAACTTATTACTAATAAGCCAATTAAAAGCATGAATACCGCTGTACGTATAACTATTTGAATAGTTTTAGAATGTTTCTTTTGATCAGTCATATTGTATAGATTCCTAATATTGTCATCAATAATTTCCAGGCATGTCTAATGCATTTTCTATGCCAGTGTAGCAAGTATGAGGAGTCAATCATTAAGAAACTTTGAAAAATATTCACTTAATCATTTATTGATAAGGTCAACGTGGGTGTCATCACCCCAGTATCTGTAATATTTCAATTTGTGGGTGACGGCTTTTTCCCGAGATACATGCTGATTGTAGTACTCATTTTGGTCCCCTTCATTTTGAAAGCGGGGTTTACCGGACTATATCCGACTATGAAATCAACGGCAGTCTCCACATATAAAGGGGCATACTTCCTCCAAGTCAACTTATGAGCGGCATGAATCAATAGTTGGTTTACAATTGATTATCGCATCAAAATAACAGTTATTTCAATTGGATTATTCTTCTATCTTATCTGATTGTCTAAAAAACTGAGGGTTTATCTAATTACTCAATCCTGGCGAAGAATTTGTCTCCTGGTATCTCTAGGTCTCTTTGGTCTCATGCTTTCACCGGTTCACTTGCTGGCTGGGATAGACACGCTTAAAGTAGGTGGTGGTCTTGAAGCCCAAAACTTCTACTATCTTCATGATTTATCAACGGTACTACCTGACACTTCAGGAATCCTGAGTATACAGCAAATAACAACGCCTGAACAACAAGCACAATTTGTCCCCTATCACAGGGAGATCATGAGGGAAACGCCTGGAATCTCGAAATACTGGCATCAGGTCATCATTCAGAACACCCACTCAGTGGCTGTGGATTTATGGTTTTATTCTGGCGCAACCCACACATTGATGTATGATGATGTTGGTGAGAATGATTTCACAGTTCACGCTGGTGGAAGAAACCTTCCGTACACTGAGGGACAAAAATACTTACCCAACAGTCTCTACCCACACAGACTGCTCATCCTGGTTCATCTGGATGCTCATGAGATCAAGACACTTTACTGGCATTCGACCTTTCCAGATTTCTGGAAGCGCTACAGTAGATCGCTGGCAGGCTACCTGGTAAATAATGAATATCTCCAACAAAGAGAGGATGTGGTTAACGGAGAGAACAATAGTTTTGCCTTCGTCATGGGAATCATCGTGGCCATTACAGCTTTCTTGTTCATTTTTTACTCCATTTACAGGGAGCCAGCCTTTTTTGCTCTGGCTCTGTTGGCGCTGACCGCTTTGATGTGGTACCTTTACACAAAGGGCCTTCTATTTACCACGCTCCTTGCTTCAACTTCCTCCAAAACCGGAGCCTATGAAGTTGGTGAATACATCTTAGTTGCCCTTAGGGTTATAGCTTTCTACTTCTATGTCATCGTATTCCTGAACCTCAAAAAAATAGCCCCTGGTTGGTATCGTATTTTCAAATGGGCTACAGTCGTTTTGGTAGGCATTATTGTGACTGACTTTCTCCTTCGCTTTTTCATTTTACCTCATCACTTTCAAATTCATATCCTGGGCTGGCAAATGGTCAATGGTGGGATTGCTTTAATGTTAATTCCCTATCTGGGAGTGGGTATCCATCTGACCATCAAAAAGGTCCCCATGGCCGGCATATACCTGTTGGGAAACATTTTTAATGTTACCGGTCTCGTACTTCACACCCTCTCTATGAACTTCATTTCAGGTCCATTCCTGGGAACTATAGATCAATGGGGAACTGCTCTCATGCTGGTGACCTTTGCTCTGGCTCTGGCGCTTCGAATGCGTTCTATGGAAGGCGAGGTGGTGCGGATTGATGCAGATCTTCAGGCTGCCACCGAATTGGATGCCATGAAAACGTCCTTCTTTACCTCCATCTCCCATGAATTCCGCACCCCTTTGACTCTGATTGTGAGTCCTCTGGAAAAACTAGTTGATGAGACAAAATCTACAAAAGCGAGGGATCGTTTGCAGATGATCCTGCGGAATGCCAGGCGTATGCAGAATCTGATTTCCCAAATCCTCGATCTGGCCAAGATTCAGAGCAGTAAAATGCAGCTCAGAGTATCTGAACACAATTTTTCCAAACACATCAGAACGATCTATTCAGCTCATGAATCTCTGGCAGACAGCAAGGGGATCAGTTTCAAGCTCAGTATCCCTGAAAGTGAATTACCCCTTTACTATGATCGCGAAATGATGAACAAGATCGTCAATAACCTGCTTTCCAACGCCTTTAAGTATTGTAAGGCGGGCGGTGATGTGATCCTGTCAGTGCTTCAAAAAAAAGATACTGTCGATTTAAGGATTGAGAACAGCGGGGAGCCAATATCACCTAAAGACCAGGAGCGTATTTTTAATCATTTCCAACGTATTGAAAGCGCAGATGGCCAGATCGAAGGATCCGGTGTAGGTCTGGCTCTGGTGAAGGATCTACTGGATCTTCATCATGGTCAAATTCAATTACACAGCGATCCCGGTGAATACATATGCTTTACCAGCAGTTTTCTACTGGGGCGTGATCATTTCAAGGCTGAGGAAATCCATATTGGAACTGATCCTCATATTGCTGAAGCGGAAGAGCCCCCTCAAATCTCTGAGGCTGGTCCCGGGGAAACAATTGAGTTAACACCTGGCAAGGAGCTACCTCAGATCCTGATTGTTGAGGATAATGCTGATATGCGAGCATTTATTTCAGAGGAACTGGCAGATGCTTATGCTATCAGTACAGCTGTTAATGGTCGTCTTGGTCTGGATACGGCCCGAGAAAGCATCCCTGATCTAATTATTTCAGATGTGATGATGCCGGAGATGGATGGTTTTACCTTCCTGGAAAATGCACGTCAAGATCCGCTATTGTGCCACATTCCCATCATCATGCTAACAGCTCTATCCACAGATGAAGCCAAATTCAAGGGTCTGGAAACCGGTGCTGATGACTACTTACTCAAACCGTTCAATACCCGGGAATTACGAATCCGAGTTGCCAATCTGATACGTCAGCGACAACGTTTACGGGAGCGCTTTATGCTTGATCAAGCCCAAGACCTAAAAGAGGTCACGGTGAGCTCCATGGATGAGAAATTCCTGCGAAACATAATGGATAAAATTGAAAGCAATATGGCTGATATGGAATTTGGTGTTAAAGAACTCGGTGAGCAGGTCTATCTGAGTCGCTCCCAGCTCTTTCGCAAGTTGACTGCCCTGACCAATCTCAGCCCTACGGATTTCATCCGAATTCAGCGTTTAAAAAGAGCTGCCAGCCTACTGGAGCAACATACCGGTAATGTGACGGAGATTGCGTATATGGTTGGTTTCCAGAATCCGGCCCATTTTGCTACCAGTTTCAAGAAAGAATTCGGAGTCTCCCCCTCCAAGTATGACCCGAGATCATGATATTCATGACACACCAGGTTGGGATTCAAATCCCAACCTGGAAATATCTCCCATCAATTTTAGGCCTCGAGAGCCTCAGCCTCCGAATTTCTGGACATTGAGCCCGGTCCAAATGTCTATCATTCTCGTCATATAGATGAGGTTTCATCCAGGCCAGGATTCGAATCCCGGCCTGGAGTTACAATATCTTATTTCAGTAAAAGCATCTTTCTGGTCTGGGCGAAGTCACTTGCATGGATAACATACAGATACATCCCGGTGCTGGCTTGATGACCTAGTCTATCCTTGCCATTCCATTTGATTGAATGATACCCAGCCGACTGGTTCTCAGAAACCAGGCTAACGATTTGCTGTCCCATGATATCGTAAACAATAATACTCACATCAGCCCGTTGTGGCAGTTCATACCGAATCAACGTAGCTGGATTAAATGGGTTCGGAAAGTTCTGATGGAGAGCAAATTCCTCAGGCATCAGGTTTTCGTCGTGAATCCCAACTGCATAGGGTGATTCAAAAACCCCTATATCTGGGGCATCATACACGTATTCTCCAGACTCCAGGTATAAAAGTGTATCATTATTCCAGATAAACAGCGATGTTCCCATATCAATACAGGGTGAGGTTTCCTGGAGGTAAAAGTCACCCTGGTAAAAAGCATTAAAAACAGGATTCAGATCAATATTCCCATCAGCCCAGATTACTGTATGATTTTCACCTGGACCCACCCCAAATACCCCCTGGTGAATATTACTATACGCGATGAGGATGGAACTTGAATCCGTTCCAAAGAAATTGATCTCATCGGATCCAATGTTCCACAGAATGGAGTTAATTAGGACTGGACTTGAATTATTACCGCTGACCACTGCACCACCAAAACCAGCAGCCACAGTAACATGTGTAATTATTGGGTTGGAATTATCACAATGTATTCCACCATCCATGTAGTCCGATATGAGAAGCCTATGGAGCTTGGGGCTGGATGCATCGCATTTAATGGCTGGATTTTCGTATCCTCGGGTACCAGTGATGGTCAAATTGGAAAGAGTGGAATGATTCACGTCTTTGAAACCAATCCCTCCGGAATACTCATAAGTTGTACCAGTTGCATCCAGGACGACACCTTCAGTAGACTGCCCCAACAAGGAGACATGGTCCACAATGTTAATTGGGAAGCGCTCCCCTGTTGATTGAGGTGAGTAGAGACCATCTGCAAGGTAGATCATCCTTGGATGTACACTGTCTGCTAAAATCACCTCCATGGCGTGTTGAAGGGTCTTTAGGGGTGTGTCCTGGGACTCACCATCATTAGCATCATCGCCATCCACCGCTATATAAATATCTGAATCTATCTGTTCATATAATCCAGAGAGTATGTCAAATGTGAAATTTGCTCGAGGTGAAGCATGATAGGCAGTGGGTAGCATCACAGTGCAGGTGTCCAGAACTACATTCATTTGACTATAGGAAACGATTTCCTGACCCCCACCATAACCTTCATTTATATTCGAATATATATTGCATCGGCTCTCGAGTGAAAAGACAACGCTGGAGCTATCATCACAGTAGAATCCACCACCCACACCTGCTGTATTTTGTGAGATTGTCACATTGGACATTGACAGGTTTGAATTGCTTATATACATCCCTCCACCCGTTCCAGAAAAATTGTTTCTTAAGACCATCTCATTTATGTCGATCTCAGAGGATTCAATAAAAATTCCACCACCATCTACAAATCCCTGATTGTTCAGGAAGCTGACATCCAGGAATATTGGATCAGAGTTGGTGCAATATGCTCCACCACCCCTTCGGGCAACATTTTCAGATAGTGTCAAGCTATTCAAAGTGGGGTTGGCGTTGCTACAGAACAGACCGCCACCATCTTGAGAAGCATCGTTTTCAGATAGGTTTACCTCGGTTAAAGCAGGGCTTGAGTTAGCCAGGTATATGCCCCCCCCATAATCGGCCGAATTTTCAAGGATGTTCACTTCTGTTAACCCAGGATCTGAATTAACGCTATATATTCCGCCTCCCCAATATGCAGAATTGTTTGAGAAGGTGACATTCGTGAGCTGTGGATTAGAGTTCTGGCAAAAGAATCCTCCCCCTCTGCCATTTGCCTGGTTCTCGCTAAAGGTCACATTACTCAATATGATATCAGAAAAACTGCATGAAATGCCCCCGCCGTCTGTGGCCTGTCCCCCAGTGATAGTCAGGTTCCCAAGCGACACGTCTTGTAAACTATATATTTCAAAGACGCGGTCAATTCCATCGGCATCCAGGATGACGCCAGCTTCAGACTCACCCACAATAGAAGTATAACTCTTGAGGGATAGGGGGAATCTTTCTCCACCATATTCAGGCAAATAATCACCATTTGCCAGATAAATGGATCCAGGATTGATGCTATCTGCGACGAGTCTGAACAATGCTTCCGAAATTGTTTTCAGCGGATCATCAATAGTACCCTCACCACCCCATGAGCCTTCAGGGTTGACATAAATATCTCCATACAAGTCAGCCTGGGGCATAGAAAAAATATGAGTTGAGTCACGCAGAGCTAGAAAGCCTGACCCCGCTTGATAAGAGTTGTTATCACCTAACCGATAATCAATGGTGTATTCACCACCAGTCATGCTGGTTTGGAAATGAGGCCTAATTTCTATTGGATTCTCGTAGACACAAACCATGGTATCGGTTGCTATTCCACCCCACCAATAATAACCTGGTTCCGCAGGCCAGCGTGCGCTAACCGTGTCGGTGATAAAGGAATCGAGGACAAATATCCCTTCTGTGCAACCTGTATAAGGGATAGAGTCTGTAACCATCCAACCATCCGGAAGCTGGATCGCCATGTGTGCCAATCCATTATAATCAACTGCATCGCCCATGGTTATTCGAAGCGTCGATGTGAAGCTTGAATCTGTACTCACAATAGTTGGTTGATCCACACTTTCAAGCCAGGGGCAGCCAAACATGAGCGAGGACACGACTACTATAAGCAATGATGATCGTAATTGTTTACTTTTCATAATTTCATCTCCTTTTGGGAGTTCTGAACTGCTGGAAGTTAATCCAAGTCTCAGTGCACCCGCCTTTACAAAATCTATACATTTTCAATTCGTTACCAGTTCTATGAAGGATTTCTGATTCCCGCTACCGATAGCAGTTTTGGGTCCTAAAACTTCTGGACATTGAGCTTGTGTCATCCCGAGCGGAGTCGAGGGACGAAATGTCCTTATCCACACGGGGTACTCAGCAGGTTTCGACAAGCTCAACCTCCGCAGGCTGAGGCTGCCTTTACCGAGTTTATCGAAGTGTCGAAGCCCTCAGAATAAAACGGTCTCGAGCAACCAGATTGAACTGAATCACCCGAAAACCGTTTTGTCTGCCCCCCAAGCTTTACTTCACTAGCAACATTTTTCTGGTTTTCGAAAATTCTCCAGCTCGAATTGAATAGAGGTACAGACCTGCACTAACAGGTTGTCCCTGATCATTCTTACTATTCCATTGTACCGAATGATATCCAGGTGACTGGTTACCGGAAACCAGAGTAGCCACCGCCTGACCCAAGATATCATACACGATGATCTGCACATCTGACTGTTGCGGTAGCTCATACCTGATGGTTGTACTGGGGTTAAATGGGTTGGGAAAATTCTGATTCAGAGAGAAATTTTCAGGCCTGGAGTTTTTGCCTGTGATGGAAACAGGTCCATCATATTCCCATGCTCCCATATCCGGCGCTTCATTTAAATATCTCTCAGCTACCATATTAATAATGGTAACACCATCAAGATCAAACGTAGCGATTCCGGCATCAATACAAGGTGATGTTGCGAGTAATGAGAAATCACCTTCATCGGAGTCACTGAATAAGGGATCACTATCCAGGTTTCCTTCCAGCCAGTTCAATCGACCGATCCCTGCCCAGGCATCACCTGGCCCACCTTGAATGTTTGAATAGGCGACATAGGTGGTATCTGACAAATAGTCAACTACACCACCCTGGGCAACCTGCCAATTACTATTGCCCCAGATTACAGAGTTAATAATCACGGGGGTACAAGCGTGGACCATCTGAACTCCACCTGCTTCAGTATCACAATCGTTATTGACGACTGTCACCTGGTTAAACAGCGGGGCACAGTGATCAAAGAGCATCACGCCACCACCATATATTGCTGAGGAATTGTCATGGATGGTAACCGATTCAAGTACTGGATTTGAGTTAAAACTAATAGAGAGACCACCACCTGCAAATCCGGACTGATTGTTTGTGATAACTATATTCCTGAGTTTAGGGTGAGAATTGTATATGATGCCAATTCCCCCTCCACCATTCATCTCGTCATCAGGTATTGAGTTTCCGCTGACAATCAGGTTTTTCAAGCTTGGGGAGCTGTTATCCAGGATAAAAACACCTCCTCCATAAATACTTCCATCATACAGTGTGCCATTACCATTTGTGATGGTGAAGCCATCTAGAACTGCGGCTTCGGTTTCACCACTTGATATACTTACAACACTTCCATTTTGATTTCCATCAATAATGGTTACTTCAGGACCATCAGCAGACATCACTACCACATCTTTGCCCATAAAATTGATGTTCTCAACATAGGTTCCAGCTGCAACTAGAATTGTATCTCCAGAGTTGACTGCATTGAGAGCTTCCTGTATGCTGGCATAATCATCGGGTACATAAACCAGAATTGCTTCTACAACAAATTCTGTCTGGGCATAGTGGGTGTAATTGGAGTCTAAATTAGTTGTTGTTACCTCAAGTATATACTCACCATCAGGATAATCAAGCTCGAATGAAGTACCAAAGACCCTATCATCGGCAGCCCCGTCATTGTGCTGGCCGTCATCGAACATCAGGCTTGAAGCCACAACAACTTCATCGGAATCTTTTATCAATCCCAGCACTTCAATCTGATTGTCAAGGGGATTGGAAATCTGTGTTTCAGCCAGTAGCTCAGTATCGTTAACAATTACAGACAGAGACGTCGCGACGGGAGTTTGTGAAAGGAGATAATCCAGATTGAACACTGAAGGTTCATTCAGATGTGACGGTCCTCCATCTTCTTGAATGTGTGCATAGCTAAGGGTACGGGTAGCGGGGCTGAACTGCATGGTCTGAATCGATGTTGCATTTCCTGCTGCATCTCTCATCAAATTCCAGCTGCGCTCAACACTCATTCTACCATTTGCATTGAGGGAATCTGCAATATTTGAATACCGAGCACAGGCTGTTGGTGAAGCGAGCTCTCGGAAGTGATTGGTAGCAGCTAAATTGCTTCCACTGATCGTGGTATTGTCTGAGACACTTCGTCGAGCATGTCCTGAGTTATTTTGTTCAAGAACAATTGCTGAATCTGGTGAAACGCAGGTAGAAATGGAGGCATATAAGTAATTGTGTTGATCTCTCTCCCACTCAAAATCCAGTAAGTTGTAGTCATCATCGCCATTCCCATCTTCAATCTCAACACAGTTCCGAAGAGCAAGTTGTGTTGGATACAAATTGTTTAGATTGGAACTTGTAAAAATATTACCCTGATTGGAAAAGACTGCGAAGCCCTTCTCATTGATCGCCGAAGTGGCAGAAATAAATCCTGGTACAAATGAAACCTGCACCCATTTCAACTCTCCCTCTTCTTCAGGGTAATGAATGGTTAGATTGTATAACTCATGAGAGTAGATGTTCTGCAGAGGCAAATCCAAATTTCGGAGGACTACCATCCCACCATTTAATTCAGTGTCTTCCGTTGTTGCCGCCCCCCAGCTACTCAATGTAGAGCAGAAATTGCTGCTTCCTGCTGGTGAACCACTTGCAGATGGTGTAGCTACCAGGTCTGCGGTTGCCGCATAGGCTAAAATATCATTTATATCTATATCACGCTCCAGGTTTTCACTAAACAATGAGCCTCCAGAGGCCAATATTCCATCAATTATACCCTGGGCTTCCTGAGTATACTTTTCCTCAATAATGAAATTATCGATGAAGAACTGTCTTGCCAGTTCATAATCACGAGAGAAATAGGTAAAGAAAAAATCCAGCATCATATTATCAAAACCTGCCAGAACTTCATCTGACATGAGATACCCTTGAGCGTAACCTCTTTCATAGTGATCCCCCCAAACCCGATAAACTTTCACACCGTTAATTATGGATAAATCTCCATTAACTTCTTGAGCAATAGCTCCAGAAATGAAAACCATCAAAACCATTGCCAGTAACATCATCTTTTTCATCTTTCCCTCCTGTTATGTTTCTGAAAACTGTTGGGAATAAGATATGAGGGATTAACCAGGGGTGGCTACTGAGGAGGGTGCAAATCCTTTTCTCCAGGTTGCATCCTTAATAAAAAGTGTGTAGGGGGCTAACTACTCGAGGTAGTCGTCATAAATCTCTAGATAGTGTTTGACCTGTTTTGCAGATTCCAGATCACCTTTTTCTGAAAGCGCTTTAACTGCAGGGATATAGCCAGTCAGATAAACGTGAAGTTGATTGTGAGCTTCCCCTGTCATTGTGCATCCCTGGATCAGGACATCAAGCTCTGATTGAAGATCATTTCCCACAGTTTTTAACCCTGTAGCTTCCATTGATGCGTGATCTGCATTCAAAAATGAATCTGCCATTTTTGCAAAACTACCCCGAGTGTGTTCATCCATTTCCCACTTTTTACCATCATTCAGAACCAGACCTGTTGGACTGGCTTCATGGCCAGTGGTTTTATGGTGAGCATCATGACTCTCTGTTTTTGCATGATCATCACTACAGCCCATTAATAGGGTGAGAGTGACAAGTGATATGATTACGGTATTTGATCGTTTCATGTAGTTTCCTTAAATGGTTTATTATAATTGATTTTTATTCGAACTAACCATCCGGATAAAAGTTCCAGCCACCTTAAGATATTGTGGCATGCGGAATCGGCGGGAGTAACCAAATTCTGGACACTTCGTGATCAGCTCATTGTCTTTAGAAATTCGGTACCATCTCTTTGCGGAATTTTTTGAAAAAGCGCGTGATGGAATCCATGGCTTCTTCGGCAGTATCTACCACACGAAAGAGCTCGAGATCATCGGCATTAATATTTCCCTCCGCCATGGCTTTATCCCTGAGCCAATCTACCAGTCCTGACCAATAATCACTGCCTACCAGGAGAATGGGAAACTTTGGAGTCTTGCCCGTTTGTGAGAGTGTCAAGGCTTCAAATAGTTCATCCAGTGTACCTAAACCACCTGGGAAGGCCACAAAGGCCTGGGAATATTTGAGGAACATTAGTTTCCTGACAAAGAAATAGCGAAAAGTGATGTTCTTATCAGAGTCAATATAGGCGTTATTAGAGGCCTCAAAGGGCAACTCGATACCAACACCTGCCGAGGCACCGCCAACCTCCTTGGCGCCTTTGTTAGTGGCCTCCATGATACCAGGACCGCCGCCGGTGATGACACTGAGACCTTCCTCAGCTAAAAACTTTCCCAGTTGATAGGCAATTTCATAGTAGTGATCATCCGGCTTCGTGCGTGCTGATCCAAAAACTGTTACAGAAGGACCCACCTGGGTGAGCGCATCAAAACCTTCTACAAATTCAGCCATAATGCGGAAAACCTGCCATGAATTTTTGGATTTCACTTCGCTCCAGGTTTTTTTCTCAAATTTGCGGATGACTCGTTTATCTACATTCATTTTGCTCCTTCCAGGGCAATCTCAATCGCCTTCATCAAACATTTACTGGTGGTTGTGGCCCCAGTGATTCCATCAACATTGGGACTTTGTTTTTTAAGCACACGCGGAATAATTCCCTCAGCAAAGCGGGCATAATCACTATCCCGATTCTGAACTATTCCAACACCCATAATTCTAGACTGATTTACCTTCACAGCCACTGTATATTCGAAACTAGAATATTTTACCGAGCCACGATGAATACCGTCTGGTACCTTAGTCAAATCTGGACTACTGATGGACATATTGCGGTAGGATTCCAGGTCATAATATCCCATGAGTCCCAATCCCACACCTAAAACAACTCCAATGCCAGTCAGGGTTAGCACCATGCCCCGTTGCATCTCATATTTCTGGGTTCTCTGACCCCAGGGTCTGAAAATAGTGATGGCTATCAATGTGAACATGACCAGCAATGCTACGGTAATTACTGGTGTCAAAGTATTGTGATACTCCGTATAACTGTGGGGCACAGCTGGTTCCCTGAGACCAATATCAGAAAGCGCGACCATGCCATTGATGGCGGGCCCCAACCAAATCCACACAAGGGTGAATAGTACTACGGTTCCACTCCACTTTCCAATAATCCACCAGTGTTTGGTCAATCCCCAATGGGTGAACACAGAGTATACCAGTCCCGTGGTCACTACTCCATAAAATGAAAAGGTAACTATAATATTAAACAATGAATATATGGAATAATTTGCGATAAAAAGTTGATGTGTATCCAGATCGGCGAGGTGATTTATCACCAGTATTGAAGCCAGTCCACCCATGAGAAAGGCGATAAAGACAATATGGATGACACGCAACCACCTTCGGCCAGTTTTTTCCAGCATGAAAACTCCTTCTAGTTGCTACCGTACGATATTCAGTCCGAACCCTGAGTGCGTCCATGGGCTGCGCATGTAGACAGCCAGTCAAAATCTCCAGGCTAATTTGGCAGCTTTGATCAATCGAAGCTTATTCTAAGCATTTTTATCACTTAATCATGCTCTTTTTTTGTTAATCGTTCCACACCTCGCATGTACTTTCTCAGCACATCGCTTTTCCCAAAGCCGGGGAGGCAGAGATAAATTATAGTTCAGGAGATAACACGAGATGCAAATTCAGATTTTTATCACCGGGGGCACCTTTGATAAGGAATACAACGAGCTGAATGGTGACTTATATTTCAGAGACACCCACCTCAAGCAAATGCTGGAACAGGGCCGCTCACAGCTCAACGTTAACATTCGTAGCCTGATGATGATCGATAGTCTGGAAATGACTGAGCAGGATCGGGAGATCATCTTGACCCACTGCCAGAAGAGTACCACAGATCGTATTGTCATAACCCATGGAACAGACACCATGGTCGATACTGCTCATTACCTGGCAGAACATATCAAAGATAAAACCATTATTCTCACAGGTGCCATGATTCCCATCGTATTTGGTAGTTCGGATGGCTTGTTCAATATGGGTGCCGCTCTGGCCTACGTTCAAACTCTGGGGCATGGGATTTACCTTGCCATGAATGGTCAATATTTTAACTATGATAACGTGCGTAAGAATAAAGCCAAAGGGTTGTTCGAGACCTTATAAATAAGGAGTTCACTATGAAGGTTTACAAAACCATAAGTTTAGCTGTCATCATGTTGTTAGTTTTGATTGCTTTTACATCCTGCATGCCAAATCCAGAACAAAATATGGGGCAAACCCCTTCTGGTTTTTTCAAGGGCGTCTGGCATGGCTGGGTCGCACCATTTTCCTTGATTTTCGGCTTTTTTAATGATCATACCCGGGTCTACGACCCCAACAATACGGGTTGGTGGTATGATTTCGGGTTTTACATGGCTGTTATCAGTGGTTTTGGTGGACTCTCCCTGGCTCGCAAAAAAGCTGAGTCATAAGCATTTAGCACTAGCTAGGACTAGCCGGGGAAATGAAAACTTTGTATTTTTACATCGAATAGCACGAACAATACGAACTTCTTTTTTTTAACACGTCGTGCTAAAGAGGGCCGGCTCCATTATCAATAAGCTAGTAACTCTCGTTTACTTAGTTGTAAGTAGATGAAGTCTGAATCTTGTTTGATTTGATTGAAACCAAGACATATTGACTAGTATGAAAATAACCGTTAAAGAACTGACAACCGTCGGTCCCACCATACATTCAAGCTTTGCTACACTACCCTATCAGAGGAGTGATTCAGGACAGGGGAGCTTATCCAGACCCATCCTGGCATATCAATCTCCCTCGTGCATAAAAATTGTCGGTGATACCCACCGCTTTCTGGCAGCTCAGGAGGCGGGTGAACCTACTGTACCGGTCTATCTAATACAGGATACTGAAAGCACCCTGGAATTGATACAACTAATCATCGAATATTACAGCCCCATGAATCTTATGGATAAGGCTTTTTTAACCCGGGCAGCTATTGATTTGGGTGTTCCCCGTCCCATGCTGGCAGAGCAGATTTTACCTGCTCTGGAGCTGGCACCTCGTGAGAAACTCATTGATCAGGTATTATTTCTCCTGAAATTGCCCACTTCTCTGCAGTCATTCATTGTTGATAAGGATTTAAGTCTCAAACGAGCCCTCATTTTTCAACGGGCTGAAGGTCATCTTGAATGGGTCGAACGTTTTATTGCCAACCTAAAAATTGGCATCAATATGTCGGCTGAGATTATTCAAAATGTCTGGGAAATGAGTAAAAACGACGAAGTTGATTTCAAAACCAAAGCCCAGGAAATGGGTCTCTGGGAAATGGCAGATACTGCCTATGAGGATAATCGTCTGGCAGTCATGGAAATTCGAGAAAAAATCAACCAGGCACGTTTCCCTTCTCTAAATCAGGCCGGTGTTGATCTTAGCAAAACGCTGGAAGCTGCTCTGTTACCTGATTCCATGAAGATCAAGTGGGATCCCTATTTTGAGCAACAAGGTGTTCAGATTGCTTTTCATGCCAAAGACGAAGAAGATCTGGAGCAATCTCTGGAAAAGCTGAAATCACCTGCATTCAAAAACATCTTCAAACATATATAAGGTCTTATGAAAGAACCGAAAATTACTCGGATCATTGTTGATCGGAAAGTTGCTGATCAGGAATTAGTCCAGCGCTATATAAAGCACAATCCCCAGGCCAAAGTTATCCAACGGGAAATTACCGAAACCGATAAAGAAACCATGTTCAAACAGGAATCCACGCCGGCCAAAAGGGATATCCTGCTTACCGAAAAACAGGGTCATACTGTTAAACAGTGTCCTGGAACTGACCGAACTTACCGTTGCTGTAACTATCATGTAATCAATCAGACCAGCAATTGTCCCATTGATTGTACTTACTGCATTCTTCAATTCTATTTGAATAATCCTGTGACCACAGTTTATGCCAATACTGAGAAACTCTTGACTGAGGTGAAGGACAAGATAGCCACACAACCCAAACGCTTTTTTCGTATCGGAACTGGTGAATTGTCGGACAGTCTGGCATTCGACTCCTCCTCTGAATACTCCAGAGATGTGGTTGAATATTTTGCTGATTTGCCCAATGTGCTACTTGAACTGAAGACCAAGTCCAATCGTATAGAAAACTTACTCGATCTGGATCATAAAGGTCATACGGTCATCTCCTGGTCGGTAAACCCTCAGGTAATCATAGATGCTGAAGAACACAAGGCAGCTTCGTTAAACGAGCGTCTTGAAGCCATGCGTCTGGTTCAGGAAAAGGGTTATAAGATTGGTTTCCATTTTGACCCTCTACTCTTTCACGAGGAATGGAAGCTGAGTTATCCTGATTTGATCCGTCAATTATTCGAGGTTGTTGATCCAAAAAATGTGGCTTGGATTTCCATTGGATCCTTGCGTTTCCCCCCAGAAATGAAGGATAAGGTTCTGGAGAAGTTCCCTAAATCCAAAATCATGTTCGCAGAATTGATCCGCGGTATGGATGGCAAGATGCGTTATCCCAAGCCCTTGCGTCTGGAAATGTACCGAACCGTATATAATTCATTGCGCTATTATGGTGGTGATGATCTCTTTATTTATTTTTGTATGGAATCAGCTGAAATATGGGAACGGGTCATGGGCTGGAGTCCCGAGAGTAATGAGCATCTGGACCATCTGTTTGCCATGAGTCTATATAAGCAATTTCCTGGATTGATGCAGGCTGAACCTCAGAGGGTTGATTATGATAATGGTATCCCTCTCCATCATGAGAAGGCAGACATTCCCGGCTTTTAAAAAACCTGTTTGCCTGTACCAGCTTGTCTATATCCAAAGTAATGAATGCCTTGATTAAATTTGCCTCTGTAATAGCTTCCCTTCAATCTGGATGAGGAGTCTATAATGGAAAATAAAATTGAACTGAATAAACAGAATGTCCTGGCTTTTTATGCAATGACCTTTAATGATGGAAATCCTGCGGAAGCTGTCAGAAGATATGTCGGTAAGGAATATATTCAGCACAATCCACTGGTTGCGGATGGGCCTGCTGCCTTTATCGAATACTTTGAAAAAATGGCAAGGGAATGGCCAGACAAACAAATCTTCTTTGAGAGGGTTGTTGCTGAAAGGGATATGGTCGTGGTCCACTGTCGCCAGAAATGGCCGGATGACAACGATTATGCCACAATAGATATATTCAGGCTCAATCAGGATGGAAAAATTGTTGAGCACTGGGATGTAATGCAAGTAGTTCCGATGGAGTCAAAGCACAATAATACTATGTTTTGAAGTACCCACACTCACAAAAGAAGCCGCCGAACTTGCCGACGGCTTCTTTGTTCAAACTATCAGCTCAGTTCTACCTCAAGCGAAAATCAACGGGGATCGCCATTCTCACTTGCACCGGTTTATCCCTCTGATAGGCTGGGCTAAATGGTGTTTTTAGTACAGCTGCCATGGCCGCATCATCAAGTCCGGTGCCTGGCATTCCCTTCAAAACCCTAACTTCTTTGACGATACCATCAATTCCGATCAAGGCATCCACGACCACCTTGCCCTCCTGACGCGCTTCAATGGCGATCGGTGGATAAATCGCATTGTTAATGATAGCTTGCAATCCGCCAATGGGTGCAGGTTTTACTTCGATTGCGTAAAATGGAACAGTGGGATCTCTCTGCGGTGGTGGTGGAACTATATCATCAAATATCTTTATACCAACCAGAATATCGTCCATGGCATCATCAATATCCTCATTTTCAGACTCAACTGGAAGGGTTGGTCGTTGAGGGGTTAAAACTTCAGGTGGTTGAATGGTTGCCGGAATGGAGAGCACTTCTACTGGGGGTGGCACATAAGGTTTTTCAATGATCACTCTAGCAGCAAAATCTGGGACGCTATAAAAAGAAATAATAGCTGCCAGGAGTGTGACCATTGCTCCAATTTCAATGTGCTTGCGCTCTTGATTCTTTACGGATATCCATGGATACTGTGTTATCATAGTTCGCCTCCAGATAGTTAACGTTAGCCTTATGTCGCTCCAGGTCCCTCAAGCACCCTTAGTTAAGAAGTTTCACATATCTTTCGAACCGCGAGTCGATTATTCGACCCGTCGGTAATATAATGCTGGATTTCGATGGTAATCAAGGCTTAATCTGGAGAATTATTGAAGAGCATTTTTCGCGATTTACTAGAATTGGAGATCACCGTATTTGTGTAGTCCGTCCTGAGCACTTCGGTAGATTATACACTGAGTGCAGTCTGAGGACTCTACAACGACCGCTTGAGGAGTATTCAGAAAATAGATTTTTGGGGTAAAAAAAGACCGGAGTGTTAATCCGGTCTTTGGGTAAAACTAGGATATCGGTTTTTAGCCGTTTTTAAGACGGAATACCACAGGTACAGAAATTCTAACCGTTACCGGTTTATCACGCTGATAGGCTGGTTTCCATTTGATGGTTTTAATAGCATCCATGGCAGCTTCATCCAGACCCGTCTTGGGAATACCTTTTAGAATAATGGTTTCTTTTACGCGACCATCTTTACCAATAGTGGCCTGAACAATGACCGTTCCTTCGATACCCGCTTCACGGGCAATTTCAGGATACACAACAGCCTTCTGAATGGCTGCATAGCCACCCATTGGCTCTGGTGGTTCATCATAGGCGATAAAGATCACATTGCTTTCAGGTGGTGGTGGTGGTTCATCCAAAATCTCAAAGTCTTCAAGATCTGTTTCTTCAATGGTAAAATCTTCATCGATTTCATCATCTTCAGATTCAATTGGAATTGAGGGTCGGGCAGGTGGTGGTGGCTTGTCAAACTGTTGAGTTTCTGGTGGAATCTCAATGTTCTCAATTGGAGCCACATAGGCAACCGATTCAAGCTCTTCTGTCTCAAACTTAGGAATCGCGTAGAGTACCATGGTAAATAGCAAGAGCACAACGATAGCACCAATTTCGAGATACTTGCGATGCTGCAGCTTGACCGAGATATGCGGATATTGTTGTTCTAGCATAATCCTACTCCCTCGGTTTTGCTGAATAGTTAAGCTTTAACGCATTTGCTTCTCGAAGCTCTTGGTGGATGTCGGTAATGATCTCCATCTCAGTCTGTCTATCAGCTTTCAAAGAGGATATCAACTGAGGATCAGCAAGAATCTTTTCATACATAATGGTACGAATCTTACCAATGTCGACGATCTGATCATCAATGGAAATGGTACCTTCAGCAGTTGCCCAGATGTGGGAAATGTGCTTGTTACCCTCCAGTTTAGCGATTTTTTTGGCTTCAGGGAGAATCAGTTTGAGACCCTGAAACTCACGCAAAACCGTAACCACCATGAAGAAAATCAATAACATGAAGATGATATCAGGGAGCGAGGATGTTGGAATCCCGGCTTCAGTTTTCATTTTTCTTTTTAAACGCATGATCTAACTCTCCGGGTCAGCAATAGAAATACGTGTGGCACTGGCCTGCTTTAGCTGGTCAATCACCTCGATGTAATCTTTGTATTTGCTGCGTGCGTCCGTTTTGACAGAAAAAATCATCTTGTCATTGGTTGTCAGCGATCTTTTAGCAAAATGCTTCAATTCGCGAACATCGATAACTTGGATGTCTCCCTCGTGGCTTACTGCGATCTTACCAGAAGCATTTACCAAAATATTTGTGATGTTTTTGGGATTCACTTCTGTTGTATTGCCCTTTTCTGGAAGCACCATACCCAGACCTTTATCCATGTCAATGGTCGTGGTCACCAGGAAAAAGAGCAGCAGCATAAACACAATATCCGGGAGGGATGCTGTGGGTATTTCACCACCACTGTTTTTTCTTTTTTTCTTTAATAGCATAGTATCAGCTAACCCCGGTTATGGTGTTATTATTTCTTCTCCAGGCCTTCAATAGTGTCGATAAGGTCGAGGGAAGATTCTTCCATTTTGATGATCAATTTATCAATCATGAATGTGAAAACATTCTGAGCAAACTGAATGATCATAGCTACAACCAAACCAAAGAGGGTTGTCAACAATGCCATGGAGATACCAACAGCTACGAGAGCTGGCTGAATATCATTTGCAGCTGCAATTGAGTCAAAAGCCTGAACCATACCGAAAACCGTTCCGGTAAATCCAAGCATAGGTGCTAGTGATACAACCGTAGACAACCAGATCATGTTATTCTCAAGGAATGACATCTCGATTGACCCAGCACTTTCAATAGCTTTCTCGACAGCAAGGGTACCACGATCGGCCCTGGAAAGACCAGCAAGATAAATCAGAGGTACTGAACCTGGAGTTGATCGACAAACTTCCATAGCTGCCTCAACACCCTGTTCTTTTAATGTAACATCAATTTGTTTCAAGAAAGTCTTTGTCTGCATCGTTGTTTTCATCAAGCTGATACCGCGCTCAACAACAAAAATGAGTCCAAAAACAAAAACCATGAGAATTGGCCACATAAAGGGCCCACCGTTATAAAACCACGCAACCATCCGGTATTACCTCCTAATCCTGTATAATTTTCAACTTGATTTGACCAAGCGCATAATCATAGTTTGATACGTATCTAAAGTCAATCAAATTTCCACTCAGTCCTAGAGTTTCTAGACAATCTGAGCTCTCTTTATAAATAATCTGCAGCCTCTGCAATTTCACGAGCTTCTTTAAAGTGCTGACGTGCTTCCTGGATCTGATTATCCATTTCTGTCCTCACTTGATATTGCTCGTTACGTCCCCAGAGTTTTGCTGCAAGTTCACTCTTAATATAATAGCGTATTGTTTCATCATCCTCGCGGATTTTTTCCTCATCAAGCTCGAGTTCTTCAATGGCAAGGATCTTCTCATAAACTTCATTCATGAGCGACTCTTCCACTGTATAACTCTTAAAAAATTTGTCCCAATCTTTACCTAACTCAGGGTGGGCAGCCGCATAGTCAGATGCGATCTTGAAGAAAAACCGAATGTCATGGCGTCTGACCTTGGCCAGGTCGCGGGAAATTGTGGTTGGATCCTTTAGAGAGATGTCGGGTGTGATACCACCTCCACCAAATACCGTGCGACCCGTTTTTGTTTGAAAGGTTGGTTTATCTTTATGATCGGTCGTGTCTTTCCCATAATCTTTATCATAGAGCTCTGCGTAGTAATCCTGGGACTCACCATTTTCATATTCACGCTGAATCAAGCGACCGCTGGGAGTGTAGTAACGCGCAACGGTGACACGTACGGCTGAGCCATCTCGGAGAGGATATTGACGCTGGACCAGACCTTTACCAAAACTGGTCTCCCCTACCACCATTCCACGATCCAGGTCCTGCAAGGCGCCTGCCAGAATCTCACTGGCAGATGCTGAACCGCGATTAATTATAGCAATAATGGGCTGTTTATAAAATGTTGGCTTATGTTTGGAATACATTTCTTCATTAGCGTTTTTCAGACGGCCTTTAGTGGAAAGAATTTTCTCACCGCCAGGCAGGATGTGGTCAACTATCTTGATAACCTCATCCATATAGCCACCACTATTGTTTCTTAAATCAATAATCAGACGTTCCATGCCCTGATCTTGTAATTCTGTGATTGCTGTGATTACTTCATTTGAAGTCGTTGACGAGAAGCGATTTAATAATATATAGCCTGTGCCATCATCCATGACGAATTTTGCCAGAACACTATAGATGGGAATCTTGTCGCGGTAGATGGTAACTGGAATGAGTTCAGTCTCACCCAGACGAGCAATTTCAAGATCAACTTTTGAGCCTTTTGGACCTCGCAACTTTTCGAAAACACCATCCCTGGTAATTTTATAGGCCGAGGCTGCATCAATTTTGACAATTTGATCTCCGGGATGAAGCAATCCATCTGAAGGAGATCCAACGATGGGCGTAATAACCGTGATATAGTCATCGATAATATCAAACTCGATACCGATTCCCTCAAAGTTGCCTCGAAAACTTTCGTTAATCTGATCCATACGATCAGCACCGATATAAGTTGAATGAGGGTCAAGTGCTTCCATGAGACCATTTTGGGCACCAATCATGGTTTTGTCCCAGTCAACATCTTCAACATAATTGGTGTTGATAATTTTAACCATGTCCTGGAAGTCTCGCCATTTATCGTAAAAATCGCTACCCTGGGCAAACAATGCCTGTCCTGAGGGGCTTAGCGCAAACACGCCAAGCAGCACGAGAGAGACAACGGTAATGTGTTTTAAAATCTTCATAACTTTATGCTAATCCTTGTTTCCTTCCAAGGTTCCTGTTTTTAATCACGGCGTATAAAATAACGGCGACATTGAATTGATGAAAGCACCCATTTGTGCCTTATGCTATAATAATACACAATTCAATAACGTTTTGGAGGATCGAATCTATGACGAACGCGCTGAGGGGCTAAGCGTTCCCATAGGTCGCTTAAAGGATAACGTAGAGCTGGAAGCGGAAGAAGAGTGCCCTTAAAGCCACTTCTTTTGAATCCGGAATCGTTTTATTGTGGTAGAGTTTCCAACTACCGGCAGTAGCAACCTGTTCATTCCAGCCCGCAATGGTTTTAAATCCCATGGACCGTGCAATATCAAAACGCATTCCCAGATAGGGTTGGATAACGGGCGTCCAGGCTGACAATTCAAATGCTTTTCTCGGGGCACTGCCCGCAATAATTTCATCCCAACTTTCGTTTCCAGGTGATGAGCTGGCAACTAGCGAAGCCTGGCCAAGCCCGAACAAAGTACCACCCAACAATTTGAGGCGTGACCGGGAGTGGGTATTGAACTCAGCTGTGATACCGACACTACTTAACACAAAATTTACAGTATAGTCAACATCTGCAGCATCCTGAGCAGAGGCAATGTATTCACCTTGCCCGGCATACATACCGATGGTCCAGTGAGGAGTAACTTCACCAAAGCCTTCAAACCCAGTTACGACCATCCCATTACTATTGATACCCGTTACCTCAGCAGCATCTGATATATCAAAGTCAGCAGTAAAATTACTCAACAGATCAAATGCGGTCTGATCCAACTCTAACGAAATCATATATGAAAAGGCTGGGCCAATGGCTCCATGTAGAACCGTTTGACCTTCGGCAAATTGCGCCTGAGCTGGACCCGTAACCAAGACAGTAGACAAGAAGATGCTTAACCATGGTTTCATTCTCAAAATTCCTCCCTGACGCTATCAGTCGATTGCAATTTGTTTACTATTTCTATAACACATATAAACAGTCACCCGACAAATTGTCATTCATTTCAACTTAAAACAAGTAGTTGACGCAATATACAATCTCTCATTTTTTTACACAAGTCTTTTAAGAATTTACTTTAAGTGTCAGGCTAAATTTATATTGCATACAGTAGCTTAGCCCCATAAATTGATTAAAAGTTTGGAGTAGGATTCAAAAGTTTTAATCGTAAAGAAATGGGTTCCCATGATGAGCAAACATTTTTTTAGCCGTGTAGCAGTACGTCATATCTGGTTAGTTCCCCTCCTTGTCATTCTGATGGCAAGCAGTCTTTGGAGTGCCGATGGTCTACGTGATATCAGCCATTTAAAGAATCTGGGCGATCTGGACCATAATGGCAACAATGATTTTGGAGCCATTCGAAACACCGGGGCTAATGGTTCAGAACTAATCGCATTTGAAATGACCCCTGATGGAAGTTTTGAAATTACCTGGCGTTTTGCATTACCTGAAAACCTGGTAGGTGAATGGGCCGATTACACGCTGACTGACCTGAATTTGAATGGTCGACCCGAAATCGTAGCCATCACCAAACTGATTTCTGCCACGGCAGGCAACAGTGCTCCCTGGGTCTATGGCTTTGAATGGTCAGGCAAAGATTTTGACTACGTTCCAACCTTTCAATGGGGTTGGACACCTGATAATGGGCTCTATGCACGTCCAACACAGATTCAAGCGGGAGATATTGATAATGACGGACTTACCGAGCTTATCTTTTCACTGAGTGCTCCGCAGGCAAACCTTTTAATCGTTGAATTTAAAGGAGATCTTGGTTCTTCGAATATCCAGATTGAATACGCTGGTCTTCCTAAAGAGATGACCCAAGTACCTGCCTCTATCCTGATCGCCATCAATGATGTGGATCAGGATCAAACAGATGATATTGTCCTCTTCCAAAAACGTGGCGGCAAACTTAGTGCTGCAGCCATCTCCTCTTCAAGTGAGGACCGTTACGCCACCAAGGACCTTACAGACGTCAAGCTCGAAGCTGGTGCTGGTGAAATAGTGATTGCCAGGGGTATTGCTACTGCTGACCTGAACGCTTCAGGGGTTGAAAATATTTACCTCGGTAGCTCAAAGGGAAATATATACAAATATGGCTCTGCCAATAACAGCAAAGTCTGGAAATCTTTTTCTGACCCCGTCAATCAACTCTTGTTTACTGAACTGGATGGTGATGGATTAGCTGAATGTCTGGTTCGTACCGGTGATCAAGTACGCTATCTAGAACAAACCAGCCAGGTTGGAGACTTTGAGAACTTCGTGCCCCTGTTTGACGAAGAAGTCTATGCTTCTAATGCCCTGCCTTTCCATGATGGTCTCCTGCTGGAGAAATCTGGACCTTACCAATTCATGGCCATTGCTCCAGATGAACAGGATATTGTGGAAGCCACCAACGAACCCGAAGCAGTGATCGAAGCCATGTCTGCCCTGGAAACGCCTACTTCTCCGATCCCGGATCAACTTATAGCCGAGCCTGTTGAAGAAGCTCCTGCCCCACCAGAAATTCGCAGAAAACCTAAGTCACCTGATGTGGTTCTCCACGCCAATGAGAGCTTTATCCATACGATTCCACGCCAGGATGAAATTGACCCGGGACAAGCTTATGTCAAATTTAAAACCTACCCTGAAGGAATGCGACTGGGGAAAGATTTCATACTGAGGTGGAACCCCGGCGAAGACCAATTAGGATATCACCAGATTGCTTATTCATTCGGACAGCAGCTGGACACAACATTTACCCTGTATGTCAACCATATCCCGGAAATTTTCTCAACGCCACCCCCTCTGGCTCAAACTGGTCAACAATATCTTTACCAGGTACAGTTGGAAGATTTGAATGAAGAACAGTATTTTGAGTTTGAATTGATCTCCGCTCCAGCTGGTATGCAGGTTGATGAGGAAGGTCTCGTACGCTGGCTCCCCAGTGATACGCAACTCGATTCACAATATGTCACCCTGAGTGTCAATGATGGTTTTGAGAGAGTTCTGCAAAAATTCACCCTGTATGTCAATATTTTGCCGCTTGTTATTGAAAAACCAGGACCCGTAGCCTTTATCAATGAGCCCTATGTGGGACAGGTCAGCATTCAGGATAAAAACAGTTACAATAGCGCACGTCTCATCCCATTGCGCACACCCAGAAGTCTGATTCTAGAGTCCTCTGGAAGAATCACATGGGTACCGGAAACTCAGCAAACTGGTTTCCATGATATTCTTTTCGAACTGACGGATGACATGTCCACTATGTTGGATTCGTTCACCATTTTTGTCAACACACCGCCTGTGATTATATCCAAATATGAAGAGCATGTACCGGTTGGCAAACCCTGGAATTACAAGGTCGAGGTCAATGACCCCAACAACAACCAGGACATCAGTTTTCTACTCTCAGAAAGCAGCATACCCAATTTAACCATCAGTCGTCGCGGTCATATCACTTGGACACCTACTGAAGCGGAGTTGGGCAAACAGACCTTTACGATCTCCGTATCCGATGGTCTCAGAGATGATCTGCAAAAGGTGACTGTCTATGTGAATGGCGCACCTGTACTGGGCAGTGTTGCTGATACCCTGGCCACTGTGGGCAGACCCTACGCTACTTTGTTACCGGTTACAGATCTGAATAAGGATCAGAAATTAAGCTATGCCTTTCTAACTGCTCCCAAGGGAATGAAAATTTCTCCGGCTGGTCAGATTAACTGGACCCCGACCAAAACACAAAAAGGTTGGAATGAAATTTTTGTGAAAGTCTCAGATAAATATAGCTCAGATACTTACAAATTTGCTGTCTACGCCAATGCGCCACCTGTCATAGTATCCAAAGCTGATACCATGGCAATTGCCGGTCAAGAATATGTTTATGAGATCAAAGCCCTGGACTTGAATACAGACCAGCAATTAATTTACAAGGTCTTTGATGCGCCACACGGTGTTCATCTAGTTGATGGCTCCAGCATTAAGTGGACACCTGAAATCGATCAGATTAATCAAGCTCAATTCAAGGTTAGTGTGACAGACGGATTTATCACCAATGTACAGAACGTCCAGCTCTTTGTAAATGCGCTACCTGAAGTGACTTCGACACCTTCTCCCGTAGTTCTCATGGATCGCGAGTATCGCTATCAAATCTCTTCCCGCGACCTCAATGAAGATGGCATCAGCTACACCAAGATACTTTTGCCCAATGGCGCAGAAATGAGTGAAGAAGAAGGTCTCATTACCTGGGTACCGGATGGTTCCAATGATGGTGCCAACAAATTCATCATCGAAGTGACTGATTCCCGTGGGTCTTCAAGCTATCATGAATTTGAAGTCAATGTATTTCAAGATCCCAAAGCACCTATCCGACAGATGGGCGCATTCTTGATAACATTAGCCGGAATTGGTGCCATGTTTATTATGAAATTCCTGTACTGATCCTACATCCAAACAGGATAAAAAACCCACCGATATCAGGTGGGTTTTTTTATACCTTAAATCTTAAATTGTTTATGTGCTTACTGAAGTATTGTATTGATGAGACGCACCAAATCCTGAACGGTCACCTGCGTGTCATAATTCAGATCTGCTACGGCGACGAGTTCTGGAGTAGATGGAATATTGCCCAAAATCAAATTGACGAGAATCACCAAATCCTGAATATCGACGATAAAGTCTTGATTCAAATCACCAGAACCTGCTGGCCAGATTGAAGCTGCCAGAACTGCATGGTGGAGGTTTAATCTGCCCCCTGTTACGGTGACACCATCTAATGATGCGAGAGGATCGACAGAAGACAACAGTAATGATTTGAAAGCCCGGGATGCTGATGCTGGACTGTCTTCGTAATATTGTGCAAGCTCTGAACTGGCGGCAGCGTGCATGAGTGCGACTGCTCCAGTTACATGTGGCGCTGACATGGATGTACCATACTTGGTTGATGTGCCCTGATTATAATTTGTCGAGAGTACTCCATATCCAGGTGCAGCCAAATCAATGGATATCTCACCATATCCAGCACTATTGGCTTTTACATCATCCCGATTGGTATTAGTCACGGTAATCAAGTAAGGACTGGAACAACTCGTGGGTAAATCTCCAGATACATCAACATTGACGCTCACGTTAGCTGTCGCGGCAATACTAAGGATACCTGCTTCCCCCATGCTATTATACATATCGTTCCAAACAGGGTAGTTCATGGAATCGCAAAAAACATAATTCTCACCAAAACTGGAATTAGCAGTCACCACAAAAGCACCTTCCAATCCACCTGAATTCAACCAGGCCAACTTTTGTTCCAGGACATAACTGTAGGCTTCCATGGCAATATCAGTGGTAGTGCTGGCCCCCGCCACAATCATGAGTTGAATATCCCAATTGACTCCAGCTACTTGATTGGCATTGTTGGAGTGTGCTCCCACCGTGCCGGCAACGTGGGTACCATGGCTGGCATCAAGGTTTGTTTGCGGAATATCCCCATTGTGACCATAGGCATTCCAACCCAGTGAATCATCAACCCAGCCATTCCCATCATCATCAATTAGATTGCCCAATGTATCCAATGGATTCGACCACAGGTTGGCCTGGAGATCAATATGATCAAGATCGCAACCGCCATCGACAATGGCTGCGACTATTTTTCTACCAAAAACCGTTTCTCCTCCCGTACTGATCTCCCAGGCTTCAGGAGCGTCGATATCGGCATCTTCGGTTCCAGAAGGGTTACCGTTTACATCAAATCCAGTATTATGAAAATTCCACTGTCGTAGATATAGTGGATCATCCGGCGTATTTCGTAGACTTAAATAGTGATTATTCTGAGCATATTTAATTTCAGGAATATTCTCAATACGTCGACGCGCTTTGGAGAGTTGGTTTTTATCAAGGTCAACCCGTAGCAACCAAAGATTCAGGGGTCGACTCACTTGTCGCACGATTTCCAGATTATCATCCATGAGAATAATTTCAATATCTGCCTGCATAATGCCCTCATCAAAACGCACGAGAAGATCATTTTCTACAAAACGAGCGGCTCCACCGTAGACCAGGTTTACGAGAAGAACTGAGAATAATATCGTTTTTTGCAAATAAGTCATATCTAACATATCGTCTCTAAACTTACCCCCTACTTTCTCTAGGTGAGTGACACATCACACACTCGGAATTCGCTTAGATGAGTAGTATAATCATGATTCTGTGAAAAATAGGGTCTTTTTTTGGGGAAGTTATTTGTGACTGATAAAGCTTAGAAAAATCTTGATATATAACCAAATAGAGTAGGAATGAGTTTTAAAACCGTAATGTGTAGCAAAGTCTGCAAAAAATTTTAGAGGTGATACGCTATTGATATCTGGCTAACCCAACCAGTAGCACCAAAACTCTGAGTAGCAGACTCTATGAGCATCCCCTGCCAGTCAATGGCAAAACCTCCAGAGGCTC
This sequence comes from Fidelibacterota bacterium, assembly GCA_018650795.1. Taxonomy (GTDB): domain Bacteria; phylum Fidelibacterota; class UBA8477; order UBA8477; family JABMPR01; genus JABMPR01. Next base: position 88,855 of record JABIFG010000095.1, read on the forward strand.
CGGCGATAAAATCTGATTCGGTTACACCGGTTTGGAGATCAAATCGATTGGAGTTCACACCAAGCCGAACTCTAAAATTCGGATGAATCATAATTTCACCGCCCAGCGCAAACCTGATTTGTTCATTGAATCCATAAATTCCCTCCAGGTTGAGTCTCAGAGGTAAATGTGAGAGGATCTTCGAGCTGCCAATATGCAATTGAGTGGGAAACGTTTCGTCGCTCTCACCCAGTGCAATAGAGGCCAGGTATACACCCACTGTTAGTGAGTCCTGTAGATTGTGGTAAACACCACCAAGATCATAATAAAAGTCACCTGATGTGCTTCCATCTGCGACCCTGGTAGAGCGCCCAACCCGTCCTCCCATTCTTATTCCTTCAGAAAACTTGAAAGCATAGCCCAGAGCTGCAGCCAACTCGTGATACCCAAAAGTTCCCTGATTCGTCCCGACTATATCTGTTCTATTAAACAGTCCGTAGTCAAAATAGATCAGCTCCCCGCTGATGCGATGTCGTTCCAGGGGCAATACTCCACCTGCTGCAAACCCTTGAATCCCTACAAGATGATTCACAAAACCCGCCTGTCCCTGTAAACCCTGGACAAAACTGGCACTGGCTGGATTACCCTGAAGATCAATATTGCCTGAGGCGTCTACGGCTCGACTCCCACCCATGGCAGCTGAGCGGCTGCTGAAGGGATAGGTTAATAATTGGTGAGAAGGTGTTTCTGCCATCGCACCACCAGCAAGCAGCATTAGACTAAGTATAAATCTGATATTTATTAAGTTCATGACCTTGTAATACATGCCTTAAAATGATTTTTGTTTCCAGATAAAACACAACTTTTTTCAGGATTGGATGGTAAAAAGAAAAGCCCCAACCAAAGTTGGGGCTTACAATGTTGCCAAGTACCTTCGATTCTATTTAAGCAATAGCATCCTTTTTACCTGTTTAAATGAACCCGCTTCCAGGCTATAAAAATAGGACCCACTACTCAGTTCGCTGGCATCCAGAACGAGTTCATGCCTGCCTGCCGAAAAGTGTCCTTCGGTGAGGTTCAAAACCTCACGACCACTGATATCATAAAGTCGCAGACTGACCCGACTATCTTCAGGCAATCCAAAGGATATGATAGTTGTTGGGTTAAAGGGGTTGGGATAATTTTCGGCCAGGTAAATTGATGCCGGTAAATGCAATTCTGCCGCTTTAGCCTGATTACGTCGTGGTAGAAAGGTGGGGTTCATTGTCCCAGAACCTTCACCATATATATAGTCAAAAATAAAATGGTTGAAAAACATCTCCTCAGCACATTCAGGATTGAATGTTGGAAAAGAAAAACCATAGTCAACAATATCAGGAGCTTCAAGAGTCATGCTGGCTGACCCGCCCAGGAGGGCAAATCCATCATCAAAAAGCACTGAGGTCTGAATGCTGGTCTGTGCATCCATATGGAGACCGGAATCAGCTATAGTGCTTTCAGTAATAGTGCCATTAAGACGGTTCACATAGATGTCGAGACCTGAATATTTATTGATCTCAAAATAGGCTTCATTACCAGGGTTGCGGGCATAGGTAATAAATATTCCAGTCGCTTCATCGCAATAGTCATAAAACTCAAAGTCATCCACAGTCTGAGTGGAAGTTAGATCTTCAATATCCAGGGTATAGGCTAAAACATTGTCTGCATAGAGTCTGAAAGAGACATCAATGCTGCCACCTGGTGTGGTATCTACTGAATACCCCTCCAGATAAAATTCATCCCTGTCACCGCTAATTTCTACTTCCTCAAGAATCCCACAGCCCTCGGTGCCCGACAGCATGATTCGATTCCTCCAGTTTTGATATTCCATGGAATATTCAGTTTCTCCTGGTGTAGGCGGGGGAACCACTTCAACAATAAATGTCAAACTATTATTCGTTGCATCATATTCAGCTGGACTGGCATTAGAAATATCTATTGTAAAAGGAATAAGCTGGGGTGTGCTATAGCTAAGACCTGTAAAAACTACAGTAGTGGGCATGTTGGGAGCGATGAATACATCTGGTGTTGTCATGGTCAAACCGTCGGTATAAAGAGTTACATCAGCAGTTGCACTATTTTCTCCCAGAATTTCTTGAAGGTTCGCGTGAATGTTGAAGGGTTGATCTATAAAAACAGTCATGGGATAGCCAACATCCTCGACGATGAGATCTGGGCGTAGAGTCACCTCTACAGTTCTTTTCAATTTCACTTTATGCCGGCCAAGCCGGAATTCGGACTCGACCTTGAGGCGAGCATGCAGTGGAACCTCTGTCAATGAACGTACAATCTGATTATCCACCAAGTCCACATGCCGCTCATTGATAAGATGACCACGTCCATGACTGTGTCTTTGACCATGCCTCCTCCGCTGAAATTTTACTTTAAATTTTTCCAACTCCTCCGGAACAGGAAAGTTTGTGGGATCATTGCTAGAAAGCGTAACCACCAATTCTGTGTCCTCAGGTCCCATGAGGGCGGTGACATCCATACTATATATATCGTTATAATGCCCATGATGTGGAGATCCTATGATATCGCCTGGAATAGTCATAAACAATACCAGCATGATTAACATAACGGGAACCCTTAAAGGGTCGGTAAATTTTACTCTCATGATTGCCTCCTTAAAATGATCCCCCAAATGGTATTACGATTTGTATATCAGCATGTCGGATTCCCAAAGAGCTGGGATTAATTCAGAGTGGATATTCTAATAAATCAAGTTAATACAAACCTTTAGATCAGTCAACCGATTAAACCAGATGATACTCAGACTCAATGTTCCTCCTTTATTGCTTTAGATTTTTGAATGAATATGACGTCCGTAAGGGAAGGTGAAACATTTGATTCGAGTCTGTTTTCGCCCATTTTTAACGAAGGCTAAACTAGCATATCAGTGGGAACTATTTTAGCTTGAGAGCCTTATGACCACTTCGACTATCCTCCTACTCATCCTTGTTATGGTCTTCCTACTCGCTCGTTTTTTTACTTTAAAAATGTATGCTCTCAAACCGAATAAACATGATGATACGCCTGAAAAACTTGGTATTGGGTTTGAGGAGGTTCGTTTCCCAACGGAAAACAATAAAATACTTTATGGATGGTGGATACCTGCTGAAAAAGACGCTAAACATGCACCAACACTCATCCTGGTCCATGGATGGAGCCGAAACCTGGGACGGATGCTCCGCTATATTCAACACCTTCAACCACTCAATTACAATCTCCTGGCATTTGATGCTCGGCATCATGGGTCCAGCGACAAAGATGATCATGCCTCCATGTATAAATTTGGCATAGATGTCAAAGCGGCCACGCAATACGCACTTTCCCGTGATATTGATACTGAAAAAATCGGTGTGGTCGGTCTTTCAATCGGCGGGGCTGGCTCAACCTATGCCGCTGCCATTGAACCAGCCATCAAAGCTGTAGTGACCATTGGAGCACCCGCACACCCCGTTGATGTCATGCAGCATGAGTTCAAAAAGTATCATATACCGGCGTTCTTCAGGTGGCTTATTTTAAAGCAGATTGAAATGAAAATTGGCGTGAAATACGAACACTTCGCGCCCGTAAATAATATCGCCAGGGCAGAGGCTTCATTTCTGGTGATCCATGGTGAGAATGATGAAGTAGTGCTCCCCTTGCAAGGAGAAAAGCTAAGTGGGGCGGCGCGACCCGGGCAATGTGACTACTGGCTTATTCCTGATCGCGGACACTCGAACTGTCATCATGAAGCTGGTTTTTGGGAGCGTGTCGACCATTTTTTACAGACCCAATTTAATAAAGGAATAGGAAGATCATGAAGTATAGACTACCACTGATTGCAACTTTCGTTTTTACTATTTTTCTTAGTCATTGTATTGCACCTCAAAACCCCCTGGCTGGAATTGATATTCCTGAGCCTGCCAATGCAGATGAGGGCTACTATTTTTTCCGGGCCGCCAGGGTTGTTCGTTACCAACAGGATGATCAGCTTACTCAGGCCAGGATGGATCTGGAGCGAGTTATAGCTACAGATCAACGCATTCTTTATCCAGAGGCATATCCCTTTCTGGTTGAGGTTTACAATCGACTTGAAATCAGCGACAGTTCAGCCTGGATTTATCCAGAGGCATTTGCAAAAATTGAGGCGGACCAGAAACTCTCTGATAAGTATACCGAACGCTTTGAGACATGGCAGAAAGTCTACCCTGAATTTCCACCCGAATTTCTAGAAAGAGACTATATGCTGCTTGATTCTGGTGTTGAGCCTGTTGGAGGATACCAATACCTCTATCAAATCCTGGTGTATCCAGAAATGGCTCAAAGCATGAATCGAACGGGCATAAGTTGGTATTCGGTTATTATTGAGGCTGATGGTTCTCTTTCAGATGTTGAATTAATAAAATCCAGCTATCCAGATTTAGATGAAGCCGGATTAAAAGCTATCAATGAATGCAGTTGGGTTGCTGCTAAGTATGATGAACGGCCAGTAACTTTCCAGGTCATCTTACCGATCCATTTTAGACTCTAGACAAAACTACGCTTACCCCTTAAAGGAAAATAATTATGAAGTATCCACCAGAACCATTTAGAATAAAAACTGTTGAGGCCATTGCGCGAACTACCGACTGGGAGCGGCTGGCAGTGATACAGGATGCTGGTTATAATGTCTTCAATATCCCTGCAGAAAAAATATACATCGATTTGCTGACTGATAGCGGTACCAGCGCCATGAGTGACAATCAGTGGGCTGGCATGATGAAGGGTGATGAATCCTATGCGGGGAGCAAAAATTATTTTCATTTTGAGACGATGATTAATAAGATTTTCGGTTTCAAGCATGTGATTCCAACTCACCAGGGTCGTGTGGCTGAAAATCTTTTATTTTCAACGATTCTCAAGGATCGCGAAAACCTGGTCATTCCTAATAACAACCATTTTGACACGACCAGAGCTAATGTGGAATATAATGGTGGCAGGGCGGCTGATCTGGTTATAGATATCGCCAAGGACACTCAGGCCATTGATGATTTCAAAGGCAATCTTGATCTGGCCAAGCTGGCTAAACTTATTGCTGAAGTGGGTCCTGAAAATATTCCCATCGGCATGCTTACCATCACCAATAATTCCGGTGGTGGTCAACCCGTTTCCATGGCCAATATCAGAG
>JABIFG010000096.1 GCA_018650795.1 Fidelibacterota bacterium
CGAAAGTCCTAACCTATACTTCCTATCCTGTTCATCACTAGAGCGCAGCAAATCGCCTCCTGTGACCTTCCAACGCTGTTGTGCGCAGTACATTATGAGCAAGGCCACATCTTTTATGAATGAGAATTGTTTATTAGAATAACTCACCTTGACGTAATCCTTTTCTTCTTGGATGAATGCTTGATCTGATTCTTGCCAAGCCTAGACAATCCTTTGCACTCGACACACCTGAAAGTCTGATATGCTCCGGCTGTGGTGTGATATAGTTTTCCCATCTTCTCGGTATCAATAGACCCACATCGAGGACAGCGTTCTTCCTGCATATCTGAGTAATAAAGATTCATTGACGGGTGGCGTGTCATCCATGGGCGCAATTTTAGATATAATTCCTCAAGTCCCATTACATCATGACGATTATATTCATACATTTTATCAATCTCTGATTGTACGCCATTGGCGCAATCAACCCACAACTGGAAATTAGTCTCTAGCTTGTGCTGAAGATCAAAGAACTTGGTTAGATAATCCTGCTTAAAAGATGTGAAAGCAAATTGAGCCACAGCATCTTTATATGTATCTATCATCTCGAAAGGTGATGGAGGTTGCAAGTCGTGCCAGATAAAGCGAGCATTTAGCTTGCGAATATCAAAGCGCCGTCCGTTGTGGCCTATTAGGATATCAGCTTGGTCAATAATGTTCCAAACCGATTCGACTATTCGCTTATCATCCCTATTGATACATTCTTCGGGTGTTAGAACGTCACCAAAGATTTCATCACCCATAAGCCACTTACCAGCCCAGCTAAGGACGCACCACTCTTTAATGATGTTATCATGGCCTATAAATTGTTTATTCAAACCCCAAGAGAATACTTCAAGCGGTAGGGTCTCAATATCAAAAACAAAGACGCGGGGCGCAGAACCCCATGTAGTCGTTGGCTGAATATCTCTAGCTTTTGCCTTTCTTAGATACCTTGCCATAGTGTCTTTTGGGATATTAAAAGATTTTAGCGTTAATTCCATGCCCTCAATCTCAAGTGTATTAACAAGAGATTGCAGAGTCTTATCGCTAACGTTACTCATTGAGTCAACCAGTAGACTTTTCGTTAAGGGCAGATTGAATACCCTTCCTCAAGTAAATGGGGATCATCGGCAAGGCTAAAGTCAAGCCTAGATTCAGTATGAGTTTAAACATCGGCAACAAGTTCAAAAGCCCTTGCGCGTCTGCCTGTAAGATAACTGCGATTAATGCACAAAAAATGCTCAACGTAATCGTTCTTTTCCCTGGTAAAAATAATCCTGCGATCCATGTCATAATCATTTACTCCCTCTAATTAGTTCCCTTAACTTAATTATAATAGTCAAACAAACAATAATTAAAGAGCCAACGGCTACGGCGAACTGTAAGGGAGGAGTGAGAGCTTCAATAGTGCTTACGCCTGCACCGCCTAAAGATGCGGCTGTTGCTTTAATAGGGTGTTGAGCGAGTATGTTTAACATTTTCATTTCCTTAGAGTACCACAGCTAGAGACATCAAGTTAGCGCCGATTATATCACCGGCCGAGTCATAAGCCCACCTTTCAAGTGAGCCGTATATATCAATCATCCCTTCAGCGCCACCGTCTGCAAAATATTCGACGACCTCCCACAGGATTGTAATTAAAAACACTAACGCGATAGTCGGGACCGCATCGAGGACACATAGAAAAAGCCTTGCGCCTAATCCACCGAAAAGGATATGGAACCACGCCCAACAGTTATCCATGAAACCCCAATTCCATAACTTCTTAATCATTGCGCCCGCCTTTTTCGCCCTGCTCTTGCTCGCAGATAGCGACCCCATTTATTAACGACACTCCGCTTGATGATAACCAACACAGAGTAAATACCTTTTATCCAACCCATTAGGATAGGATAGAATAAGAGCATCGCGATTATTATTAAAAGGCCGTGCGTTGTCATGCTATTTATTAGTGTGTTCATACCACTCCATTTTCCAATCAACATACTTCTCGGCGTTTGATTCGTTGTCAAATCTGAGGCAATAACCTGTCCCTGACTTGAGGATTATTTCAGCGCCACGATCAAAGGATGAACCCGCTTGACTTCGCCCGCTTCCTGTGTGCCCTTGTCCAAGTATAATTGCACTACCCAAACCCGTGTCTGAATTAGCGGCGGCAATATTAACATTAGTAATATA
>JABIFG010000097.1 GCA_018650795.1 Fidelibacterota bacterium
ACCACGGGAAGTTACATGGTAAAGCGCACCTTCAAACTCGATTCTAACTGGTCTGGTCATGCGGAGTAGTGTAACCATTAACGGGCTTCTATTCTAGACCTGACCCCCGATCACATTTTAACGGGCTTCTATTCTAGACCTGACCCCCGATCACAGCACAAAAAAACCGGCCCTGAGGCCGGTTGTTGTAATGGATATCAAAATGGTTCTGGATCTCCAGGTTTCCATGCACTGTTGAGCCATTCATCTAACTCAACTCGCTCATACTGCTGTTGATCAATATATCGACAGTACTCTTCAAGCTGCTCTTCTCTCCAGCGGTAGTAGCGGAAGCTCTCATGGTGCTGCTCCAGTAGGTGGTCATAAAGTTGCTCTACCACCTGGTAGACTGCCCATGCCTGATCCGGCGTCCACGGTTTTGTGTTGATGCTGATCACTCTTCTTCTCCTGGCTTCTTTATCACCTAGATTCCAGCATATGATATAATGCATCAAGTGAGGTTTTTTCGTGGAGCATTGGATTTCGATTGCACTCTATGGCGGTAGCATGTCTGATTCAAGGTAGGATTTCAGATACATGCCCTGCTTTAGTGCATTTAACGACTACTGTCAGTGCACGTTGCGCGACAGTATGCTATATCTTCTTCCCCCCCCCCTCCCTTACAGGAGAGGCAGTTTCAAGAGATGAATGCCGCGCTTTCACTCATGGTCGCAAGAATCAGAATACGTTACCTAGATTCATATAATTAAGTGCAATGTCTTGAGCGGGGCGCAGCCCGCGACAAGTGCAGGTCCAGAAAAGTGTGCGATCACCTCATGAGCGTAGCGAAAGAGGTCATTGCCACTTTATCGCCGACAGCATCATCCAACAAAACCCAACCGTGGTCGGTATCTATCGCCTGATCATGAAGAGTGGCTCCGACAACTTCAGAGCCTCCTCCATTCAGGGGATCATGAAGCGAATCAAGGCCAAAGGGATTGAAATTATCGTCTATGAACCGGTCATTGAGGAAGATGAATTCTACCACTCCAGAGTAATCCGCGATCTCAACCAATTCAAACAACAGTCAGATCTCATCGTTGCGAACCGCATCGCCAATGAGATCTAGGATGTAGAAGACAAGGTAGTCACCCGAGACCTATTTGGACATGATAGTTGATAGTGGTGGTGGATATGATTCTTGGATTCAAACCTAAAAAGCCCTTGTTCGTGCAGCCAGTGATGGAAAAATGAAAAACCAACCAACACCAATTAAAGCCGTAATTTTAGCCGGAGGCTCAGGCACTCGCCTCTGGCCCCTCTCCCGCATGCAGCTACCAAAACAGTTTCTGCGACTACAAGGGGACAAAACCCTACTCGATGCTACAGTTCATCGCCTAGAACCCTTAATAGCAAAAGAAGATGTACTGATTGTAACGGGTGTTGAGCATGCCAAAGGCGAAGCCTACAACAGCCTGCAACACTACCAGACACTGCTCGAGCCGGTAGGCCGTAACACCGCCCCAGCGATCGTATTGGCAGCGGCATGGCTCCTTCACCAGAGCAGACAGAGCCAACAAGGTGATCAAGCAGAAGACCCCATCATGATTGTCCTCCCTGCAGACCACATCATCAAAGAGAGAGAAGCGTTCCAGACCGCTCTCAAACAGGCGATCGAAGCCGCCAAACAGGGGGGGCTTGTAACCTTCGGTATCAAACCAACAAGGCCCGATAGCGGTTTTGGATACATACAGGTGGATGGCCAGTTTGCAGACCACCAATCCCCATTAAACGTAATCAAATTCACCGAAAAACCAGACCAGACCACAGCCCAACAATATCTAAAAAAGGGTGATTATCTATGGAACTCCGGCATGTTCGTCTGGCGTGCCACTACAATACTGGAAGAGATCAAGACCCATCTACCAGAAGTGTACGAAATTACACATAAAATTGAACAGCAGTGGACACAAGGCGTTGCACCACAGACAGCAGTAGATGAAAATTTCCCCGCAATGCCCAACATCAGTATCGATTACGGCGTACTAGAAAAGAGCAGTAAAGTATCACTAATCCCTTGCGATATCGGCTGGTCCGATGTGGGTAGCTGGGATGCAGTCCATGAAATTTCTCAACACGATTCGGCAAAAAATGCACTTCAAGGGCGAGTAATCGCAAAAGAGTGCAAAAACTCACTCATCCATAGCAACAAACGCCTAGTCGCAGCAATAGGCATAGAAAACCTCTGTATCGTAGAGACCCAAGATGCACTCCTCATCACCAAAAGAGAAGAGTCTCAAAGAGTCAGAGAGATCGTAGATGTGCTCAAGCAGGACAAAAACGCACAAGAGCATCTCTTTCACTGTACCGTAAACCGCCCCTGGGGGAGCTACACCGTACTTGAAGAGCACACCGGCTTTAAAATGAAACGCATCACCGTCACCCCAGGTGCCAGCTTAAGCCTGCAGCGTCATCAACACCGCTCAGAGCATTGGATTGTAGTTTCCGGTACCGCTACAGTCACACTAAGCGACCAAACTGAAACCATCACCAAAAACCAGAGCACCTACATCCCCATAGGCACAAAACATCGCCTACAAAACCGAGGCAAAATCCCACTTGAAATCATTGAAGTACAGGTTGGAGAGTACTTGGATGAGGATGACATAGAACGATTTAGTGATGATTATGATAGAGTACAGTGATTACAGGAGAAATATAATGTTAAGACAAATAATTATACCCAGTGATGAGCATTATGACTTGCATATACCCAAAGAATACAGGCTCCGTCCCGAATTGTGTGGGTAATCAAGCATCATGCAGCCACACCCTGACCACAAGATATAGTAGCTGGCCTAAACGGCGACCTAGGCAGATGTGCTAGCTTCCCAGCAATCAGGTAGGCCATCAGAATTAGGTTG
>JABIFG010000098.1 GCA_018650795.1 Fidelibacterota bacterium
ACTCAATGATCGATCAGTCGATACAGCAGCCTTTGCAGCCGCTGTAGCAACGGTCGAAGAGAATAGTGTCACTATTCTCTCCCCTGATCTATTGTTGAAAGGAGAGTATGTCCAAAATGGGGATGACCTGATTATCCGCGGCGACCTCGGTGAAGAGATCACCGTTGAAGGTTACTTCTCTGGTGATAACCCCCCCGTACTAGAGACGACTGCTGGAGCCATGCTCCACCCCGATACCGTCCAAAAATTATTGATTAATACAGACTCTATCGATGTTGCAGGTCCTGCAGGTAGCATCTCCATCCCCGGTCTGTTGGGGGACCCCATCGGCACCATAGATGAGATGGGTGGTGATGTCACCGCAAAGGGTGCGGATGGTGTTACCCGTACCCTGCAAGAGGGGGACCCAATCTACCAAAATGATCTGGTTGAGACCGTTGGGCGCTCCTACGCCAACCTGAGAATGGTTGATGGCACCAGCTTCCAGCTCGGAAAAGAGACCCGCGCCATTATCGAAAACTACAGCTACACCCCCGGTGTAGAGAGCGGGCAATTTGAGGCAACTGTTGTCAGCGGCTTCTTTCGTTACGCCAGTGGATCACTCGGTGGTCTGGATAAAGGCACTCACACCACCATCAAAACCCCAACCGCACAGATTGGAGTGCGTGGCTCCGAAATGGAGGGCGTGGTGGAGTCCGATGGCTCCAGTACCTTTGTGCATAAAGAGGGTGTTTTGGATGTCTCCGATGCCAACGGTCGAGGTACGGTAACGCTGGATCAGCCCGGTATGGCGACAGCGGTGAGTATTCGCCCCGGAGCACCAGAGCCTGCCTTTGATGCCCCTGATGAACTGAAGGCCCGATTTGAAGAGGCGCTCCCGCCCGTGCCTGATTTTGTGGTTGCAGCCAATGAAGATAGTGAAATGGAGCAACAAGTAGAGGCATTACTGGAGGTTCCAGAAGCTGATCGAGAGGCTGAAGATATTGAAGAGTTTATTTTAAGTGGGTCTGTAGAAGAGCTAAAGGTTCCAGAGAATACACCTGAATCTGAAGAATCTCCGGTAAACCTGATTCCAGAGGCGGTAGATGATACTCAACTTGGGGACGAAGACCATATCATTACAGGAAACTTGGCAGAAAATGACAAGCTTGGAGATGGCCTACATACGTGGAGCTTGGTATCTGAGCCTCAATTCGGAACAGTTAAAATTAGTGTAGATGGATCTTATGAATACACACCAACTGAAGGGAAGAATGATTTAGGTGAAGATGATAGCTTTACCTATATGGTTGAGGATGCAAATGGGGATAAGTCTATTGCAACGGTTATGCTTGATATTACCCCTCTCAATGATATGCCAACAGTGTCAGTAACAGGTCAGTTGATATTCCAAGAGGACTCTGGAATTACCCAAGACTCTGGGTATATCTCTCTACAAGATGTTGATGGAGGAAACCTGACTCGAGCAACCATCACTATTGAAAATCTAGAAATGGGTGATGAGCTGGGTTTCGCAGACCAAGGAGCTATTAAATTTGAGTCTTATACAGATGGCGTGCTTACCTTGGTGGGGCAGGGTGATGCCATGGCTTATGAGGCAGCCCTGAAGTCAATTTCTTTCAATAGTACAACGGGTGATCCAACGGTAGGAGGTACAAAAGCTACACGAACAATCTCATGGACAGTTTCAGATGAGAGCGGTGATTCATCAACACTGCAGACCCGGTTAGTGCAAATTAAGGATGTTAATGATGCACCTACAGTAGGGCAAGCTACAGGGGCAGAAAATACCCTTCTTTTCACAGAGGGAGATTTGTTAGAGAGTGTTGAGACCCTTTTCCAAGGGGTGTCTCTCAGTCCGGTAGAGTCAAATCAGTTGATTACAGAAATTGTATTGAATGTGACGAATATATTGGATGGTGACTTTGAGAAGCTGGTGGTTGATGGTCAAGAGGTTGTACTTGGACATACCTATGACCATGAGCCAACAGCAGTATCATCTATAGGATATTCGGTAGCATATGGGGCAAATAAAACTGCAACAATTACTCTGAAAGGGGCTTGGGATGAAAGTGAAGCTACTAATTTAATTAGTAATATCAAATATATCAATAGTGATCAAGATCCAGATGTTAGTCAGAGCCGAACAGCCTCGCTAGAGAGTGTAAAAGACAATGGGGTGCCACCGGGAGAGTCCTTAGCACCGGATATCTCCGTGAGTGCAATCATTAATGTGGTGGCAGTAAATGATATGCCAACCATATCAGCAACAAGTCAATTGATTTTTAAAGAGAACTCTGGGACAACACAAGAGTCTGGATACATCTCCTTGGAGGATGTTGATGGAGGAAGCTTGGTTCGTGCAACCATTACCATTGAAAATCCAGAAGCGGGTGATCAGTTGGGTTTTACTGATCAAGAAAGTATTAAATTTGAATCTTATACAGATGGTGTGCTTACCTTAATGGGGCAGGGGGATGCTACTGCCTATAATGCAGCTTTGAAGGCCATCGTTTTTAATAGCACAACAGGTGACCCAACGGTAGGAGGCACAAAAACAAGTAGAACATTTTCATGGAGCGTTTCAGATGTAAACGGTGATTCATCAACTCTACAGCTAAAATCTGTACAAATTCAGGATGTTAATAATTTACCTGCAGTAGAGCAAGCTACAGGATCAGCAGATACCCTTCTTTTTACAGGAGGGGATTTGTTAGCTAATGTTGGGACCCTTTTCCAAGGGGTGACTCTCAGTCCAGTAGAGTCAAATCAGTCAATTACAGAAATTGTATTGAGTGTAACGAATGTCTTGGATGGTGACTTTGAGAAATTGGTGGTCAATGGTCAAGAGATTGTACTTGGGCATACCGATGACCATGAGTCAACAGCAGCATCCCCTATCGACTATTCAGTAGTATATGGAGTAGACAAAACTGCGACAGTCACCTTGAAAGGGGAGTGGGGAGAGAGTGCAGCAACCAGCTTGATCAATAATGTCAAATATATCAATAGTGAGAATGAGGCAGATGCTAGTCAGAGTCGAGTAGTCTCTCTGCATAGTGTGAAAGATAATGGTATGCCGCCAGGAGAGTCGTTGGCAGCAGATATCAATGTGGCCACTACAGTGACAATCAATAGCGCACCGCGCTTAAAAATTTCCGGGGAACCAAGCTACCTTCTGGGTAGTGAATCAGCCGCCTTACTGAACGTTATAGCATTGACAGATGTTGGGGATGGTATTCAAAAGGCAACTGTTCAGATTGTTCAGCCAGCATCATCGAGTGGTAATCCATTGGACAGTCTGTCCGTTGGTTTGCCTGCGGACATTGTGGGTTATCAGCAATTGGAGGGATCGGACGATGTAGGCTTCAAGATATCGACACCAAGTGGCTCAGAGGTTGTCTGGAAGTACGACAATACCACGCAAACACTACTGATCAGTGGTGATGCTTCTCCACAAGAGTACCAGCAGCTACTGAATGCTGTAGAATTTAGTACAACAGATTTGCTGGTTGAGCAGAGGTCTATTGTTTGGACGGTAACGGACCAGAGTGGAGTGATGAATAAGGGAGAGGTCAAAAGTGCCCTTCATGTTGCCTCTGTAACAGGGCAAGAGACCGGAGTGAATATCCCTGAATCCAGCTATTTTCAATTTCAAGATAGTACTGGAGCAGAAAGTCTGTTTGCAGGTATACAATCATTTGATATTACACTTCAGCTATTGGGTCATGACCCAAGAGGTGGGCTTTTCTCTTATGTAGAGAGTGGAGGATCTGTTGAATTGTCGCTAGGCAGCTATGATGAACTGGTAGTTGCTGTGAAATCTTCGAGTGGTGCCACTGCCTACCACACAATGGATATCTTGGCAGATCAATATGTTGATGGTGAGTTAAATAATGTTCAATTCAAATGGAATTCAGCTGCAGAAAAAGCCCAAATATTTTTAAATGAAAATCCGAAGCCAGTAGGTGAAGTATCCGTGGGAGAGTTATCTCTACAAGGGGGAGGTGTTCTTCAGGTTGGGAATGATATC
>JABIFG010000008.1 GCA_018650795.1 Fidelibacterota bacterium
AGCAGTAGCGAAACCGATACCCTGCGTAACATCGAGAAGCTGCTGTTTGATGATGAGGCGATGTCACTGATTGCAAGCCAGAGTGCTAAAGCCTCAATGGGTGCAACAGGGGTCACCACCACCTGGAAGGTCAAAGGAACCGGCCTGTCTGATCTATTGACCGGTACATCCGAGGACGAGATCTTCTACGGTTACGACGGTAGTGACCATATCGTATTGGGTGATGGCAGTGGCACAGACCAAGCGCGTGGTTTTGTCGCCGGGGCTGGCGGCGATGTGCTCAGTATTCTGTTAGGTGCTGGTGATACCGATGGCCTCAATGGCAACGGAGTCGACACCATTTCCGAGGTCAAGGCACAGGCGACCCAGCAGGGTGATGATACGGTCATTGACCTTGGTAGCGGCAATCAGATTACCTTGGTCGGGGTGACCAGTACCGATCTGGTCGATGCCAACTTTGAAATTGTCAACTCTGGCACTTTCTAACGACTGATCGAATCTTCAGTTCCTCTTCCCGGATCAACGGGTAGGGGAACTGGGGGCTTGAAAAGTAGAATAAACCCAAATATTCTAAGACAATTATAAAATAACCTAATTTTAAGGATCTAAGAGCCATGGCATATGAATCAGAACACGGCCTGAGTACCGGTGAATCTAATAACAGCGTCTCAACAGCGAATCTGCTGGCAGAGAACGAGAAGACTACCGGAGCACTCAGCAGTTCGACAGATACCGACTATTACAAGATTGTTGCCGATGGCCCGGGACTGATTCAGGTCACCTTTGATACCGGAACCTACTCATCGACCTCAGAGCACTGGGATATCGCCCTGCTGAGTACAGCAGGAACCAGCTATCTGCTCTCTCCTACCGCCTCAGCAGCTGGTACCAGTGTATTGATCAATGGCGCAGACCAGACCGGCACCTCGCTGATTGTGGATGGGCTGAGTGCAGCCCCTGCGGACGGAGACCGCTTTACCATTGGTACGAGTACAACCGTTTATACGGTGGTCAGCAGTGGAACGGTCTCCTCCGGTGAGGCCACACTGACGATTAGCCCCTCCATCTCTACAGCGGTTGCCGATGATACGGCACTGACCTTTGATCCTGTCCAATCCTCCGTCGGGACTACGGCGTCTCTGACCGCACAAGTCAGCGCAGCAGGCACCTACTACTTCAAGGTGGCCAAGGCTGATGTGTCCTCGACTCAGGAGTATGGGGTAACCGCAACCTTTACCTCGACCACAGAGGTTGAGGACAACGATGATACGAATTATGCCGCGGACAGCAGTAACTATCTTCTGGAAGGGGTATCGATGACCGGTAGTCTCTCTGATGGGGATGATAGTGGTGATGTCTGGCTCTTTACCACGGCAGCCGCTTCTACCTTCTCTGTTGATTTTGCGGCAGTGACCGGTACCGATAACCAGTGGACCATTACCGTAAAAGACTGGAATGGCACCTCGATTCTCGATAGTACCACCAACAGTGCGATCTCACTTTCAGCGGGAACCTCGGCCAGTGCCTCTGTAGGTGACAGTAATCAGCCACAGACCTATCAGGTGACAGTGACAAAACACGCGGATGCTGAGTCTGCCAACACCGGAGACTATACCCTCAAGGTGAGTGGGACTGGTCTGGACCTGAATGATACACCGAGCATGACAATTGGTGCTGTGACCTCGGATTCCAGTAACGCACTCATCGACACAGAGGTGGTGCGTAGTGTCTCTGCTGCAGATAGTGGAGATGGTGAGGCACTGGCGATGACCAGCCTCTTCTCTGCATCCGATGCCGATAGCAGTCAGACCTTAAGCTATATCTTTACCTTAACGCAGCCCCAAGTGAATGGCGGAAGCCAAACGGATACCACGCTGAATGTGAAAGGGTTGAAGTCTGTCCCAACTGCGGGGGAGACCTTCTCAATTGCAACCATTAGCGGGGGAACTGTTAGTGTAGACAGTACGGTCTATACCGTAGTCAGCGCGACAGATCTATCCAATGTGGTGAATGGTCTGGGTGAATCAACGGTAACACTGGATGTCGCGGTCTCATCACCGGCAGATGGTTCCTATTTAACGCTCAACAGTACAGGCTTTGTAAAAGTTGGCAGTACCTCCTATGGTTATGCGGATGGCATGAGCTCTCCGCTCAATGTTTCTCTGACCGCAAGTGAGATGACCTCAGCGGAGTTCTATCCAGGCACGGATACAGGGGACTTTACACTCTACCTTCAGGCCAAAGATGACTCTGGAGCCAATGATGGCTCCGATTTAGGCGCAGTCATGCAGATGACACTGCGCTCTGTAAGTGCAGGGTATGCCGTGAATGTAACGGGTGCAGATACCGGCACCAGCCTGCAAGAGAGCAATACGGATAGCTCGGATACCATTACTGTCGCTCTGGGGCAGGCCCCGGTATCCGGTGAGACCGTTACCGTCTATCTGGAGCATGATGGTGAGGAGCCCGGCTCTTTTGAGCTTGATTTCAGTACCTCGGTACTTACGTTTACAGAGAGTAACTTCGAAACAGCACAATCGGTGACGATTACCGCCCGTGAGGATGCCACCAAAGAGACCAGCCAGACGGGAAAACTCAGTTTTAGAGTGGTCAGCAGTGATAGCAACTCCGCCTATAACGACTTGGCGGTTGATACGCTCACCTACACCCTCTCGGATGCCGCCAACCATGAGCCCACCGGTTCAGTCACTTTGTCGGGCACGGCCACGCAGGGTGAAATCCTGACGGCTACGAATGATATTGCAGATATCGATGGGCTAGGCACCATTACCTATCTCTGGGAGCAGAGCAGTGATGGCTCTACCGGCTGGAGCACCATCGCCGGATCTACCACTGGGTCAACTTACACACTGACCGATACACAAGCCGGTGCGTATGTGCGTGTTACCGCGAGTTATACTGACCAGGAATCCAATAATGAGTCAGTGGTTAGCAGCACAACAGCCCAGATTGCCAACATTAATGATGCACCGACCCTTGATAATGGTATTGCAGACCAGACGGCATTTCAAAGCCGTCTCTATAGTTACACATTTTCCAGCGATACTTTTAGTGATGTCGACCCAGTTAATGACGGTGGCACGCTGACCTATACCGTTAAGCAGGTTACTTCAGCTACAGATACTGCAGAGATTACCGATGGTGCAATTAATGGAGCGAACAGTTGGCTCATTTTTGACGGCGATTCTCGAACATTTTCCGGGACAGTACCTTCATCTACTACGGAGGGGGCAGAATTTTTCGTTGAAGTGACGGCAACTGATAATGCATCTACTCAACTTGCTACAACAGATATCTTCAAGATTACGGTTGCTGCTGCTGCCACAGGTACACCAAGACTTGTCACTGCTTTAGTCGATCAGAGTGTCACTCAGGGTAGTGCGCTAGGTGGTGAAACTGGTTATGCGGTTTCCAGTGGCTCTTTTGTTGATACGGATGACACTACCGGTGATGATGCACCCGGAAATGTACTGACCTACACAGCAACCCTTTCTGATGGCTCTGCTCTGCCAACCTGGTTGACCTTTACAGGTGCAACACAAACCTTCTCAGGTACACCGGCTAATACTGATGTAGGTTCTCTTTCTGTCAAAGTAACGGCGACTGATGGTAATGGTGCTACTGATGATGTGAGTGATATCTTTGATATTGCAGTCGCAAACCTCAACGACGACCCTACGGGTGCAGTTGATGCCAATAGTGCCTCTGTTGATGTGACGCAGGGGAATACCCTGACCGCAAGCAATACATTGGCGGATCTTGATGGCATCGGCACCATCGGTTATCAGTGGCAATCCTCTCTGGATGGATCAACATGGAGTGCCATTGATGGGGCATCTTCCTCTACCTATCAGCTCTCACAAGATGAGGTGGGTAAGGTGGTACGTGTTGTCGCCAGCTATACGGATGGATACGATACTGCGGAGTCAGTTAACAGCAGTGTAACTGCAGCGGTTGCCAATATTAATGATGCACCCGTCGCCGTTGCAGATACGGAAACTGCTGTTGAGACGGGGGCAGCGGCAGCTGCAACGAATCCAACAGGGAATCTGCTGATCAATGATAGTGATCCGGATACCAGTGATTCATTCTCCATTACCGGTGTCAATGGTGCGACTGGAACCGATACGCTAACCCGCGTTGGAGATTACGGCACCTTGGTCTTAACCAAGGCAACTGGATCATACACCTATACTGTTGATGATACGGATACCGCTGTTCAGGCGTTACGTACCAGCAGTAACACACTCTCCGATACCTTTAACTACACCATTGAAGATGCGGGAGGGTTGACCAGTACCGCCAATTTGGTGATCACGGTGCAGGGTGCCAATGATGCACCAACAGTCGCGAATGTTATTACTGCTTTTGATGGGGTGACCAATACCGATAACAATGTCTATTCTGGTAATGCGTGGACCTACACCTTTGCAACAGATGTCTTTGCCGATGTGGATAGTGGGGACTCATTGACCTACACCGCGACGCAGAGTGATGATTCTGCGCTCCCCTCCTGGCTATCCTTTGATGCTGAGAGTCGGACTTTTTCGACTTCAGAGGCTCCGGCTGCAGGTACCACAGAGGCCACAGTGGCTGTTAAGCTGGTTGCATCGGACCAGGGAGGACAGGCGGTCAATACGACTTTTAATGTAACGGTACAGGATACTGATGCGACGGCACCAACATTGGCTGCACCGACTGCAATTACCTTGACCGACACCTCAGCAGATGACACGCTCTCAAACACAGATGCAACACTGAGTGGCACAGCAGGGACTGGCGGGGGTAGCTTAACTTATGGTATCAGTGGGGGTACAGATAACGGTACGACGGCTACTTTGGCCGGAACCTACGGCACCCTGGTTGTAACCATAGCGGATGGCAACTACACCTTTACCCCGGATGAGACAGCAGTAGAGGCGTTGGCAGAAAGTGCGAGCGAGTCCTTTACTGTGATGGTGACTGAGGGTTTATTCTCAGCCAGTCGTCTATTGACGGTGAATATTACCGCAGCCAATGATACCCCGATATTCGCTGCACCAACCGCAATATCCCTTACGGACACCTCGGCAACCGATGACTTTGTTGCACAGCTAGGTACCCTCTCTGCGACGGACCTAGACAGTGGTGCGACACAGACCTATGGAATCAGTGGTGGATCTGAGGCGGGTGACACGGTTACCAAGATAGGTACATTGGGTACACTGTCGCTGAGTGCTTCAACGGGCGCTTATACCTATACTCCCGATGATACGGCAGTCAATGCAGCAGGCTCTGATGAGTCAGAAAGTTTCACCGTAACGGCCAGTGATGGCATTGCCGATGCGGTTACACAGACATTGACGGTCAATGTGGCTGGTGCGGATGATGCTGGTGGCACTAATGATCGTCCAAGTCTGACTACGATTAGTACCCTGGATAATGGAGGGAGTGCAATTGCTGAGTCAGCATCCCTTTCAATCTCCTATACAACACTGGCGAATGCTGCAGATGAGGCCGATGATAATGCTGTGCAGGCATTTCGGATTATGGAGGTGACGAGTGGTACTTTGACTCAAGATAATTTGAGTGTGATACCCGGAACCACAACGATAGATCCTAACGACTCTCCGTTGATTTGGAGCCCTAGTGGCACCAGTGGCACCGTGAATGCATTTACCGTGGTTGCATTTGATGGGACCCTTACCTCACTCACGCCGGTTCAGGTGAAGGTGGATGTGGCCTCGGATGAGAATCTCACATCTAGTGGAACGATCACGAATACCGATGCCAATGAGGCCGGTGTAGATGCGGAAGGGGATGTGCAGGCGAGTGTAGATGCAACGGGTGTGGCCGATGCACTGATGGCGAATATCACGGATGCAGGAAGCGCGACAATGACCATTACCTCTGCACAGACAGAGAGTGGAAGCCCTTCCGCAGTTCCAACCAGCAGTACCAGTGCCTCCAATGGCCTCCAATTGGTGGGGAGTTACGGAACACTAACAGTCGGTGCAGACGGCTCCTACAGCTATGTGGTCGACCAAGTCAATGCTACGGTGCAGGCACTTACAGAGTCACAGTCTCTGAGTGACAACTTTACCGTAACGGTATCTGCCACTATTAGTGGAACGACAGCAATTGGTGCTCAGGACCTTATCATTACCATTGATGGAACCAATGATGCGATTCCTGCAGGTAGCAATGATACTCTGACGATTAATGAGGATACCACTACACTACTGACAACCGATGATTTTGGTACCTTCACAGATACCGGTGATGATGCCGAGACCCTGCAGATGATCAAAATTACCTCTCTGCCAGCGCAAGGAGCGCTAGAGTACGATAGCGGAACAGATAATTGGGGGGCGGTCTCAGTCGATCAGATGATCACTGCTGCCGATATCACCGCAGGTAAGCTCCGCTTCGTACCTGGAGGGGATGGTAATGGTTCCGGTTATGCGATTGTTGGGTACCAGGTTGGTGATAGTGACGCCTATAGTAGCAGCACCTATACTCTAACCGTTGACGTGACTGCTGTTGCAGATGCGACGTTATTTGGGGGTGCGTTGACCGGTGCGGCAACAGAAGACCTGACAACTGCCGCAATTGGTGGGACGCTGACTGCCTCAGATGCCGATGATGCCGCAGATGCAGTGATTACAGCGCAAACCGATACTGCAGGTACCTACGGTACCTTCTCGATTGCGGATACCGGGATATGGAGTTATACCCTCGACAATACCAGTGCTGTTACACAGACACTGGCCTCAGCTGCGACAGCTACGGATACCTTTAGCGTGGCTGTGGCTGGGGGGGATGCCCAGAATGTTGTAATGACTGTTACAGGTGTAAACGATGCCCCAACCGGTGCTGCGACCACGATTTCAGTGGCGGCGAACAACGCCCACACCTTCTCTGCATCAGACTTCAGCTTTACCGATGTGGATACGGGCGATTCACTGGGGGCAATTCGTATTGATTCGCTCAGCGGTATTGAGGCAGCAGATGGCACTCTTCAGTTGGATGGAGTGGATGTGACTGAGACGCAGGTGATTGAGCTGGCAGACCTGGGTAACCTGGTCTTTACTGCTGGTGTAGGGGTGACTGGCCTAGATTATGCCAACTTCACCTACTCTGTACGGGATAGTTCAGACTTCAGTGCAGCAGCGTCAACCATGACTATTAATGAGGGGTATACCCTGACCGGGGCCGTCGAATTCTGGAAAGATAGTGCGGTGAAGCTTGAGGGGGTTGGGTTGACTGTTGTAGGCCAAAATGGAACCAGTGCAGCCACTACCGGTGCATTCTCTGTAGAGGCGATTGCAGATGCCGAAGTGGATGTGACCGCTTCTTTAGCTGGGCCAGAAAATAATGTAACATCTGGTCTGTCATTAACCGATGTGTTGGCTGGGCTTAAGCTCTATCTGGGTAAATCACTGCCTGAAAGTTATAGTTCTCCTTATAATTACATCGCAGCTGACTTCGATGCCGATAATGATGTCGACCTCAGTGATGTGCTCAATATGTTGAAGTATTATCTTGGGAAAAGTACCACCAATAATGTAGAGCCTGAATGGGCTTTTGTCGATAAAGCAGATTTTACCGATGATGAGGTCGATACCATTGCAGGTGCTGATGGCAACCCCTTGAGCAAACTTAATACGACACCCCACACGATTGATCAGGATATCTCGGTAGATGGAACAATTGAGTTGGTCGGTGTGCTGCGTGGTGATGTGGATGGTAGCTGGGTACCGGTAACAGAATAGGCCGGTTACTCTTTACCTCATATTTATTGGTGTTATACTTCCGCCAACGTTATTAATAGCATAAACTGCCTGAAAGGGTAGTTTTTATGTAACTTTGTGTAATATTTATTATATTGTCTCATTCTTGAATAAGGTAAAAAGATGAAAAGAATCGATTCTGCGCTGTTGTCTCAAACTTCTAATATTCAGAATGGGGGCGAGTTGTCTCGTAAACATCGTGCTGTGGGCGAGAAGCAATCTCAGTTATTCAGTCCACTGATGTTATTGACATTAGGCTTGGCTGGAGTAGTCACAGAGAGTGAGGCGAGTGGGCATGGTGCTGTACCGGTAGACGCCATCCGCGCCATTGAAGAGGCGCTGGTGCGACAGGGAATGGGAGCAGAGCAGGCTAGAATATTAGTTGAGCAGGTACTCTCTATTGATACAGCAGCAGGTCGCCAACAGGCATTGGCACAGCTCTCTGCGATTATTAATGACACAGTGCAGGCGTTGGGGCTCTCTCAAGAGACACCTCAAATGGTTGCCAAGGTAGTGGATGCCATTGCTGCTGAGGTCAAAGCGAACCCCGCAGGTCTTGATCTGGTTAACCCCGATACACTCCATAGTATTCTGGATCGTAGCGGCCTCTTTTCTGGACAAAATCTGGATAATTTGATTGCTCAGATTCAGTCCCATTCACAGTCTGTATATGGGGAGCTCTCCAGAGCGGAAGCAGAAGGCGCATCGTTAACAGATACCATTGCAGATGGGATCGCGGGTGCCGGAGAGGCAATTGGTGCTGCTGCGGCATCTGGTGGAGAGATGATTGCTGCACTGCTCGGTGCAGCGGCAGTTGCTGGCGGTGGTGGTGGCGGTAGTAGTGTAGTAGCTGCAGTTGCATCTTCTAGCGGTACCGTGGTTAAAGGGCCAATCTCTGGTGCGACGGTATTTCGTGATATGGATGGGGACTATGTGAAGGATGCCGGTGAGTATGAAGCCACTACGGCAGCAGATGGTAGTTATACTCTTCAGGGTAGTGGAGGCACGATTGTCGCTTCAGGTGGTACAGATACATCAACCGGGGATGCATTCTCAGGAACGTTGGCAGCACCCAGTACCGCTACAGTCGTGACACCATTGACAACCCTGTTGGCAGCGAATGCTAATCTGACAGTGACAGAACTGCAGACAGCATTGGGGATTACAGTAGACCCCCTTAGTTATAACCCATTTGCAGCAGGTGTAGATGCGGCAGAAGCGCTTGCGGCTGAAAAAGCGGCAGCCACAGTGCAGAATTTGTTGTCTGATCTGGCGTCAACAGTTGCGAATAATAGTGGTGGTGCAGTGAGTTTGGCCGCAGCAGTTGAATTTGTTGCAGAGACCGTTGCAGCACAACTGGATGGGGCTACAGTCGCTGTGGACCTCTCAAACAGTACAACCTTGAGCGCAATTGCGACCGCTGTACAGACTGCAGCTGCAACGGGTGTTGGCGACACTTCAGTAGCGGTGACCATTACCAATGATGCGGTCTCTACTTTAGTGACATCGGTGGCTGCAGATAATACTACGATCAAAAATGCAGCTGATCTGGATGCCGTTATAGCGGCCCAAGATGAGATTCAGGTGTCGCTGCAGAATGATACCGGCGTGGCCGGTGATAACGTGACCACAGATGGGGCGTTGACTATAGTCGGTGCCGATACAGGCTCTACCTTGGCATACAGTACGGATGGCACAACCTGGACCGACATGTCTGGTGATAGTGATAGCCTAGTCTTTATTCCAGCCTCTAACACCGTCACCCTTTCGCTGTCAGGAAACACGCCAGGTAGTTCAACGCCATTTACAGTCGCCCTTGAGCTGCCAGTTACGGCAACAGAAGGGGGGAGTGGCCTTACTTTAGCCGTTCCAGCCGATACCACATTGACTCCAACAGCAACACTGGATGGAAATTCTGTTGACACTGGAATCAGTGTCACCAATTCTGCCATTGATGAGCTGTTGTTGGTGGAAGAGGGGGGGGGGAGCCTCCCTTCAGTGACCCTTAAGTTGGCCTCACTGTTGGGGCAGATCAGCTCTAGTAATACGCTCTTTAGCAGCGCACAGGAAGCCCTGCTGGGCAATGAGGGAACCTATACGGTTAGTCTAAGCTCCACTGATTTTGGTTTTGTCTATGGTGGTGAGGTGGTTCGTACTATCTCTATGGAGCTAAGTGTCAGCAGTAGCGGTTATGAGGCAGATCAGAGCGTTGCAAATTTGAGTAGTGAAGGGGTTCAGTTAGTCGATTATGATGCAGAGGGGGATGCACAGGCCACCTCACTGATACCTATCTTTAATACGGATACCAGTACTCTCACCATCACGGGTGCAGCCCTTAATTTGACCAATCTTACCGCATTAACAGACGGTGATGACGGAACTACAGGCACTCAACCAGTATTGAATTTTTGGCTCAATGATCTGCCTCTAGTTGGAAATACCGATGGCAGTACTACTTCGGTTCAAATTCGTGAAACGCCAACATCAGGTGACCCGGTAACGAAGACCTTTGCCTTTACACTGGACCATACCGCTCCTGCAGCGCCCACGGTTCTGTTAAGCAATGATACCGGCGCAAATGCAAATGATCAGATTACCAGTGATGGCTCTCTGGCTGCGCATGGCGAAAATGGGGCCACCTACCAGTACAGTGCGGATGGCTCAACATGGGGTAGCGCTGTGCCTACAGCGGTAGAAGGCTCAAATACGGTCTATGCGCGTCAACTGGACGGGGCGGGCAATGCCTCACCAGCAACAACCTTTACCTATACCTTGGATACCAAGACCACCACCATTGATACTACAGGTACAGTGATTGCAGATGGCTACTTGAATGCTGACGATGACGATAACGATCTGGTGATTTCAGGTGTAACGACGAATGCATCAACCGGCGATACCGTTACCGTGACCTTTGATGGCACAGACTATACCGGAACGGTTGCTGCTGATGGCAGCTATAGTGTGACCATTGATGCATCCTCTCTGCAGGCATTAGCAGCAGGTGACGTTGCTGTTTCAGCTATTGTCGCTGGGCAGGTGGTGAATGGTGCGGCCTCTAGCACCTTTGTTTACGACAAAACCGCACCAACGGTGACCATGGATGCACCAGCTGTACTAAGTGACAATATTATCAATGCGGCTGAATCATCAGCAGTTGTTACCATTACCGGTACTTCGACGTTCTCAAATGGGCAGACCGTCACGCTTACCTTTACCGATAGTGAAAGTAATACCGTAACGGCAACCGGTACGGTTGCCAATAACGTCTATTCGATTGATGTTCCAGCCAATGCATTGGCGCCCCTCACTGAGGGAAGTGTAAGTGTCGCGGCCTCTGTCACCGATGCGGCGGGGAATACCGGTACATCGGATTCACTGTCGTTCACCTATGATGCAACGGCCCCTGCTGCGCCAACACTCTCTATGAACAGTGATGGTACTATCGAGGTCGCTGGTCTGGAGTCGGGTGCAAGCTGGAGTTACACCCTGGATGGCGGTGATGCGGTTACAGGGAGTGACACCTCTATCACAATGACAAACTCTGGTTCTTATGTGTTGTCTGTCTCACAGACCGATGCGTCTGGAAATGCAGGTAGTGCGGCCACTGCTAATGTGGTTGTGGGTACTACTGGGGATGACAAAATTGCGGGTACCTCATCCGTTGAGTTGATTAATTTGAATGGGGGTACGGATACCGTGACCCTGTCCAGTGGGGATACGGTATCTGGTTTCACCAGTGGGGATGCGATCGATCTCTCTGTATTGCTTGGGCCGGGTAGTGGCGCTGGATATACCACAGAAAATAGTGTGCCTGCAGGCTCAGCCTCCTCACCGTATGAGTTCAGAAATGGTGAAATTAATGGTAATCAGGCGACAGTTGACCTGTATTACGTAGGAACTAGCTTGACTAGTGATGATTCATTTTCTGTCGATGTGGACTTTTATTACACATCAAATGTGAGTGGAGCAGCAATTACAGCTTCTCACTCTTTAATTCCTGTGCTGGATATTAATGGTACAACGGGGCAAATTGCGGGCGTTGGGACAGGTAACATATTGGGTGGTTTAACGAATGGGGACTTGCTGGCATCAATCACATTTGTTCTCAGTGACACACCAACCAGCCATATTTTTGCTGCGGAGTCGGCTAAGTTTGATGATGGTACTGGTATTCAGGATGTTGCAGCACCATTGACCTCTCTAATAGGGACCTCGTCAACGGTTGCAACCGGGTCCTACGCCTATGTAAACGATGGTGCTACTTTATCGACGGTTGGCGATAATGAAGTCCATATCGCCCAATCCTTTGCCGATGGTGAAACAACGGTTCAGCTGCAGTACGATACAGATTCGTCTGCTGGGACCACAACAGCCAGTGAGGCCATCTCTATGTCACTGACCTCAGCTGCAGCGCTGGGACTGGTTCAGAGTGACTTTGTCTTTACCGATAACACGGCTCCGGTCGTTGTCATTACTGCAGCCGGCGGTACGGATAATATCGCGAGTAGTGCAGATGCGGCGGTTACCGGTACAACCACTGAGCCGGGCACGGATGTTACTATCAAATCGGGCACGACCACACTGGGTACCGCAACGCCGGATGCATTAGGCGGCTGGAGCTACACCTTGACCTCAGAAAATCTTACGACCCTGGGTGAGAGTTCAACAGCGGATGACAAATCCCTTACGGCAACTCAGACCGATGGTTCTGGGAATGTGGGCACCTCAACGGCGTTTACCTTAACGGTAGACACCACGGCACCCACAGCAGCAACGGTAACGGCAGTTGGTGATACTGCTAAGACCAGCGCCGAGGCTACCGTTGCAGGCGGTGTCATTACCATCAATGCGGCAACAGGGGATACTGCGACAGTTACCTTGACAGGGCAGAGCGGCACGGTTACCAAGACCGTGAGTGGTAATGATTCAACACAGGTTGTAGCTCTCGATTCAGCCGATTTGACCATGCTGGGTGACGGTGCCGTTACAATTAGCACGGTAGCCACCGATGCGGCGGGTAATGCAGCCACTGCAGACACAACGGGTGGCTTTACCCTGGATACAGCAGCCCCGGATGCCTTGACAGTTGCCTTAACCGAAGATACAGCAACGGCGGCTGATAATATCTCCAGTAATGGTGCAGTCACCGTTACCGGCAGTGAGAGTGGCGCTACGGTTGAATATAGTACAGATGGAGGCAGCA
>JABIFG010000099.1 GCA_018650795.1 Fidelibacterota bacterium
AAATAAATCCATACGGCGTTGGACTGCATCGGCAAGGTCTTCACTGTTGATGAAATCAACCCCGTTTCTAGTAATGGTTTCCTGAATGAGTTCACGACCTCGGGGACTCAATCGTCGCCCCACATCAGAACCTCCACCCATGCTTGCAGCACTGGTTTTGAAGGAGATAATACTGGTATCATAGAGGACTTGCTCCATATCCAACCAGGTAAAATCCTCAATGTTAGCACCCCATTGTGAAGCACCTACCGAAGCCAGGATATGGGGTACGACTCCCATTTCCTCAAGGGCACAGACGACGGCTAAATTTCCACCAGGCATGGAACCGGTCAGGGTCACAGCAACTGTATCGTCCTTAGCCACACCTGCGCGAGTGAGATAATCCACCATCATGGCTGCTACGTTGGGATCAAGGACCGAAATTTTAGCATCCAGGTCACCTTCATCAGTGGTGATGTATGTGAACTGACGACCAATCATACCTGTCTCATTGGGATCATTAATATCATCCATAAAGATGGCTGCTTCGCCACGACTGTCTTTTAAGATTTGCATGGCGTTGGCCATACGCTGGGCAGCGGCAATTTTGATATCATAGGCAGGTTGACGGGTTTCTACTGTCAGGGAACTGGCTGTATAAAAAACTACCAGAGAAATGATAGCCATGGCCACCAAAACTTCTACGCGTTGAATGGCTGGCCTAAACATGAATCACCCCACCACTGATTAACATGACAGCCAATTGTACAATGCTGGCGGTAATGAGAATAACGCTTAAGGTTCTCACAACCCCCTGACGATCCATCCAGGATGCGATCAAACCGGGGATGATGTAACCAATGGTATAGAAATCCCAACCCAGAGCCTGAAACTCAACAGCCAGATAATTTCTTGAGATATAGCCAAAGAAGAATCCCAGGAGCAGCGAGAGCACGAGGCGGCGTTTGCCATAGATCAGTAGAAATTGGGATAAGCCCTGGACAATCAGAAAAACGAGAATTGAAATGGTGAAGGTGGCAATAACCCGTAGTGGATCATGGAGATACATAGCGATATAGCCAGGCACGATGATACCACCAGCAGTTACCCCTAGCCATTCCGTCAACCAGAGACTTAGTATGATGCCTAATCCTATGGCAATTTCAATCATTTATGAATCCGATATTTTTTTAATTCATCAAGTATTTGAAAACCACTGCCTACAATATTCCCAATTCCAAAAATGAGAGTATTGCCTTTTTGAGAAAGTAATTTTTTAGCGAATACAGCGGCATCTTCATTCTCTGAGAACTGCTCGACGCTACCGTTTACCTTTGAAAAGTAAGGTTTCTCAAAGCGTTCCATTTTGTCACCACGGACAAAAAGAGAATCTGGCTTGATATCTTTCAGTATTAGTTCCAGCAATTGTGAAGTACGACTCACTCGGTCGGAACGGGTATTTAAAAATGCACAGGTATGTTCGTGGTCAAGACTTGGATGCTCTTTGATCATGTTCCAAATGGTTTTGGTGGACTGTGGATCATTTGCGGCAAAGGCATTCACGAGTGAAAAATGACGACCATCCACTTCCAGATCCCAGATTCGCAGGGCACCGGGGTCAGGTTGAGCTTTACGCATTCCATCAAGCGCTTGCTCTCTAGGAACACCCAGGGATTCACATACGGCGATCGATAGAGCCACATTCTCGGGATGTTCGATATGGTTGAAGCCTATCATATCATCATGGCTAACGCCATGGTCGGTGACGGCATTCACTTCTGTCCCTCGTTTCGCTGCTACTTCTTTGAATATGTCAAGCTTGTCTTGTTCAGCAGTAAAGAGTGTGCCCTTGAAAGGAATGGTATTGGATAAGGACATGGCGATATCTCGGAGGCGATGACCCATTTCTTCAACATGGTCCAGGCGGGCATTTGTAATGACACTGTGAGTTGATTTCACCATATGCTGTTCGGTAATCCATTGATACTGCGGTTGTACAGCCATGCACTCCAAGATAATTGCCCGGGGTCTAAGCTGTGAGAAGTAACGAAGAAATCGAACCTGTTCCCCAATACTGGGCTTCTGTAAGCGATGAATTTTTCGATCTTTTCCTTCTAAATCAAGGATGCGGGGATCTGTGCCGGTGGTCTTCCCCAGTACGGAAAAACCAGCTTCTCTTAGACCGGCGCAAATGAGTCTGGTTACACTGGATTTACCACGAGTCCCATTGACATGAATTCGGATAGGGATACGTTTGAGGGCGCGGACATGAACCCACCACTCTCCAGTGAGTGCGGCGATCACTGTTAAAATCATGATAAACAAAGAAAATACAACAACATCCATAATTTATTTTTTGACCCTGAGCCCCTTCCAACTTCACCCAATTTCGAGGACAAAATATAGTTTTCACACAATGTTTAGTAAGATTGAAAAGGGGGTTTTTCAAGAAGACATAAAAATGTCATTTATGCGTTTCTTTAGATTGCTAACTCAGCCGATCCATGTGCCTGTCGAATTATG
>JABIFG010000100.1 GCA_018650795.1 Fidelibacterota bacterium
AAGAGTTTTTTGCTATCAAACACATAGATGCCTGAATTTATTTCAGCGATGTTAAGCTGCTCTTCAGTAGCATCCTTATGTTCCACGACCTGATCGAAGTAATCTTCCCGGGTTCGGACGACCCGTCCATATCCCGTTGGATTTTCAGCCAGAGCAGTCAGGACTGTCGCTACAAAATTGCCAGTGTGATGTTTAGCCAACAGAGCTCGGAGTGTACTCTCTTTCAAGAGGGGAACATCTCCAGATAAAACGATGACATCTCCATCAAAATCTTTCAGAAGATCAGCAGTTTGAAGTACGGCATGACCAGTTCCCAGTTGCTCCAATTGTTCAGCAAAAAGGACAGGTTCATTTTTCAATGCTTCCCGTACGATTTCCTGTTTATGTCCAACGATACAGATAATTTTTGTTGCTGATAAACTTTTAGCCTGATCCACAACATACTGGATCAATGGTTTCCCTAAAATGGGGTTACATACTTTGGGGATGTCATCGCGCTTCATCCGGGTGCCTTTACCCGCGGCCATGATAACTACTGCTAATTGTTGAGACATTTTCATTTCCATCCAAGTTTGGCTTGCTTCAATTTAAAAGACTTATACTGAAGTGGTACGAATTTCAATCTTTAAATTGATTTTATGATGCCGCCACCGACCACAGCTTCACCGTGGAAAAAGACAGCAGATTGTCCAGGAGTAATGGCGTTTTCCGGTGTTTCAAAGACGACCTGCACTTCATCTTCTGAAATACGAGAAACCGTAGCTGGTTTGGCTGCATGATTATAGCGAATTTGGACATCCAGCTTCTGATCAAAAATGAACGCTTCAGGGACGAGCCAGTTACATGAGTTTACCGTAAAATTGGTTGATTCAGCATCCGCTTTGCTCCCCACGTGAACCGTGTTGGTATCAACATCGATCTTGTTAACAAAAATGCGCTCGCCAGTAGCCAGGCCTAAGCCTTTGCGTTGACCAACAGTGTAATTATGAATCCCCAGGTGCTCACCAATGATTTCACCGCTGGAGTTGACAAAATTCCCCTTTGGGGCTGCCTCAATTACTCCTGGATACTGGTCTGAAAGGAAATGTCTATAGTCATTGTCAGGGACAAAACAGATTTCCATGCTTTCCGGCGTATCTGCAGTTCTCATGTCTGCTTTGGCTGCCTGTTCTCGAACTTCCTGCTTCGAAAGATCACCCAATGGAAAAAGGGTTCGGTCTAGTTCCTCGGGACGGATGCCCCAGAGCACATAGGATTGATCTTTATTTTTATCCTTACCCCGTCCAACTACCCATTTTCCGGAGGCTGAATGCTTAACTTTTCTGGCATAATGTCCCGTGGCCAGGTATTGAACACCCAGGTCATCCAGCTTATTCAAAAGGGCGTGCCACTTGATTTCAGTATTACAAATAATACAGGGATTTGGTGTTCTGCCGGCTTTGTACTCAGATACAAAATTCTGAATCACAATCTCTTTGAATTCTGCTGACATATCCAGCGTATAATGGGGGATACCCAAAGATGCACATTCAGCTTTGGCATTGTTAATATCATCGAGAGAACAGCAATTGCTATCATGGGTAGGACGACCACCTGAATCGACATATCCCCACAGTTTCATGGTGACACCCATGACATCGTAACCCTGATCCACCAGCAGTCTGGCCGCCAGGGAGCTGTCCACGCCACCACTCATGGCGATAACGACTTTTTTGTCTTTTGAACCCATTAAGTTGTCTCTCTATGTATTGCGTGGACGATCTGCCTGAGTTCTCCGCAGAAGTCATCTATTTCTTGTTTTGTTGTTTCTATTCCCATTGAAATCCGTAGGCTTGCCTGGGCTAGATTTTCATCAAATCCCAGTGCCGTAAGTACATGTGATGGAGCCTGGGATCCGGAGCTGCAAGCTGCCCCATTTGATACAGCAATATTTTTCATATCCAATCTGATGAAAAGTGCTTCACCGTCAATGTTGTGAAACGAACAGTTCAATATATTGGGTGTGTACAGATTGCCATTTCGATTGATCTGTATGTCTGGCAGATCTTTCAGTTGATTTTGGAGCTGTGCATTAAGTTCAAAATATTTTTTCTCATTTAATTTGAGATGCTCAGCATGGTATTCAATAGCTGTAGCGAGAGCTGTAGTACCAAGATGATTCTGTGTGCCTGCGCGTACATTTTGTTCCTGACTCCCACCGAAACTTTGATGGGAAATGGCGTGTCCTTTGCGCACAAATAGGGCACCAATACCAGCTGGTGTACCCAGTTTGTGACCTGAAAGCGCTAGCGAGTCTAGGGGAGAGTTTTGGAGGTCTATGGGGATATGACCAAAAGCCTGAACCGCATCGCAGTGAAGTCGAACGCCATACTCATGGGCAATTCTTGCGAGTTCTTCAATGGGATGAATGAGCCCGGTTTCATTATTTACCCACATGAAACTGGCCAGGATAGTCTTCTCAGTGATGCTGGCTCTGAAATCCTCAGGGTCTATATCACCGTTTTCATCACAGTTGATGTAGGTGACTTGAAACCCATTTTTCTCCAGCGATTTGTAGCTCTCTATGACAGAGGGATGTTCAGTCTTATTGGTGATGACGTGACGACCTTTTGACTGAAGTGCTTCAGCAGCTCCCAGAATAGCCAGGTTATTGGCCTCAGTAGCCCCGGATGTAAACATGATTTCACTGGGTTTGCATCCCAAGACCTGAGCTATACTCAAGCGAGCATCATCAAGACCTGCTGCAGAACGGCGACCATCCTGATGTATGCTGGAAGGATTTGCCACACCTGAATCAAGCCAACCAGAAATACAACTTTTTACTTCCGGGAGCAGATTGGTTCCAGAGGCGTGATCAAGATATATGGTATCACTTCTTTTCATCGTCTGAACATAGTTGAAAGGGGGGCTTGAGGGAATAAAGAATGAATGAGTCCTGAAAGAGCATTTGATAGATATAGAGTACTGTCCACGTGATGTTTTATTAGCACGTGAAATGGGTAGGAAGATTTCATCAATCCCCGTTTTCTTCGTTTTCCTGCTTCTTTAAACTTCAATCACGCTTAATTTCAAGGCACTGAAATGAAAGATCTACACCTCCATATTGACACCGTAAGACGCCTGCTTCGCCGTCACGCCAAGAGCAATCTTGAGAACATGCTGGCCAAGATGCATGCCGCTGAGTTGGCCCTGATATTTCGCCATATCAGTCCAGAAGAGCGCATTGAGGCCTTTCTCACCATAGCCGATGTGGACCACGCAGCTGCAGTAATGTCTGAGATGGATGAGCACCTCATCGAGGAGCTGATTACAGAACTTCCCATCGAAAAAACCATGCTTCTCATGAAGGCCATGTCGCCTGATGATGAAGCCGATATTCTACAGATGCTCCCTGAAGAGTTAGCTGAAGATATTCTGAATCGTTTAAAGTCCAGTGAATCTGAAGAGATGGAAACGCTTATGGCGTATCCAGAGAATTCGGCTGGTGGTTTGATGATTCCAGATGTTTTTGCCCTCCATGAAGATATTACGGTAGTGGAGGCCATTGCTTCAATTCAGAATCAAGATGAGCAGGAGATGGTTTTTTATCTCTATGTAGTGGATGATCGTCAACATCTTGTTGGCGTTATATCCTTACGCGATTTGATTACGTCCAAACCAAAGCAGAAATTGGGCGAGATGATGCTTACCCGCGTCCACTCAGTAAATCCATTGACAGATCAAGAAGAAGTAGCCGCGATCGTGTCCCGATACAATATTTTGGCCGTTCCAGTTGTGGATGATGCGAATAAACTCATGGGTATTATTACCGTCGATGATGTTATTGATGTGATACGGGAAGAAGCCACTGAAGATTTTCTCCAGATGGCAGGTGCCGGTCGTGATCGCGATATCCTCATGAAGAGCGCTTTGTCCAATGCTAAAACTCGTGTTCCCTGGCTTTTTGCCAGCTGGATGGGTGGTATGCTGGTAGCCAGCATCATTACAACTTATGAGGAAACACTGGGCCAGGTGTTAGCCCTGATGGCATTTCTACCTATAATTATCGGTATGGCCGGTAATGTGGGAACTCAGACAGCAACTATTATTGTCCGGGGAATTGCCACAGGTCGTGTATCCACAGCCAACGCCTTAAAACTGGTTCTCAAAGAATTACAGGTGGGTTTTCTGTTGGGCGGACTATATGGCGTCTTGCTGGGCGGTGCTGGATATTTACTGGGTCTTGTGGGATACATGGATGTCGGAGTAATGACCTCGGTTGAGTTGGGAATTACCGTCGGCATAGGCATCATTCTAGCCATGGCTACGGCAGCCTTTGTGGGCGCTCTGGTGCCTGTTCTATTACACCGTATCAATTTGGATCCAGCCGTGGCCACTGGTCCTTTTGTTACCACATCAGTTGATATTCTTGGTGTTGTCGTCTACTTCATCGTTGCTGGATTTTTTATACTCTAATAACAATGCTTGTCTTTATAGGTCTTCTGCTGGTTCTCGGCGCTATTCCATACTTTACATTTGTGGCAATCATGATACTGGGGATTCGGAAGGCAAGGGTCACACCACCTTCTGACAACTTTCCCAAAGTCGCTGTTATTATTGCTGCCCGCGATGAAGCACATAATCTTCCCGACCTCCTTGATGACCTGCTTGCACAAAACTATGCCGGGGAGTATGCCTGCATTATCGCTGATGATCGTTCCACGGATGACACCTGGAGTATTATTCACAAATTCAGCAAAACTCATCCTCAATTTAATGCAGTTCGTATTGTTGAAGAGTCTACTGAGATGACGGGCAAGAAAAATGCCCTGACTCAGTGCATCAAAAATACTACAGCATCCATTCTTATTGAGACAGATGCCGATTGTCGCATGGGGCCAGACTGGATCAGCTCCATGGTGTCGGAGTTCGATGAAGATACTGGAATCGTGGTTGGTTTCTCAAGCGTTAGAGAAAGATCCGTTTTTGCCATTTATCAAGCCTTAGACTTTTTAGGGATCATGATGACCAATGCAGGTATGTTGCAATATGGAAAAGCCTGGAGCGGGTCAGGACAAAATCTGGCTTTCAGAAGAGTACACTTCACTTCAATTGGTGGCTTTACAGGAGACCCAAATCAGAGTATTGGCGATGACTTCTACCTCGTTCAGAAAATTGGGAAACTCAAAGGAGTGCAGGCTAAATTTTCGTGGAACCCGAAAAGCTTTGTGACAACTTCTTCGGCAGACTCCATTGATGGTTTTTACCGACAGAGAAGACGCTGGGCTTCTGATTCGAGGGGACTCCAACGCAAGGACCCGCTCTTCTTTGTATTTCTTGCGTCAGCTTTCCTGCTAAATACAGCAATTTTATTGCAGATATTGAGTCTCCAATTATCACCCCTATTCCACTGGATCATAGGGATAAAATTTTGCATAGAACTAATTGTCATATTGATGGGTCTACGGAAAATGGATCGTTTGAGAGATGTGTGGGTCTTTCCAATCTGGTTTTTATTGCAACCTGTTTATATCCCCATCATGGGTATCTCTGGATTGATTGGCAAGGTGAACTGGAAATGATAGGCAGTCGACTCGTAAGTGGATATAAAAGCTATCTAATCACTCTCCTGATAGGGCTAGGCACGTACGATAGCGCCTTCGCCGGTGATACGACTGTCATTCCATACGAGGCCTCTTACATGGGTATTCCTCTATTGAATATGACACTGACCTGGGAAGAATTAGACAGTACAATTCAAATTACCTACGACAATCAACTCAAGCCGTTTATTGCTTACTTCCATTCTATTCATAATATTTATCGGGTTAATTTTGATAAACAAAGCTATGCACCCCTGAGCTGGTCAAAAAAAGTTTCTGAGGGATCCATGAATTTCTTTCTGGAAGCCACCCTTTCTCCTGGTGGTGCAAGTGTGAAGTATTCGAATGGATCTATCAGACCCTTTCCCCATGATGCTTTAACTGTTTTCTCTGCCACACATTTCTTGGCATCCAAAGCAACTGACCCTGGATTTTTCCCCAGGGAATTGAAGGTTTTTATTGATGGTGAAATTTGGAATGCCAGGGCAACACGTTATACTTCGGATTATCCGCATCCGGAAATAAAACTGTCCGGCTCACAAGTATTGATCCAGACTGATCTCCACTTTGTAGGGGGAGCCAGAGTCATGGATCAAAATGATATCCTCATGGATGTGATTGCCAGCGAGGGAACGCGTTTCTTACTGTGGGTAGAGCGTGATGGTAGTTATAGTAAAGCCCAGTTTGGCAAATTTCCCAGGGCTGTGGTTTTGGAGCGCCTTTATAAATAGCTCATCTTTACCCCAAGGGAAATACTTGAGTCATTTTAATTTGAAAAATTCTGTAAGGCCTTTATAATGAAAGGTCGTCAATCTTTCGTAATCTCAAACATTTTGACTTCACTGCAGGGCAGGTTATCTTGCGTTTCTAATTTGAAAATTACTTAGGAGCTCTCAATGTTAAATAGATTGTTAATTACTCTCTCATTACTAGTCACAGGGAATCTTCTGGCCTCAACCACTTTGACTGCTATTGATGCAGCATTTGAACGAGGTGAGCTGAGCCAGGATGAGAGCATTTTAAATAAAGTTTATTTATTTCTAGAGCCAGAACTCCTCGATGACCGCTTTCAGGAATTTGAACCCGAAATCATCAAGTGTGGAACCCCGATTTTGATAGAGTATGAAGCACTTCAACCCGTGTTGACTGAAACCACGATCAATATCATCGAAGATCTGCTGCTTCCTAGCTCCAGTGGTTTAAGAGAGATATTTTTCAGTCCAGGCGGACACTTTTCTTTTAATTATTCCACTACAGGAATCGACGCTGTCCCCGCAGCAGATACGGATGCTAGTGGTGTCCCAGATTATGTAGAGTGGGCAGCAGAATATCTTGATTACACCTGGGCTCAAGAAGTTGATAGTGCTGAATTCGCTGGACCAAATCATGTCGGTGGTGATGGGTTCTACAATGTCTCCTTTGAAGATATGGGTGCCTACGGGTATTGTACAACCAGTAGTGTTGATGGCTCAGAGCTCACTCGCTTGGTGCTCAACAACAACTTTATTGGCTTTGGAGCAAACCAGGATCCTGACGGGAATGTCAAAGGCGCTATGAAAGTTACCTGCGCCCACGAATTTAAACATGCCAGCCAGCGAGCAGAATCCTACTGGTCTGAAGGTGGCTGGGTGGAACTGGATGCCACCTGGGCTGAAGAGTTTGTCTACGACTATGTCAATGACTCCATGCTCAATATTTTGGGCTATGGCGATCCCTATTCACACCCCCACTGGGGGCTTGATCATGGAACCACTGGAACGGGTTCGTATGAAGATTATGCCTGGGAAGATTTTATGCATCAGAAGTTTGATGCTAACTCCTATACCACAGCTCCTATTCTAGAGGATTTTTGGAACTGGCGCCAAAACCATACGACCCAGGATGTCATGAATAGTTACGCCCAGGCAATATCCCACGCAGGTAGCTCCTTCATAGAGGCATTTGAGGAATATGTCGTGTGGAACTTTTTCACGGGTTCGCGTGCTGTTACCACTGGGGACGTCAGCCAATTTGGTTATGATGATGCTGGAATATATGGGTATCCAACTGCCGCTCTGGCTGTCATACACAATAGTTACCCTGCATCAGCCAGCGTATCCGGAATAGAAAATCTGGCCTGCAAAATGATCCGCTTGAGCACCTTAAATCAAGTCGGCTTGGAAATTGATTTTGATGGTCAGGATGGTGTCGAGATGTCTGCCATGTGGGCGATTCGACAGGATGATAACACCGTAGATTGGGGCTCCATTGAGCTTGATGCTAATAACAATGGCTCAGTTGTGCTGGATGTTAGGGATGCATCAATGGCCGCTTTGATTCCTGTTGTAACCCAACTGACAGGTAGTAGCTACGGTGCCAGCTATACTATTGAACAAAATTCGCTGGCTGAATGTGATCCAGGTAATGTTAATGATGATGATTATATTGACGTCTCAGACCTGGTCCGTCTGGTAGCTATTATTCTTGGGAACGGTGCAGCTCCTAACGATATTGAACTTTGTGCTGCTGATGTAAATAATGATGATCAAATAAATGTTCAGGATGTGGTTAGCCTCGTTGATCTTATCCTTCAATAAAATGGCGGAGTGACTGTCGGAAGGCGTTTATGAAAGAGAAACCAATTACCTCCTATCCACTATTTGAGAGCTTCAAGGACAAATTGAAGCCAAACCGAAGCCAGGCCCAGATGACACTTTCTCAGGTCAACGTGTTTAGCCGTCTATCGTGGCAGGAAATTAAAATTATTGAAAATGCTGTACATATTCGCAACTATGGTCCAGGTGAACCGGTTTTTAAGCAAGGTGATCCCGGCAGCGGAATGTATATCATCATAGAAGGCTCGGTTGGTATTTTTCTGGACATTCCTCAACAAACACCAAAGCAACTCTCAAAACTGGGTGATGGCGACTTCTTTGGTGAGATAGCATTGCTTGATGAATCTCCCAGAACAGCTTCCGCCACAGCTTTGGAGAACAGCACAATTATTGGGTTTTATCGTCCAGACCTCATGGATATTCTAAAGACAAAACCAGCTCTTGGCGCAAAAATATTATTGGCTCTTTCCGAGGTATTGGCAGTTCGGCTGAGGAGTACCAACGGCGAGCTTGTCAAAGTATCAAGAAAGTTGGAGACAGTTACAGAGACTGAGGCAAATGAGTAATCAGGATTCTGTTGTCATTGCACCGCAATCGGTGCGCTTATTTCACCAGAGCCTCTTCAAGACCCTGGTCTATTTCTTTTTCCTGATCCTGGTTCTGGCCGGTGCTTTTAAGGCGTTCCCTCTCGTGGTCGATGCTCTTTTTCTCATTGTCATTGCGGCCATACTTACAACAGTATTCAATCCGCTTGTGGATCGCCTGGAATCTTCAGGATTAAGGCGTATCTATGGTACCTTGCTTATGTTTGGCGGAATAATTGGCATGGTGGCGCTGGGAGTAATTAAAGGCATTCCTACCTTACTCTCTGAAATTAGTCGCATCAAACATGTTATCCAGCAGAACGCAGCTACCGATTCCCTCGATTCAATTATGGCTGATATTAATTCCAGGATTGCTGAATATATCCCGGGCTTTCAACTGGATTTAGATCTTATTTCCAGTCTTTCTTCCCAATTCTTCAGTCAACTGGGTTCTGTTCTCGCAGGGGCTCTGGATACGCTGGCTACTGTCATATTTATTCTGATTATTACCATGTTTTTTCTCGTGGATGGGAAGCGGATGACTAAACAACTGATTGGAATGGTACCCAATCGATATTTTGAGATGTCATTGAATATTACCTATAAAACAAAACAGCAGTTGACCAATTTTCTACGTGGACAATTATTGGCAGCCTTAGGTGTAGCCATACAGTCCTTTATTGGTCTTACTTTGTTAAACTGGCTTTTTGATACCAATATTTCCGGAGTTTTACTCATCAGTAGTATTGCCGGCATGGCCAATATGATTCCGTTTGTGGGACCATTTATGGGAATGGTACCTGCCATCATTGTTAGTTTATTTAATAACCTTGGTGATCCAGTTGCTGTTTCAAATTTTTACTATATCCTGCATATCATTGGCATGTTTCTCATCGTTCAAATGATCGACAACAACATCATCTCACCTATCGTTGTCTCTGGATCCATGGAAATGCATCCACTCACGGTGATTTTGCTTATTTTGGTTGGATCACAATTGGGGGTGCTGGGGATGTTTTTGGCAGTTCCTGCCTGGGGTATTTCAAAGGTTGTGATTCAAGAAGTTTACCAGGGTTTAAAGGGTCACCACTTGATCTAACTACTTTCTCTGTTTATTCTGATATTCTATTTTTTCAATCGTCCCATCGCGTAAATATAGCCAGAGCTCAACCGTTTCAGATTTTGGATACACGTAAAGTTCGTATTCGCCCTCTTTAAATTTTCGTTCAGGAGGTCCTATGTATCGGACAATGATGGATCCCTTCATGCCCAGCTTGGGAACAAAGTTTTCAGGATTTAAATTTTCAACATCATCCATCAGATTATCCAAAGCCATGCGCTTCATGGGAGCTATCTTTTGCTCATCGGCGTATCTAATGGCCTGATCCAGGTCTTTCAAATGTCCATCGACTAAATTCGAAAGGATTGGATTCAGGTTCTTGGCATCCTTCATAGACTCATAAACCATTTGACGATCCTCCTTTAAGATACCCTGGTTGGCATCATCCAGTCGACCATCACCAATTTTCTTGCGGAGATCATCAGTAACCATATGATAGCGATCGGTAAGTCCATCAGCCTGTTTAAGCCAAAATAGACTTCGACCAAAAACCCCGGATTGGTACAATACGGTGGCTCGAATAATATAGGATCGTGCTAAAAGTACCTTCGCAATAGCGTAAACGGAAGGATCGCTCCTCAGTGCCAACAGGATCAGATCCTCTGCTCGTTCATAGTCCAGCATTTTAAGTGCTTCGGCCACACCCTCCAGTGCTCGGTCGGCAATCTCCATTTCCATCTTGTGAACCGCATTTTCAGCTGCAGCTCCGGGTGGCTTTTCACCTTGCTGTATCAGAGCATGCGCATCTCCAAGTTTGCCCTGTGATAAAATTGTACGTACATCCCGATAGTACCTGATCACCAACGAATCCTCCACCATTTGCTTTTGAATAAGCACGGCTTGTTTGTTATGGTGATTAGGCGTGAACTGCAAGAGCTCCTGTTGAATTTCCAGAGCCCTCGTATAGTGCTTGTCCTTAAACGCTTCGAAGGCCTTCATGGCAGCGTTAGGGTATCCTCCAAAAATCAGTCCAATATTCAATGAAAGGACGGGTTGGCTCAAATCAATATACTTGATGGGGGTGATTTCATCTGGATTCACGGATGTGAGGTTTGAACTGGACATATCAATCTCAAAGGCTTGATGGAAATAATCCAGATTCAGTCCTAATGAGACCCTTGAACTTCCATCCCCCTTGATATTGTACCCAATTCCGGTTCCAATATGCCAGGTGAAGCCATTCGCATCAATTAATCTGTCCAACACTTTATTTTCATATAAAGTCATTGATCCGAAGCCCGTACCGCCACGTATTTTTGAGAATAACTTGGGTCCCAATGGATAAATAATTTCATGATCAAGGTAGATATCAAGGATCCTGGGCGAGAATGTCAGGTTATTAAAGGTAGTGGATCCATCGGTTAAGCTTCGAGCCCATCCATTGGGCAGGGAGATTGGTAAAGCCATTTTCCAGAGACGTACACCCACACCGCTAAAGACATCAATATTGGCTTGACGGATAAAATGAAAGGGCCAGTTGTATTTGATTATCTGAAGATCATAATTTTGGCTAATAGAGGATGTAAAAGGAATACTCAATGCCGTTCCAACAGAATCATACTGGATTGAGACACCCGTCTTGTAGGTGAGAATACCAGCTCCTGCGCTAATGTTAAGCAACCCTAATCTATAGGGATCGCGGAAGGGCGTGTAAGCTCCAAATAGTGCTTCCCCAAATTCCAGGGTTACACTCAAATCAGGTGTATTTAATTGGAGTGATTGAATTGGTGAAACAGACCCTGCAGAGCCGCCTGGTAACATCAATTCGTCCCCTTGATCAGCAAGGTCAAAACCTTGCAGTGAATATCCTAGGTCTACGCCTATACGAAGCCGTTTACCCACACGCCCAAATAGAGTAGCTTTCCATCCTAGTCCAAAGCTTATACTGTAGCCATTTGATTCCAGGATTCGTACTCCACCAGAGCTTTTGTAGAAACTCAAATGAGAAAACCCCAATCCAAGCTGAGTATAAATACTCCCTCGATGGCTGTAATCGTAGACAAAATAATTGTCCAGTGTAAACCCACGAATCAGCATATTCATACTAAATCCAGATAAGTCCGTACCATTAACCGTAAAAGCGGAGGGGTATCCAGAGGGAAGCGTATAATTGCCAATCTGATTATGTATGGAGTAACTCAGACTGGAATAGGCATCATACTTTGAAGGAGCCTGGAAGTGATCCCACCAGTGGTAGCGTAAAATCTCAATATCCATGGACGCGAGTACACCCGCTAGGGTATCCTGAATGGACCAACCACCAGGTACGGATGTGACCTCAAGGTTTTTGGTGGGTATAATGGAGAAGTAAGACAGCCCGCTGCTGACACCCGGGAAGGGCAGTAAATGCGGAGCGGTGATGGGGATATCTTGACTAAAACCCAAAACAGTGACTAGAAGTCCTGCTTGAGAAATTTTCCTGAGTAATTCTCGAATCATGTCGTTGAAATTAGCTTTGATGAAGAAATAAAAAAGCCGAATCCTCGGATTC
Source organism: Fidelibacterota bacterium (assembly GCA_018650795.1). Lineage (GTDB taxonomy): Bacteria > Fidelibacterota > UBA8477 > UBA8477 > JABMPR01 > JABMPR01. Next base: position 12,372 of record JABIFG010000100.1, read on the forward strand.
GGCTTTTACAAAATAAGTCAGAATTATTTTTTTTCAGCTGCTACTGTTACAGAGCGGGTATAAATATAATCACCGGTTTTTTTCTTGTTCCCATTACCAGCGTTAAATGCAAAATAAAAGGATGAGCTTGAGGAAGCTGAATCAGGTGCTTGCCACTGGAACTTCCAGGTAGGGGATTTACCCTTCTTGGGACCCTTGATACCAGCTAGCGTATGCGTGAGATACTGGCGATCCGTTTTGGATTTATAACGAGCTTGATCATGAAGTTTAATATGCTCACCCTTGATAGGTATGAGTGAACCCATCGCGTGACCTTCCTCATCCGCAACTGTCGCTTGAAACCCCCAGGTTTTTGCACCGGCTTGTTCAAGTTTAAGTGTGATTTCATAAATCTCATTGGGTGTGTAAACTTCTGGAACTCCTTCGATACTAATGGTTGCTTTATCAGTGTTCAGGTCATTACCAGCGTGACATTTACTTGTAAGGCAAGTCCGGTCATTGGGTGCTCCTGCAGCCATAGCTGGTGCGCCCTTCTTTTTGGCCGAAAGACTTACTGACATTAGCATGATAATTATGAATATGAGAATACGGTGCATGTATAAATCCTTTCTAATGGTTGATGTTGTTTGCGAAAATAGATTTAATGAGGCGAGATAAAATAAAAAAAACCCCGCCCAATCAGGCGGGGTTTTAAAAAAATACTGAAGAGATGGAAAGCTATTTAAGACTTTTCTCCAGCATATCCATCTCTTTGAACTTTTTAGATTTCGTTCCATAGAGATGGTAATATGCCATTTTCAATTCATGAACTACATCCAGACTCTCAGGAGTTAGCTCATAAGCGAGCACAAGATACTTTTCAGCTTCCTCATGGTTTTTCATGCGGCCAAATGCAAGACCAGCATTGAATAGCCCATCAACTTCTGTAGGAGCAATTTCAGCAACCTTGATGAAGGAATCAGCGGCTTCTTGCCACTTTTCCTGCTGGAAATAAAGCACACCAAGATTGTAGTGCAGATCAGAACTGTTGGGATCCACTTCAATTGCGCTGAGGTAGGCCTGAGCAGCCGTTTCTTTCTCACCCTGAGCATCATAAACAAAAGCGATTTGTTTGATTGCGTTCAGATTGGAAGGATCGACTTCAAGAGCTCTCTGCATGTAAATCAGAGCATTGTCATAATCTTTTTCACGGAAATAGACCAGACCCAGATTAACTAACGAGGTAATGTCTTCAGGGTTTTTCTCTACAGAAAGAACCATGTACTCCTTACCTTTTTCAAATTCTTCTTTAAATAGGTAAACTTGAGCGAGTGTGCTATATGCTTCAGGTTTTTCAGGGTCCAACGTGATACAATCGAGGAAAGATTTTACCGTTGCAGCATAAAGCTTTGCTTCATCTTTGGCTTCACCCTTGATTAACACATTGTAGCTTTTGGCTCCAAAGTTAAAATTATCAATCCAATACTTTTCACGTGCAAGTTTAATTTTTTCAGCAAATTTGGCATCAATTGAGGCGGACTTGGTCAGGAACTCAGATACCTTATCCCATTTTTTACCACGGGCATAAATCTCTGTAGCCAGCAGGTAAGATGGCTCAGAATTCATCGATTCCTTGTCAGCGGCAGCCAGCAGCATTTCTTCTGCTTTTTCATAGTTCTTTTGTTGTAGGTAAACTTTGGCTGAGGTCATATCTGTGGAATCACACCCCAGAATTGTCAGCAGCAAGAGCCCCACAACCCAGATCATTAGGTTTCTAGATTGTTTCATTGAATCTCCTTGTATAGATATATAGTACTTGTTTTTGGCTGTCGGTTTCATGCAGGCGCAAATATATTCGCATGTTTCACCGAAGGCAACCATTACAAAAGGTCAGAATCAAGATTTTGATATATATCCCATCTATTTAAAAGCAGTTGGATTTTGATACACTCAGAGAGATATTTATCCCTCGATATTTAGGAGATGCCACGCACTACAAATTTTATCATACACGATTTGGGGGTCTGATTCATGCCTGATGTCGATGGCAAAGCAACCTCATTTGCCATAATTACTGATATTCATGGGAATATTCATGCTTTGAATGAAGCGATTCGCCTTATCGAGGAACGCCATGATATTGATAATATTATCTGCCTGGGTGACAATTTTTCACTCGGGTCCGCACCTGAGGAGGTGCTCCATAAACTCCAATCCCTGCCCAATACCATTTTTATTCGTGGTAATCACGATCGCTATCTGGTGGAGCGAATTTGGGAATATGAGCGACCAACAATCGAAGGAATGGATCCTGATGATCCAGTCTGCATTGACATCGTGGCCAATGAAAAATGGACAGCCGAGCAAATAGGGGATGAGGGCAAAAATTTTATCCGCAATATGAAAATGTCCCATTTTGTAAACACAAATGGGGTATATGTGGAATTCACCCACGCCTGGTTTGGTCGAGACGATTCACCACCAAGTCTTGAAGAGGCCAAAAAGTGGCGTGATCATGAGCAATTAAAACATGTCAAGGCAAAAACCTTTGTGTTTACACATGGGCATACTCACATCCCTCGCCATGATCACTTTGGCAACTTGAGCGTATTTTGTCCCGGTTCGACAGGTCTCCCCTTTGATGAAGATAAACGCGGTGTGGTAGCCTTTTTAAAATTAGAAAATGGTACTGCTCAGTGGGATGTTGAACGCTATGATTACGATTTTGATGCTGCTATTGAACACTTGAGCAAGGTGCAACCCCCCTTTTACAGGAATCTTCACTCAACTCTGAAGTATGCCAGCATCCGCAACGATCTGGTAGAATAATAATTTAACCAATTCGAAGATTAACGTTTTCCAGAATTTAATATTTTCTGAAAGCTTTGTTGTTTTTCAAAATAAAGCGTGGCTGTTTCCAGCTTGTTGCGCTTTTTTGCCCCTGCAGCTACAACCCCACACTTGAATTCGAGTTCTTCTAATAATGTTTTCTTCCAGGCTGCGTCCATTTCACTGGCCACATGTTTCTCCATGGCAGTGATCCTGAATCTGTCCATGCCCCAGTATTTTCTGCTTAACTGATCCTCATGACCACCAAAACGGGTCACCAATTTGTCTGCGAGAAGGCCAATCTCATAATGAGGAGCGATTCTCAGCCACAGATCATAATCTTCACAGGCTAAAAAATTGACATCAAACAAACCGATATGCTTAAAAATTTGTTTATGGATGATCACTGCACTGGGACTCACAATACATATTGGGACGCAAGCTTCAAATATCCAACCACCGCGTTTTGCATGTTTGTCCATGGGGTTAACCCTGACACCATTTCGAATCCAGATTTCATCACACTGGCTAATCATCAGTTCTGGGTGGTCTGCATGAAATTGCTTCTGTTTTTCCAGTTTCTCTGATTCCCATTGATCATCAGAGTCCAGAAAGGCAATCCACTCATTCATGGCTGCCTGAATGCCGGCATTTCTGGAAAAGGACACACCACGATTCTCAAGGTTAGTGGTGATCCTGATTTTCCCCGAATATTTTTCCAGAATTTCTGCCGTGTTATCAGTTGAGGCATCATCGACTACGATAATTTCTTGAGCCTGAGAAGATTGCAACAGAACCGATTCAAGCGCTCTCTCAATTATTGAGGCTCTGTTATAGGTGGGAATGATGACAGAAATATTCACGGGGATCAACGCAAAGGGTTCAGGATGTTTTTCAGGAGAAATTTCTGTAGCACCTCGGAGGCCCGGGAGTAATTCTTTCTAAAATCGTCTGGCGTGGAAGCACCAGCGCGATCTGAGATACAGCGAATTGCCAGGAGAGGGATCTGCCACGCCTGACAAAATTGGGCTACTGAGTATGATTCCATATCCACGGCTTTTGCACCGGTGGCACTGGCTGAATCTCTACCGCTTTCATCTAAGATGGCTTCGGGGCTTGAATAAAATGACACTGCTGGAATACTTATATCGGCCAATAGCTCAGGGGGCTTAATACTCAAATCAAGCTCACCAGGGCATGAAAAACGTATTCCCTGGACGATGTGCATAACCGGGAGATGGTTAGTTAAGGAACCACTGACCCCAAAATGAATGATCAAATCTAATTTTTCAGGATTCACATGGTCACGCATAGCAGTACGACTGGCTTCCAGACCTATTCCAGTTCTCAATAGATGTAGATTCGAATCCAGTTGGGTCAATACCTGACCATGTTCACGAATGATGGTCTTGGCCAGGGGATAGTGCTGTCTGATCGATCCTGATTCTGATTTCAGCGCATGGGCTAATAAGATTCGCATGCCGAAATCTAGTTTCCAGTCCTTTGAATCCATGAATTAATTCCCATAGATCAAAGAATTTTATTGAAAAGGCCGTATGGATTGGGAACTGAGAATATAGGCCAATTCATTTTTGCGATTGAAAATTGTAGCAAATTGAAGGGAAATGGGTTTAATTCGGCGCATGGCAACACGTCACTCTGACCTGAGACACGATTCAACTTTTACACTATTATACATATATTGATTTGAAAGGATGATTTATTCATGACTAAACGCGTTTACACATTTGGAGGCGGAAAAGCTGAAGGAGATGCTTCATATAGAAATCTGCTTGGAGGCAAGGGAGCAAACCTGGCTGAGATGAGTGGTTTGGGTATCCCTGTTCCTGCTGGATTCACCATCACCACAGAAGTTTGTACAGAGTATAATAAGGTGGGTCACGACAGGACGGTAGAGTTAATCAAGGCTGAAGTTGAAGCCGCAGTTAAAGAAGTTGAAGCGGTCATGGGCGCTCAGTTTTGCGATGAAGACAACCCACTACTTCTCTCTGTTCGCTCTGGAGCCCGCGTTTCCATGCCCGGAATGATGGACACAGTTCTGAATCTGGGTCTGAATGACAGTGCTGTTGAGGCTCTAGCCAAAAAATCTGGTAATGAGCGTTTCGCCTGGGATTCATACCGACGTTTCGTGCAGATGTATGGTGATGTTGTGCTAGGCATGAAACCAGAATCCAAAGAAGATATTGATCCCTTTGAAAAGATTATGGAAGACTTGAAAGAATCCCGGGGATATGAGCTTGATACAGAGTTTACTGTTGAAGATTTGAAAACACTTGTTTCACAATTTAAAGCTGCTGTCACTAAGAAGACCGGTCACAGTTTTCCTGACAATCCCTGGGATCAGCTCTGGGGTTCTGTCATGGCTGTGTTTGATTCATGGGAAACCCCCCGTGCAGTTTACTACCGCATGTTGAATAAAATTCCAGGTGATTGGGGAACAGCCGTAAATGTCCAGGCCATGGTTTTTGGAAATATGGGTGACAATTCTGGTACTGGTGTGGCTTTTACCCGGGATGCTGGAACCGGCGAGAACATCTTCAATGGAGAATATCTCATCAATGCTCAGGGTGAAGATGTTGTGGCGGGTACTCGTACACCCCAGCAGATTACCAAGATTGGTTCCGAACGCTGGGCAGTTCTGGCGGATGTCTCAGAAACAGAACGCGCTAAAGATTACCCGTCACTGGAAGAGTTGATGCCTGAGATATATACTGAGTTGGACGCTATCCAGCACAAGCTGGAAGATCATTACAAAGATATGCAAGACGTTGAGTTCACCATGCAGGATGGCAAATTGTGGATGCTCCAAACACGTAGTGGAAAACGTACTGGTGCTGCCATGGTGAGAATTGCCATGGAGCAGTTGGAAGCTGGAGAAATTGATGATAAAGAAGCTCTCATGCGCGTGGAACCCAATAAATTGGATGAATTGCTTCACCCCGTATTTGATAAAGAAGCCATGGCTTCGGCACGCGTTCTGACCAAGGGTCTACCAGCTTCTCCAGGAGCTGCCACAGGACAACTGGTCTTTCATGCTGATGAAGCCAGTAAATATAAAAATTCAATCCTGGCCAGAATTGAGACATCACCTGAAGACCTTGAAGGCATGAATATCGCCAATGGTATTCTTACTGCACGCGGTGGTATGACTTCACACGCCGCTGTTGTAGCTCGAGGCATGGGTAAATGTTGTGTCTCAGGCGCTGGTGAGATCAAGATTAATTACAAAGCCAGAACCCTGACGGTTCAGGGCGATGTCTTCCAGGAAGGTGACTGGGTATCCTTGAATGGGTCTACCGGTGAGATCTTTGAAGATAAGATCAAAACCATTGATCCTGAAGTAAGCGGTGACTTTGGTGAGCTGATGGAGCTGACCAACAAATTTACCAGAATGTATGTGCGTACTAATGCTGACACACCTCGTGAGAGCAAAATCGCCAGAGAATTTGGTGCCAAAGGTATCGGCCTCTGTCGTACCGAGCACATGTTTTTTGAGGGTGACAAGATTGTTGCCATGCGCGAAATGATTCTGGCTGAGGATCAGGCTGGTCGTGAAGCTGCTCTGGAAAGACTTCTGCCGATCCAGCAGAAAGATTTCGAAGGTATATTTGAAGCCATGCAGGATCTTCCTGTAACAGTTCGACTCCTGGATCCACCATTACACGAGTTCGTACCCCATGATGATAAAGGTCAGCAGGAAATGGCTGATGTTATGGGTGTTGATGTGAAGGTGATTGCTGATAAAGTTGAAGACCTGGCTGAGTTCAACCCCATGCTTGGACATCGTGGTTGTCGTCTGGGAAACACCTATCCTGAAATCACTGTGATGCAGACCAAGGCCATTATGGGTGCTGCGCTTGCCCTCAAAGCAAAGGGAATCGTTGCCAAACCGGAGATTATGATCCCACTTACTGGAACCTTAGCTGAGATGGAACTTCAAGAGAAGATTGTTCGTGAAACGATTAAGGGCTTGTTTGCAAAGGTTGGAGATTCAGTAGATCATCTTGTTGGAACCATGATTGAGATTCCCCGTGCGGCATTGATTGCTGACAAAATTGCTACCAGTGCAGAATTCTTCTCATTTGGTACTAATGATTTGACTCAGATGACTTTCGGTTACTCCCGAGATGATGCTGGTAAGTTCTTACCTGTATATCTGGAAAAGGGTCTGCTGAAGAATGATCCTTTCGAAGTACTTGATCAGGAAGGTGTTGGTCAACTGGTTGAAATGGCCTGTCGATTGGGAAAAGAGACGCGTCCTGATATCAAACTGGGAATCTGTGGGGAGCACGGCGGTGAGCCAAGCTCAGTAGAATTCTGCCATAGAGTCGGCCTGGAATATGTAAGCTGTTCACCTTTCCGCGTGCCTATCGCAAGATTGGCAGCCGCACAGGCAGCCGCACGCGAATTGTAAAGGTATCGATGATATTGTATTAAAAAACTGCCCTCTCGGAGTTTCTGAGAGGGCAGTCCCTTTTTAATGCAATTTTGCGAAGCCTAGCAAACTCTACGCTACAGCTTTAGATTTGCTACAGGCACTATGTGTCAAGGGATATAGGCTGATTCGAGGTTTGAAATATGGCAATCGGGATTACTTTAAAAGATTGAGTGATTATTAGCTGTACATTCCCTGGGAGTAGACTTAAAATATTCGCTCGGTCGGGCTTCATTGTGAAAGCATACATGTTTGAAGTCCATATTAGTTTAAATACATCAATTGCTTTTGTTGCTGACTATTAGGTAAATAAAGTAGACTATGAATGACTTCTCAATAGCGCAGGTTGCTTATGAAACTGATTAAAAAGCCCAGCCTGGACTCACTGAAAAAATGGAAAATTTTTGAGCATATTCCAGATGCTGAATTAAAGCAAATTCACTCAAAAATTGAATTTTGTCACTATGACCATGAAGAATCCATAATTCATGAAAATTCGATCGGTGATCACATCTTTATTTTGGCATCCGGTAAAGTGCGAATTGAGAAACAAGTCGGCGAGAATGAATCTGAAGTTTTGGGTTTTTATGATGAGGTAGGAGGTCTCTTTGGTGAGATGGCCCTGCTTGAAGATAAACCGCGTAGTGCAGGAATGATTGCAGAGAGCGATTGTGAAGTCCTGGCGGTCTCGAAGGAAGATTTCCTCGAGCTCGTTCATTCAGTACCTTTATTTACACTTTCCGTCGCAAAAAATATTTCTCAGTTTCTGAGAGAAACCGATGAACGCCTTATCAATAAATTAAGAAAAGAAAATGATGAGTTGCGTCACATGAATTATCGCCTTCAGGAAACACAGGAAGAACTCATCGGTAAAGAACGTCTGTCACTGATCGGACGGATGGCCTCAACCATATTACATGACATGAAAAACCCCATGTCTACCATTGGTGGCTATGCTCAATTGATTAAGATGAAAAAGCATAGTAGTGCCCAGCTTGCAAAATACGCCGATATTATTGCCAAGCAGGTCATCCAGTTTACGACGATGACGCAGGATCTCCTCTCTTTTGCACAAGGTGGAGAACAGATGCGTTTGCGATCGGTTCAAATGGCTGGCTATCTTCAGGAATGTTGCGATTCTCTTATCTTGAAATTTGAAGAACGCAATATCTCCTTCGTTAGAGATTTGCATTTTGATGGAGAAGTTAGAATTGATAATGGTCGCTTTTTCAGGGTCATGGAAAACATAGCCAATAATGCCCTGGATGTACTTGATTCAGAGGGGACCTTTTCGGTTCATAGCATGGAAGTAGAGACAGGTATCCGTATCATTCTGGAAGATAATGGTCACGGTATGTCTGATGAAGTTAGAGATAATGCTTTTAAGGAATTCTATACCCACGGGAAACGCAAGGGGACCGGACTGGGATTAGCCATAGTTAAACGCATTGTCGACGAACATGATGGGTTGATCAATATTGAAAGTGAAGAGGGGGAAGGTACCAAATTTGTGATTGATCTCCCGGCCGTAGGATACAACCTGTTACCCAAAACGAAACACCAGATTCCCATTCCATTTGATGGCAGCTAGGCATAAATTTGCCTATGCGAATTCTTGATCCCCCCCCCATACCACTTTTACAAGAATTGGAACCCTTTTCAGGAATTCATCCCCAGGAACTGGAAAGAATTAGCAATCTGATGCAACGCCAACTTTTCGCTTCAGGAGAAGTACTCATTGAAGAAGGTGCCGTAGCAACCAAGTTCTTTGTGCTGATAAAAGGGCGGTTGGAAGTGGTCAAATCCACTGAGGGCAATGACCAGGAAGTGCTTAATACCATCAATCAATCCGGTGAGCTCTTTGGTGAAATGGCTCTGGTGGAAGACAAACTCCGCAGTGCGGGTATTGTTGCCAAGGTCGAAAGTGAAGTTCTGGTCGTCCAGAAAGAGGGTTTCCTGGAGTTGGTCAACCATTTTCCTCAATTCACACTGGAAGTTGCCAGGAGCATATCTCACTATCTCCGCAAAACTGATGCGACGCTCATCGGTACACTTGAAGTAAAAAATAGAGAACTTAACAGTACCATTGAGGAACTCAATGCCACACGAGAGGCGCTTGTGGATAATGAGCGCTTATCTATCGTTGGGCGGATGGCTTCAACGATTCTACATGATTTGAAGAACCCAATGACAACCATTGCTGGATTTGCACAACTCATCGGTTTAAAAGAAATGCCCTACGAGGATGTGGTTAAATACACCAAGATCATTTCACAGCAGGTTAATCAGTTCAATACCCTGGCTCAGGAGCTTCTCGCCTTCGCTCAGGGCAGCTCAACTCTGCAATTACAGGAATTGGAATTTCCTGCCTGCATTGAAGATTCACTCGCTAGTATTAACCATAATCTGGTGCAGCATAGTATGAAGCTTGTGACTGATTTTAACGGTGAAGCACGTATCCATATTGATCCAAGTCGATTCTATCGAGTTTATGAAAATCTCGTGAACAACGCCATAGAGGCTATGAATTCTGGCGATACTCTCAGTATTTCCAGCCGACTAGAAGATGATCACCTTATAATGACCATAGCAGATACAGGTCACGGGATGGAAGCAGAAGTGCTTTCAAAAGTTTTTGATGAATTCTTTACTCATAAAAAACACAAGGGCACCGGGTTAGGTCTGGCAATCGTAAAAAGTATCATCTCTGATCACAATGGTGAAATCTCAGTGGAAAGTGTCCTGGATCAGGGAACAACCTTCACCATCACTCTGCCTGTTCTGAAAACCTGATTTTTCTGTTAATCGGGGCGGGGCCGGGTGAACACCCAGTTTGAATCCCCCGAATCATTTCTCGAATATTTATACTCAGAAAGATTGAACGACTTGAGCTGTTCCGGTTCATTCAATCCATTTTGAATAGTATAGTCAGCCATCATTCCCCGGGCCCATTTTGCAAAAATGGCGATGACTTTGGCCTTACCACTCTCAACTTCCTTAAATTCAATATGGACCACGGGAGCTTTGATAGTTTTGAAATCAACAACCTTGGCATACTCCTTTGACGCCAGATTGATCACAGCAGGGAATGCATCTGTTTGTAACTCTTTTTTTATTGCCCGAGTTATCTGCGTACCCCAAAACTGATACAAATTGTCTCCACGCTTGGTTTTGAGTGGTGTTTTCATCTCTAGACGGTAGGGCTGAATCAAATCCAGGGGTCGTAAATAGCCATAAAGTCCAGAAAGAATTCTCAAGTGATTCTGAGCAAATTGTAGTTTCTCGGTATCATAGGTATTCATGCGCATGTGTCGATAAACATCACCGGTAAAGGCGTAGAGTGCCTGCTTGGCATTTCCAAGATCAAAAGGCGGTTTGAAGGCTTTATAGCGCGGAAGATTGAGATCCGCAAGATTCTCACTGATTGACATCAACTCCATCAGCTCTGTTTTATTAAAACGCTTCAACTGTGTGATAAGCTGTTTGCTCTGACCTAACAAGTCTGGTGAGGTAAAAAGTTCAGTAGGCGCCGGTTCCTTGAAATTGACACTTTTAGCAGGTGAAATAAGAGTAATCATATATATTCCAGTTAAGTAATTGTTTGAAAGGTAAAGAGGCTACTGACCACAGAGTTGCTGAACCCGCTCAACTGCCGCAGGGGCCGTAGGGGCATACCCATCTGCTCCGATGTTTTGCGAAAATTCATGGCTAACAGGTGCTCCACCGATAAGAATTTTTGTGTCCTTCAGATCTGAATGATTCCGAAAAGTTGCAACAACGTCTTTCATATTATTCATGGTAGATGATAGTAACGCAGAGAGACAGACTACGGCTGCCTGATGTTGTGTTGTCGCTTCCAGAAAGCGTTGCGTTGGTACATTTACACCCAGGTCGATGACCTCAAAACCAGCTCCAATGAGCATGATCCGAACCAGGTTTTTACCAATATCATGCATATCACCCTTCACGGTACCAATAATAACGGTCTGGCGCTGGCGAGCTTCTGAATTTCCAGCCAGATGTGGCTTCAGGATATCGATGGCAGTCTGCATGGCCTGGGCTGACATAAGAACCTGGGGCAAAAACATTTCATTGCGCTTGAATCGATCGCCAACAATAGCCATCCCGGGGAGGAGTTGTTCATCCAGAATATTTTGACTGTTGACCCCTTCATTAAGTAGCTGATTTACATCGGTAGAAATTGAGGCAACGTTACCCATAATGATGGCTTGCTGAATGGAATCAGATGACATTTACTTCAACTCCTTATGGGCGACAGCATACATCGCTTTCAAATTTTCAGGCTTGCAGTACGAGGCAACCACATTGCTGGTACCCAGTATAAAACCGCCTCCGCTCCTGGCGTCATGGATCAAGGTCCTGGTTGTATTCTCAACTTCGTTCACGGTGCCGTTGGCAAGTAAATCCACATCAATGTTACCCATAAAAGCGAGATCCTGACCGTATTCACTTTTGAGTGTCGGGATATCCATATTTGCATTGGGATCGCATGACTGCAAAGCATCGATGCCACAATCAATGAGATCGGGAATAATAGTTCTTAAATCTCCATCAGAATGGAAGAAAACAGGTAAACCATGTTTTTTAATTTCCATCACCATCGTCTTAAGTATAGGGAAGTAGTCACTCCGCAAATATTCCGGATCAACAAAAGTACCGGTGTTAAAAGCCAGATCATCAGCAATCAGTATAGCATCAGCTCCAGCTTCTACGCTCATCAATGCAAGCGATAGATTCGTCTGAATGAGTTTTTCATAATACTGTTTCATAATATCGCGAGCCTCAATGGTCCACATCATAAAGCGCTCAAACCCCAGTAGTTCATAACCGAGATCAAAACCGGCATTCAAAGTTGCCAGCACAAAGAAGTCGGTGGTGTTCTTCCATCTGCTAAGCTGAGAAGAGTCAAAATTACTGACATCCGGGGGTCTCCAGGATTCTAGCTCTGCAGGGCTATGGGCAATGGGATCAACGAGTTGAACGGTAGCATCAGGGGGTTGTGTGTGAGTGGCACCCCAAAAGTCTCTAAAGATTTCTGTGCCCCAATCCTCATGGATTCCCACTACTTCAACAGCAGGACCTGTGATGCGGGCACCTACGATATCAGCACCCAGGAGTTCACGCATGCTTTGATGATTCAAAAAAGAGGCATCCGATCCCTGATTATATTGATCACCTAAAATAGCCTTAATAATGACATCGGTATATCCACCACCAATCTCGCCAATGGGGACTCTGGATGTCTCAATCCTTTTTAACGCGGATAAAACTCTTTCTCTTCCTGTCATGCGGTCAAACTAATTAAAAAGAATAAGTGGGGATAGTAGATAGTTAGCTCAAGAATTACTGATCTGAGAACGAGGCGGGATATTATTCTATTCTGTAGCTATATATTCCAGCAAAGCTAGTTTATAAAATTAGGCGCACTCTCATAATATTTAATTGATAGATTTCAATATTATGCTGACGTAGTGAGTCAAAATTAAAATTATATGAAACCTTTCAATTCATCCGGCATAAAAAGCTTTGTCAAATAAATGGAGACCACATGAAAAAACATATGCTACTAATTACACCATTAATTTTAATCGCTCTCTTAATCCCCACAGATTTGAATGCATCGGATATTGGGGTAGCAAAAGCCTTGAGTAACGCCTTTGCAGATATAGCTGAAGAGGTCTCTCCTTCAGTTGTGACCATCACCAGTGAGCATGTATATAAACATCCCGCCATGGATCAGTACAAAGGTTTTCAGGATATGCTTCCCAAACAACTCTGGCCCTTTCTACCTGATGGCGACCGTGAAATGAAAAGCACCTCTCTGGGCTCAGGAATAATTATTAGCAAGGATGGCTATATCCTGACCAACAATCATGTTGTTGAGAAGGGTGAAAACATTAAAGTCAAAATCGCGGACAATAAAGAATATGACGCAGAAATAATTGGGGCTGACCCCAAAACAGATGTAGCCCTTATAAAAGTCAATGCAAAAAATCTCAAACCTATAAAACTGGGGGACTCCGACAAAATCAGAGTCGGCGAATGGGTGCTTGCTGTGGGTAGTCCCTTTTCTGGCAGCTTGTCCCAGACCGTTACCCAGGGCATTGTCAGTGCTACTGGCCGCTCTTCTGTAGGTCTCAATGACTACGAGAATTTCATTCAAACAGATGCAGCCATCAATCCCGGTAACTCTGGCGGTGCTCTGGTAAATCTGGATGGTGAACTGGTAGGTATGAATTCAGCCATTGCCTCACGTAGTGGTGGGTATCAAGGAATCGGTTTTGCCATTCCTGTTAATCTTGTTAATCGTATTGTAGAAGATCTACGAGCCAATGGGCGCGTGACACGGGCCTGGCTGGGCGTTTACGTTCAACCCGTCGATGCAGCCATGGCGAAAACACTGGGTATGGATATCGCCAAAGGAGCCCTTATTCAGCAGGTCGTAGATGGGAGTCCGGCAGATGATGCAGATCTAAAACAACTTGATGTCATTATTGAATTTGATGGTCATGATGTAGAAAACTCTCGAAAATTGCCTATCCTGGTCTCCACTCAACGACCCAATGAAAAGAAGAAACTAAAAGTCTTACGAGATGGAAAGGTCAAAACAATCACTGTGAAATTGGGTGAATTGCCTGATGAAGTGACTGCAGCCGGACCTCTTGAAGCAGAAGAATCTGATATTGGTTTGACTGTGGAAACAGCGAGCGCAGAGCGGTTGCGGTTCTACAATCTATCACCAGGGAGTCAGGGAGTCCTGATTACATCTGTTGATAGAAATAGTGAGGCGTATAAGAAAAATCTCCGGACAGGTCATCTTATTCAAAAGATGGGTCCCAATGTGAGAAACCTTTCGAAAGTTAGCACCTTCGGAGCCTTTGAGAAAAATCTCCGAGACTATAATCCCGGTGACACGATATTACTTCTGGTGAGACGAGACAATTCTAACACCTTTTTTGTAGCTCTGACTATCCCAGAATCGTAGGGGACAAATATAGCGCTCCCACAACTCAATCATTTTCCTCCAAACCCCCGAGACCCCAGATGCTGCATAAGCATTTTGGGGTCTCTCTTGTTAGCTGGCCCTTGAAATTCACCAGGATTATCTACACGATTTCAAATAAAACAAGCTGTCAGAAAGATATGGATAAAGTTGACTTGGGGAAAATGCCGCGATTATATTGCGCGGCTAAAAAAGAACGAACTGTTGATGGCGAACGCAATGGGAAATGAAGATGGGAATAGACTGAACAATGATGAAGGAAGTATCTAGCAAAGTAGATTTTATCGCCCTGGAACACGACATGCTCAAATTCTGGGAAGAGGAAGGTATTTTCAACAAACTTAGGGCTCAAAACGCTGGAAAACCACGTTGGTCATTTCTTGATGGTCCCATTACTGCCAATAATCCCATGGGTGTTCACCACGCCTGGGGTCGTACTTACAAAGATCTCTACCAACGCTATCATGCCATGCTGGGAATGGAACTTCGCTATCAGAATGGCTTCGATTGTCAGGGCTTGTGGGTCGAAGTTGAAGTTGAAAAAGAACTGGGATTTAAATCCAAAACAGACATTGAGGAATACGGAGTAGAAGCCTTTGTAAATAAATGCAAAGAGCGTGTCCGGAAATTTTCAGCTGTTCAGACCGAACAGTCCAAGCGTATGGGCTACTGGATGGATTGGGATAATTCCTATTATACCATGTCTGATGAGAATAATTATACCATCTGGGCTTTTTTGAAAAAATGTTTTGACCGTGGATTTATCTATAAGGGTTACGATGTTATGCCCTGGTGTACTCGTTGCGGATCAGCTCTTTCTGAGCACGAAATCGCTACGGAAGGCTATAAAGAATTAACCCATACATCAATTTATTTAAAATTTCCCCTCAAAGATCGTAAGCATGAATCTTTGCTGGTTTGGACAACCACACCCTGGACGCTTTCCTCTAATATTATGGCTGCAGTTCACCCCGATCTTGATTATGTAAAAGTGAAACAAGCTGATGATATTTATTACCTCGCACAGGGTCGCCTCTCCATTCTGCAGGGAGATTATGAAATCCTTGAAACCATCAAGGGAAAAGATATGCTGGGTTGGGAATATCATGGACCTTATGATGAATTACCTGTTCAGCAAGATATCCATCATGCCATTATTTTTTGGGATGAGATTTCTGAAAATGATGGTACAGGAATCGTCCACATCGCCCCGGGTTGCGGTAAAGAAGATAATGCTTTGGCAAAAGAACTTGGCTTCCAGGTTATCAAGCCCATTGACGAATTTGGCGCCTATTTAGATGGCTTCGGTGAGTGGACAGGTAAAAATGTCATGGAAATCGGTGATGCTATCATTGATGATCTATCCCACAAGGGATTGCGTTACAAGCGTGAGCCCATCACTCACCGTTATCCCTGTTGCTGGCGTCATGGCACTGAGCTGGTGTTTCGCCCTGTAGATGAGTGGTTTATCCGCATGGATGAGCTGAGAGGGGAAATCGCTGAAGTAACCAAAAAAGTAGAGTGGATTCCATCCTACGGCAAAGAACGCGAGCTGGATTGGCTCAAGAACATGCATGACTGGATGATTTCCAAGAAACGCTATTGGGGTCTTGCGCTTCCAATCTGGACCTTTGAAGATGGTTCTTTTTATGTCGTAGGTTCTGAAACTGAATTAAAAGAATTGGCTGTTGAAGGTTGGGATAAATTTGAGGGCAGCAGTCCCCATAAGCCCTGGATTGATCTAGTAAAAATCAAGCACCCTGAGACGGGACTCATTGGAACCCGTGTTCCTGATGTAGGCAACCCCTGGCTAGATGCTGGCATTGTACCTTACTCCACCCTGGAATATCGGAACGATCCTGATTATTGGAAAAAATGGTTTCCTGCAGATTTTATCGTGGAATCTCTCCCCGGACAATTCCGAAATTGGTTTTATGCCATTCTCGCTATGAGCACAGTGATGGAAAACAAACCCCCCATTAAAACCATTATGGGTCATGCCCTTGTCAAAGACGAACATGGGGATGATATGCACAAATCGGCTGGTAATGCCATCTGGTTTGAAGATGCAGCGGAAAAAATGGGTGTAGATGTCATGCGATGGATGTATGCCTCCCAGGTACCCGTAAACAATTTAAATTTTGGATACCATGCTGCAGATGAAGTGCGTCGCAAAGTACTCACCTTATGGAATACCTATTCCTTCTTTGTGACCTATGCACGTCTCGACAAGTTTGATCCTATGTCAGAACTGGATGAATCAACACTTACTGAATTGGACCGATGGATTCTGGCTCGTATGAACCAATTGATTGCGCAGTCTCGTAAAGACTACGATAGCTACCAGGCTGACAAACTCATGCTCAAAATCACCCAATTTATAGATGAATTGTCCAATTGGTATGTTCGCAGGTCCAGACGTCGCTTTTGGAAAAGTGAAAATGATACTGACAAATGGGCTGCCTACCATACGCTTTACAATGCTCTGGTTACCCTTACAAAATTAATTGCACCGGTCTCGCCATTCTTCACGGAAGCCCTCTATCAAAATCTCGTGGTAGCACTAGATCCTGAGGCACCCATGAGTATTCATCTTTGTAGCTTCCCAGAGGTTGATGAGCGCTGGTTGGATAATGAGCTGCTGCGCCGTGTCGATGTGGTTATTAAAACCGTAGAGTTAGGAAGAGCCGCCCGGAATAAGGCCAACCTCAAGGTCCGTCAGCCCCTGGCCAATATCTCAGTATATTTCCCAGGAGAACAAGACAGGGCTTATGCCAGCGATCTTAAAGATCAGATTCTGGAAGAATTGAATATCAAAGCTTTGACCGTGGTTGAGAATGCTGATGCTCTGGTTAAGTATGTTGTCAAACCAAACTTGGGTCTTCTAGGACCAAAATATGGTAAAGATATGGGTTTGATTAGAAACCTGGTCGAATCTACTGACCCTCAAAAACTGCTCAAATTATCAAAAGCGACTGGTACCATTCACATGAGCGATGGAGTGAACTCATTTGAGATTCTTCCAGAAGAGTTGCTTGTTTCGACCATTGAACCGGAAGGTCAGGCTGTCATTGAAGAGGCTGGTGTTGTTGTAGCGGTAGAAACAGAACTCTCAGAAGCCTTGATCAGTGAGGGGATGGCCAGGGATTTTATTCGCAATGTTCAGAACATGCGTAAAGATGCTGAATTTGATGTGTCTGACAGAATCAGTATTTTTGTTGAAACAGATGAAACGATTAAAAATATGATTACCGAGCATAAAGAATATATAGCCAATGAAACACTGGCAGAGGAAATCAATTTTACTTCCCAGGCAGGCATCTTTGAGGCTCAATTCAAGATCGCTGGGAGCACCTTTACTGTAGGAATTAAGCGCTATTAAACAGATGCTAAAATTTCTGAGTATTAGCGCGATCCTTGTTGTGCTGGATCATGCTACGAAATACTGGGCCATTGTTGCTTTAAAGGGTAAGCACTATTGGCCTGCCAATGGCGACTTATTCCGATTGGATTATGCTGAAAACTACAATATGATTTTCAGCCTCTCGTTTATCCCAATGCCACTGGTAAATATGATGGCAATTGGCGCTATGGGACTTCTCTTTTATCTCCTATATCAGTACAAAGATAAACATGTGTTACCCAGTGTGGGTCTGGCATTTATTCTGGGCGGAGCTTTCGGGAATATCCCGGAACGCTTGATCAGAGGATATGTGGTGGATTTTATCAGTTTTGACTGGCCTGATTGGCTCTTTTTTACTCGCTGGCCAACCTTCAACGTTGCCGATAGTGCCGTAAATGTTGGGATGATTCTCTACCTGGGATATGTTTTTTTTATTGAAGGGAAAGAAGAGAGTTCTGAGCAAGCCAGCATAGTAATTGACGCTGAAGAATCTTCCACTTCCTGACCTGAGATCATATAAAAAGAATTCGTTCAATAATCTTTCTATTCTGAAGCCTTAGCGCTATATTTGCCACAGCAATTTCTAAGTGCAAATATTGAAAAAATCCACCTTCATAATACCCACTCAATTTCAAAACTAGTTAGGAATGAGTAAATCTGATTAATCAGACTGATCAACACAGTTCGACCCATGAGACTTTTGAAGTAACTATAGACCACTTCCAAAGACCCGTGCGCATTGATAAATTTTTGTCAAGCCGCTTGCCTACGCACATTACTCGGAACCAGGTTCAGAAATTGTTAAAATCTGGCAAGATTCAAGTTGATGGGAAACCAGTTAAAGCCAGTCATCTCGTAGACTCTGGTGAGCACGTTACTGTAGAATATGATCTACAGTATGCGCCCACACTTTTCGCAGAAAACATTGCTTTAGATATCGTATATGAGGATGACTATCTCATCGTTGTGAATAAACAACCCGGACTCATTGTACACCCCGGTGCTGGCAATGCAACCGGTACATTAGTTAATGCCCTGATTTACCATTGTGAACATCTCTCCAACGACAACGGACTGCTCCGTCCCGGAATCGTCCATCGTCTGGATAAGGATACCTCCGGTTTGCTTATTTCAGCCAAAGACAATAGCATTCATGGTAATCTCCGATCTCAGTTTTCAAAACGGACCATCGAAAAATATTACTATGCACTTGTCTGGGGCCGATTTGATGATGACCACGGTGAAATCGATGCACCCATCGGCCGCTCTCCAAAGAATCGTAAAAAGTTTACCGTGATTGAGACGGGCAAGCCTGCTTTATCACGCTATGAAGTCATCGAACGATTCGAATTCCTGACTCTGGTGAGGGTTAAACTCGAAACAGGTCGTACACACCAGATCAGAGTGCATATGACTCATGTTAACCACCCCATTTTTGGAGATCCATATTATGGTGGGCGTAATTCAAAAATTATCACTTTGAATATGCGTAATAGACAATTAGCAGCTCAACTTCTCGGAATGCTCAATCGTCAGGCTCTGCACGCTCGGCGCTTGATATTTAATCATCCAATTACTGATGAGACCATGGATTTGCGCGCCCCTATGCATGATGACTTTGAGCAGGTCTTAAGCGTTCTGAGAGAAGAAAGTCAGTACGCATGAGTTCAGTATTGACAACCCAAATTGATCATTTTTTAGCCTGGATTGAGGTTGAGAAACGGTATTCTCCAGAGACACTGAGAGGATATCAGATTGATCTCACCCAATTTTGTCAGTTTCTGCAAGATTATGATGTGGAATGCCTGAACCAGCCGGATCAGATAAATCGAGGTGTTCTGCGTAGTTTCTTAGGCTATCTATCAGGGGAGTTGAACCAGCAACCACGCTCAGTTGCCCGGAAATTGGCTGCGCTCAAATCATTTTTTAAGTATATGCATCGCGAGGGTGTTGTGACATTGAACATTGCAGCTTATGTGCATACACCCAAACTTCCAGGAGTTATTCCCAGTTATTTGTCAGAGACTCAAATCGTGGCTGTATTGGACAGGCTGGGGGAATCAGATAGCTGGATGGGTAGACGCGATCTGGCAATCGTGGAATTGTTTTACTCAACAGGGATGCGCATCTCCGAATTGGCTGGCCTCAAAACCAGCGATTTGAACATCCAGAAGAGTACGGTCATTGTACTTGGAAAAGGGTCAAAGCAAAGAGTGATTCCCGTCGGCCAATATGCCTGGGAGGCTATAGAAAACTATCAACACGCCACTAAACATAAATTTGGAGTGAGGGAGAGAGATGAAGCTCTGTTTTTGGGTAAGAATGGGACCCCGTTGGGTACCAATGGAATTCGCCAGAGGGTCAAAAAGGCCATTCAGGCAATTGCCGAACTCAAAAAAATGAGCCCCCATGTTCTGCGTCATACCTTTGCAACCCATCTTTTGAATGCGGGGGCAGACTTAATGGCATTAAAAGATTTGCTCGGTCACGCGAACTTGTCCACCACTCAGGTGTATACACATGTGCAAGTCGATAAGCTGAAGAAAGCATTCCAAATGGCCCATCCCAGGGCAGGGAAAAAATAGTATGTTAACAACACACCATAAAGCAGGAGGAGCTAATGAAGGTAAACATCGTCGCTCGGCATTTTGACATTTCGGATAAAACTCGGGAATATATACAGAATGAAATAGACCATCGTCTAGATTCTGTATACGATCGAACTGTTAATTGCAAGATGATCGTTGATAAGGTAAAAAATGATTATATTGCTGAGGTGATTTTGAATGTACCAGGTGAAACGTTAACGGCCAAAGAAACATCAAATGACCTGACAAAATCAGTGGATTTTGTTGTGAAAAAGATGAGAAAACAACTTACTAAGCACAAAACTAAATGGAAACGCCCCATAGATCCAGATAAACAGTTTGTAGAATCCTTCGAAGAAGAGTAAATGAGACCAGAAAGTAATTAATGAAATGAGACCTGAGGAAAAAAGACAAGAGATAATCGTTGGTGTTGTCGTTCTGATAATCCTGGTGGCTACGGTCATGGGAATTATGTGGGGAAATAAGGCAGACATCTTTTCCTCAAGGAGTTATTATACGGTTCGGGTCGCTCGTGCCAGTGGACTGGAAGAGGGCGACCCGGTCACCGTATCCGGTGTGCCTAAGGGAATTGTTGATGACTTTATTGTCAAAAAGGATTCCGTTGATATCATCATTGGCGTTGATAAAGACATCACACTATACAGCGATGCCTTCGCTATTATTTCAAATCAAGAACTATTGGGTTCCAAAAAGGTAGAAGTAAGCCCGGGAAGCTCAGGAATACGTCTGGGTGAACATGGTGTATTCAGGGGTACCTTTGCAGGTGGGCTGGAAGACATCTTTGAGACCACCGGTGCTATTTCAACTGATTTTCAAACCCTGTTGGGAAACTTCAACAAGACGCTGCTCTTATTAAATCAGGCTATGGAGGAGGATGTACAGGCCAGTCTCCACAGCATCCATAACACCTCAAAATTAATTGATTCTCTTATGGTGGCAGATATTCAGCCTGGACTTTTGGCCATGAAAGGTGCATTGCAACAAGCCGAAATCATGGTAGACACGAAACGCGAAGATATCGATACCATTGTGACCAATTTAAAAACTGTATCCTTTACTCTAAATCAGGTTGTGGATGACAATAAGAGTAAGTTAAACAGCTCTCTTGCCAGCCTGGATAAAATTGGTAAGGATTTGAGTCTTCTAAGTAAGCGGCTTAATGACCCCGAATCAAGCCTCGGTAAGTTGACACGCTCTGATTCATTGTATCAAAGGTTGGACAGTATCTCCTATAATATCAATGCTCTTGTAAAAGAGATTAAGGATGATCCCAAAAAGTATCTTGAGCATGTCAATGTCAATGTGGACATGTTTGGCGGAGGGAAGTAAGCAATGCGAGCAGTTATCCCCGCGGCAGGTATCGGAAAACGACTCCGGCCGCACACTTTAAATGTTCCCAAAGTCATGATCAACCTTGCCGGCCGCCGCTTGATTGGGCACGTACTTGAAGCTGTCGAGTCAGCCGGAGTGGACTCTGTTTCCATCATTGTGGGATACAAGGGTGAACAGGTTGAAGAATATGTAAATAGATTTTATTCACACTTGAGACTGGATTTTCCATATCAAGCTGAACGAAAAGGTTTGGGTCATGCCGTATTGGAGGGCCTTGAGGATAAGGAAGATGGCGTCCTCATCATACTTGGAGATACTGTTTTCGATGTGGATTTCAAACAGTTCGTGGGAAATAAAAACAATGCTATTGCCGTGGTCAAAGTTGATGATCCACGTCGATTTGGTGTTGCTGAAATAGATGCGAACCACAGAATCAGCAAATTGGTCGAAAAGCCGGAAAAGCCGAAATCAGACCTGGCCCTGGCAGGGATGTACTATATCCAAGACCAGCGGGTCTTAAAATCTGCTATTGAAAAGCTCATCGCTGACGATGTTAAAACCCGTGGGGAATATCAATTAACAGATGCTTTACAGTTGATGATTGAAAATGGCGAACACATTCAGGCTGTTGAAATCAATGGTTGGTATGATTGCGGAACCAAGGAAACTCTGCTAGATTCTCACCGCTTTTTGCTCAAGCACCATTTGTCAACTGAACACAGTAATGGGTCTATTATTCACCCACCTGTTTTCATTCATGAAGAAGCAAAGGTGAGTGACTCGGTAATTGGTCCAAATGTCACCATTGATAAAGGTGCTGAGATAAGTGGTGCCATTTTGACAGAAACAATTGTAGGTAAAGGAGCTGTTATAAAGAACATGATCCTGAGCCATTCTCTTATTGGAGATCATGCACTGGTTGAAAGCCAGAAGAGAGTTGTCAACGTTGGTGACTACTCAGAATTGAAATTGAATTAATCATTAATACTATCAAAGGCCCGGCTTGGGTGTGCGATAAATAGTAAAGTTGGAGATAAGCACATGTCATATTTGTTTTCATCAGAATCAGTAACGGAAGGTCATCCGGATAAAATAGCTGACCAGATATCGGATGCGATTCTTGATGCCATATTAGAAAAAGATCCTCAGGGTCGCGTAGCCTGCGAGACCTTTGTAACCACTGGCCTGGTCATGGTGGGTGGTGAGATAACCACCTCAGCCTACGTTGATATCCAGCGTATCGTCAGGGGCACGATTAAACGCATCGGCTATACAGATTCCATGATGGGATTTGACTACAAGACCTGCGCAGTTCTGGTAAGTATTGATAAACAGTCCGCAGATATCTCTCAGGGTGTTGATGATGAGACTCACGAGCAGGGTGCTGGTGACCAGGGGATGATGTTTGGCTATGCCACAGATGAAACCGACGCCTTTATGCCCATGCCGATCTATATCGCCCATGAACTGACTAAAAGACTGGCTGAAGTTCGTAAGAACGGTAAGCTACCATATCTCCGTCCCGATGGTAAATCCCAAGTGACAGTACAGTACAACTCCGAGACCCATTTACCTGAAGCCATCACCGCAGTAGTGATTTCTAATCAGCATGAAGACGGTGTGGATGTCAAGGGTGAGATGTATGAGGATATCCTGGAGCATGTCATCAAACCGGTCCTGCCGGCAAAACTGGTGGACTATACCACTCTTAAAACTTTTGTGAACCCCACAGGTCGTTTTGTGGTAGGTGGACCCCAGGGAGATGCTGGTCTTACTGGACGTAAGATTATTGTGGACACCTATGGTGGTTACGCTCCCCATGGTGGTGGTGCCTTCTCTGGCAAAGATCCAAGTAAGGTTGATAGATCAGCTGCATATATGACAAGATACATTGCCAAGAACATTGTAGCTGCCAAAGCTGCCCAGCGCTGTACAGTCCAATTGGCCTATGCCATTGGTGTGGCCGAGCCTATCTCTATCCTGGTTGACTCACATGGTACCTCAGAGCATAGCAATAGTGAATTGGAAGCCATGGTACGGGAAGTCTTCCCACTTAAACCTGCTGCCATTATCAGCCATCTCAATCTAAAACGACCACTGTATCAGAAAACGGCCTCATATGGCCACTTCGGAAGAGATGAGTTCCCCTGGGAAAAAACCAACCTGATGTCGGAAGTCAGTAAAGCATTAAGCAAATAGATAAAACAAAAAAGCATTAACCACAGAGAGCGCAAAGCGATGTATTGAGCTTGTCGAAATGCGCGCAAAGAATAAAAAGGTTCTAAACAAATAAATGGAAACAAACAAGATAGATTACAAAGTTGCTGATATAAACCAAGCTGCCTTTGGCCAGGAAGAGATGCTTCTGGCTGAAAAAGAGATGCCAGGCCTCATGGAGCTAAGGAAACGCTATGGAGATACTAAGCCACTTGCTGGTGCCCGTATCGCAGGTTGTATCCATATGACCATCCAGACCGCTGTCTTAATCGAGACGCTTACTGAGCTAGGTGCTGAAGTCCGCTGGTCCAGCTGTAATATTTACTCAACCCAGGATCATGCCGCCGCAGCCATTGCTGACTCTGGTGTGCCTGTCTTTGCCTGGAAGGGTGAGACAGAAGAGGAATACTGGTGGTGTATTGATCAGACCCTGGACTTTGATGGTAAAGGTCCCAACTTACTCTTAGATGATGGTGGCGATCTGACCCAGGTCATCCTGGAACAGCATCCTGAGATGCATGCTGAGATTAAAGGTGTCTCTGAAGAGACCACTACAGGTGTTCATCGTCTTTATCAGTTGGTGGAAGAGGGTGGCTTACCTTTCCCTGCTATCAATGTGAATGACTCTGTCACAAAATCCAAATTTGATAATAAGTATGGCTGTAGAGAATCTCTGGCTGATGGTATCAAACGTGGTACCGATATCATGCTGGCTGGTAAAAAGATCGTAGTTGCTGGTTATGGTGATGTAGGTAAGGGCTCTGCCCAGTCCATGGCTGGATATGGGGCACAGGTATTCGTGACCGAAATCGACCCAATCTGTGCCTTACAGGCCGCTATGGAAGGCTTCTCTGTGGTTACCATGGAAGAGGCTGCCAGCTTCGGTGATATCTTTGTAACCACCACGGGCTGTAAGGATGTGATCCGCGGTGAGCACATGGAAAAAATGAAGGACAATGCTATCCTGGCCAATATTGGTCACTTTGATCATGAGATTGATGTGAACTGGCTGGAGACCACCTCTGGCATCACTGAAACCAATATCAAACCCCAGGTTGATAAATTCGAATTTCCTGATGGTAAGAGTATTGTATTGCTTTCCAGAGGTCGCCTGGTGAATCTTGGTAATGCCACGGGTCACTCATCCTTTGTGATGTCCACATCATTTACCAATCAGGTCTTGGCTCAGATGGCGCTTTATGAGGGCAGCGTAGCCGATGGCGTTCAGGTACTTTCCAAGGAGCTTGATGAAGAAGTAGCCAGACTGCACCTCGCTCATCTTGATGTCAAACTGACGAAGCTTTCTGATGATCAGGCAGATTATCTGGGTATCTCTGCCAAAGGTCCTTTCAAACCGGAACATTACAGGTATTAGAGAAGGATTAAGCCTATTAATTTTCAGAAAATCAAAGGCAGGTCAGCAGGAATAGTACTGACCATATTGTGGGGTATTCTTGTCCTGCAATGTGATTTTGGACTCCCTACCAAAGTGGTGTTGCCAACCTGGCAAATGACCCTGACCATTCCCTTAGTTTCTGAAAATTATCCCTTTGATGGACTCCTTGCGTCTGATACAACTGGGACCATCCAGGTTTATGGTGACTCAGTAGACACAGACGGTGATGGGATCATGGATATCTTGTTGCCCGATACACTGGCTGACTATCCTGGTGGTCTCTATATCACCCTGGAGAATGACTTGCCGCCGATCACACTTCCAGAAGATATGTTTGTGATTCCTGGCCAGGATCCCATGGCCCTGGGAGTTGGCCCCATCGATATAGGATCACTCCTCCCGGCGGTTCTAGATACAGGGATTCACATAGGACCAGTGGAAACAGTTATAAATATGACTGATATGGGATTTGACTATCCCCCCTACACGAATGATACAATTCCTGCATCAAGATGTGATGATCTAAATGCAAGACGATCTGTGACGGTGAACTTTACTTTTGGTGATGCTGATTCAAATATGAATGCTGATCAAGATGTATTGCTACCTGGCTATGTTCATGAAATTGAAGTGAGTGTAGCCAGTACAGAGGATCTGGGTGGATGTACCCCCTGTGGAACTATCCCCGAAACATATATATGTGATGATACTCTTTTCGTTCCAGCAATTCCAAGTGGTGCAGAAATCACTATTCCTGAGACAATCCTACCAGGAATCAGGGAAGCTTATGCATTGCTTCCAGATCCTGCAACCCTAGCGCCAGACGTCCCCATCGAAAGTTTTGAATCAGTTAAGATTCTTACTGGATCAATCTCTTCGACGATCAACAGTCAATTGCCTTTAACCTCTTCTGATTTAGGACTGCTTGTCTACACAAAAAGTGCTGATGGTAGGCTTGACACACTTCATGATCACCTCTTCGATAGCATTTCCGAGTATATGAGAGATGGCGAAGATAGTGTTAAAGTATCCTCACTTGATGGTATAACTCTATTTGACAGTCTCATTTTTGAATTTGGTGGCACCATTAATGGCAATAATGGTGATACATTGGAATTCCCGATGGGTGTGAATCCCTTCTTCCACTATAATTTTTCCCTGGATATAGATGGTTTCGAGAGTTTTCAGATAAATATGCGCGATACCTCCATGTCCATCTATCAGGACATGAATACCACCTCACCAGATGCTGCCTTTAGTGTTCAGATCGTCAAGGCCAAGTTCAAGGACAATGTGGATGACCCGGATACCAATCGTTTGAGTATCGCTCTTGAAAACCAAATGGGTCTCGATATCGACGTTTTACGCATCAAGCTCAGAAATTTTTACGCGGATGATGATAGCCTGGCAGCCGGGAGCTATGAAGTATTAGCATTTACACTGCCAGATGGACAGGCTGCTGATACTGTGGTTGTCCTGGATGGTCATATACTTAGTAACCTCACTGGCGATGATACCCCTCTGGATTCACTCCTCATCGAGACTGAAATCCAATTTAGCTCAGATGGGGGACCAACGACCATCCCATATCCACCACCAGATGAAATGGCAATCGATGTAAATGTTTTGATGACCTCTCTGAGGATTGCAGATTTGACTGGACTCTTTGATATCAATTTCGGGCTAAGTAATCAGGAACAACCTCTGAGTTTACCAGGTCTCGTGGGTGGGGTCACATTTGGTGAGGCTATCCTTGCCATCACCATGGAGAATGAGTTTGGGGTTTCACCAGGCTTAGGTCTTGCGGTGAAAGGCTACAGAGATGGTGACAGCATAGTGGTAGCCCTTGATCCAGATTCGGTAAATTTTCAAGCTGGGGCACCGGGTGCTCCGGTATCAACTGAGATTCGAATTAGTCGAGATTATGTGAGACGAACCGTTGATGGAGATGCCAGCATTGTCCAGCACTTCCCGGCGGATGACAATATTGTCAATCTCATGGCAATGATGCCTGATATCGTTGCTGTAGGTGGGGATGCTCAAATATCGCCTGATGGGCTGACCTCAATCTCAGCTGGAGCCGAAATTTCAGGAACCTGGCGTTTTGAAATTCCCTTTTATCTAAGCATTGCCGGGGGGGGGGTGGAATTCATGCCTCCAACATTTTCAAAAATGGCTGCTCTGGATTCCAGCACAATCAAGCAATTGGTGGGTAGCAATGGCATTCCCGATGAATCTGATATGCTTATAAGTTCCACTATCAACACCATCATATTTAGTGATATTGGACTTGGTTTTGGACTAGAAATACTGGTTTCAGACTTGCAATATTTCCCATTCTACAGCTCCCTTGAAAACCGTGTGTTGGTGTCTGCTGATCTCGATGACGATGGCTCAGCTGATACACTTGATCTGAATCTGGATACACTTATTCTGCATCCCATGGTCAAGACACTTCAGCTTGAGATTCCAGCTGGCACTGTGGATCCCAGTACAGGTATTGTGATACCTGGGATGGAAGGCTCGGGTCAATTTAGTTATTCTGCAGATTTCAATTTGAACGATGTCATGGGTGACTCCACCTACGGTACACTGAAACACAAGCAATATGCCTTTCTGGATACCTTCATGTTGGCCCGTTCTGATTCTGGGTTCGCGGATGTGGCTTCAGCACTCGCCTTTGTGGAGCTGGATGCACCCACCGTGGCTGATTCACTTTACAATTTGACTCTGAACAGTAGTGGCACAGAATTGTTGCTCATTCAGGATGTTACTGCTTATGGTGAACTGGGTTGGTTAGTAGAGCCAAAAGATCATTATATAGCCACTAAATTTATTCTCGATGAGACTCCCAACCCTGCCTTGTTACCATTCTCTGCCGGAATTGATGTGACCGCCTTTATGCAATTTATTCTGAATTCAGGACCCATGTTCAGCAGCACTGAGGAAGACACTACTCAATGAGACGGTCAATCTCAATATTTGTTGTCTCGCTGTTTCTGGTAGTATCCGGATTTGGACAGGCGCATATCGATGCGAGAGGCCTTGGTCTATGTAATGCCTATACCGTGACCTCCAGGGGTATCTCTGCGGTTGGATATAACCCGGCCAACCTGGGATATACTGAGGATCTCACATTTAGCGCTGATTTCTTTGATTTCAAAGTTACAGCTTTCAACAATTTCATGTCCCTCGCTCTGTTTAATCAATATTTCTCTGGGGATAAGGATGGAAATCCTTTTGATCTTGAAAAGGAGATGCTGGGCAGCGAGCAAACACACAAGGAATTCCTTCTCTCAGAAATCTCGGAAGAAGGTTTATCTGTGGGTTTGGGAGTAAGTGTTCCAATCCCATTATTGAATGTCTCAATAGGGAATTATGCATTCACTTCGGGTGTTGAGTATTACATGCAGAATTCTTTGCCAGTTGGTCTGTTTGAAATTGTCATGGAGGGGAATCAGTTGGGTCGATCCTTTGACCTGTCAGTGACCCAGGATGTTCTTATGGTGACTAATTTTGGTTTCTCTTTTGCTGTACCATTTGAAAAGTACAATGTGGGAGCCACTTTCAAATATCTGGCTGGGATCGGCTTTGCTGGTGTGGACTCTTCAGGTGGTGCTTTCAGTACTCGAGCCACTGGTCTCGAATCTGATGGTTTTTACCGATACACCCGAGCGATTGGTGGTAACGGTCTGGCAGTTGACATTGGATTTAATACACGCAAAATTGATAACTGGCAATTTGGCGTTGCCATTAACAATGTGATTGGCTTCATCAATTGGGGTAATGATAACAATTTTATAGCCAGAAATATTGGAATTATCGAAGCAATTGTACCCATCCGTGATCTACTACAGATTTCTAGCGATAGTACGACCTTCTCGGCCAGCACCTTATACTCTATGGAAATAGAAGGTGTTAACGTGACGGGTGCTCTGGCAAACACCGACAGCCTTTTCAAACTTGATGAGACCAATGTACCAAGACCTGATAGTCTGCGCATGAATTATCCAGCCGTGTTTCGTCTTGGTGGAAGTTATCAATACAAAAATGACTTTATCATCATGGCTGATCTGTCTGCTGGCTTAGATGACTATTATTTTGCCAGTCGATCCTGGAGATTGGCTCTGGCAGCGGAGTGGATCCGATTTGGTATGGTTCCAATCAGGTCTGGGATGGCCTTTGGAGGTCCCTATGGAAGCGAAGCATCCATTGGAGCAGGAGTTCATCTCATTTGGTTCGATGCTGACCTGGCCCTCAAACTCTTAGGGGGCATGTCCTTTGCCAATGCCGAGGGTATTGAATTTGGAATCAGCTTTCAATTTAAGCGCTAGGTAAAATCGCTTACCATATGTTGGATAATCCCACCGCAGAAGGGCAACGCTTGGAAATACTTCAGTTATTTCCTTTCTTTCAAGATTTATCAGATTCTTTTCAACAACAAATGATTAAGACTGCAGAACTTGCGTCCCTGCCTCGAGGTGCTTTTTATTTTGAGGAAGGACATAGCTGTAGTCGGATCGCTCTAGTTGGTGGAGGGGATATTCGTGTTTTTAAAAGAGGGGAGACAGGCAGAGAGATCACCCTCTATCATGTGGAGCGTGGACAAACATGTATATTGACCGCTTCATGTGTTCTGGCCCACACCCCTTACCCTGCCACGGCTATTGTGGATACTGATGCATTGGCTGTTCTATTCCCAGCCGATATTTTTAGAGATTGGGTTGCCAGAAATGAAATCATCCGCCGCTTTGTTTTCTCTTCGTTGGCCAATCGTATGGAAGGGGTTCTGAGTCTCATCGAAGAAATCACTTTTGGCAAATTGGATGAGCGCCTCCTCAAGTTTCTAGAAGAAAGATCTCTGGCGTTTCCAGGCAAGCAGGGTATTCAAATGACTCATGAGGAGATTGCTACCGAATTAGGGTCCGTGAGAGAAGTCATTAGCCGGATATTGAAAGATTTCGAACGCAGGGGTCTACTTCAGCAAAGCCGAGGTAAAATCCTGCTCAAGTAAATGCTTCTTCGACAGGTGCTTGCTTCGCTAGTAAAATTGGTCATCATTACAAAAAAAATCTGAAAAAATTCAAGTAATGTGATATTGTCACAGATGTACATGCCAATTTATTTCATATTGTGGGTAGAAATGAAAATTGCTACTTATCAATAGGAGATAAAACATGAAAAAAAACATTGGTTCCATTGACAAAATTATACGCTTAGTCTTGGCTGTTGGCCTTTTTAGCCTTTTCTTTGTTCTTGAAGGAAATGCTCGTTACTGGGCGCTAACTGGTCTCATACCACTGGTTACAGGTCTTATTAATTTCTGTCCCATTTGGGCTATTTTTGGGGTGAATACTTGTCCGCTTAAAACCGAGGCATAAATCACAAACTAGAGTGCACTCAGCTGATGCTGTACCAGTTGAGTGTTACTTTTTAGCTGTTTGAAAGAACAGCCATCCGCCTGCAATGAAAAGCACTACATCTCCAAACCAGACCGCAAATGCCGGATGAATTGAGCTGTTATAGCCTATTTTTTGTCCACCAATAAGCAGGATATAGTAAACGAAAAGAGCAATCACACTCTTTCCCACACCTACAGCTAGATTTTCCCTGGTGCCTTGGAGAGCAAAGCTGATCCCCAGAAAAATCACTATAAAACCGGTCATAACAAACGCCAATTTGAAATGGAAATCTACTACCCACCGATGGGGATTGAGACCAAGTAGCTTTTTCTTTTCAATAAAGTCTACTAACTGAAAAACATTCATTTCGTTGGGTCTGATCTGCTCCTTAACGATATCAGCTGGAGTCAGCGTAATTGGCAGTTCATCGCTAAGGTTCATCTCTGAGAACAATAACTTTCCGGTAGCATCAAAGCGGCGATTCAATCCTTCTGATTTATCCCAGGCCTGGAGAGAATCAATCCACTCCAGACTTGCATAATCCCATCGCTCGGTGATTCCAGAATCCTGATAAGCCAGGATGGAAACATCCTTACCCTTATTGTTTGGAACATCGTAGGATTTAATCACCATGATATTGCCATTGACATCCTGCCGGACAACTTCCTTCATTTTCCGTGGACTTTTCTTCGGTTTCAAAATATTCCGTGTGATTTCTTTCTGCTGATGATTGAAAGGCATAACAACGAGATTTTGAAAGATGAATTGGAATAGAGTAAAAAATAAACCCAGAATAAGCAGGGGACGTGCAATGCGGAGCATGCTGATACCCGAAGCGCGCATCGCTGCAATTTCATAGTTCTTATTAAGTGTTCCTAGAGAGAAAACAGTAGCCAGCAGCATGCTCATGGGGAGGGCCATGTCAATAAAGTAGGGTAGGCTATAACCATAATATACTAGCATCAGGTTTAGGCCAGCCCCGGCATCAACAAAATTGTCAATTTTCTCTACAAAATCAGCAATGGTAAAGATCCCAACCAGCCCGATGAGGACAGTCCACATGGTTGAAAAAAAGGCTCGGAACAGATATCGATCTATGAGAGAGAACATGCCCTGAAGTGATCGCTAATCAGCGTTCCTGAACAAATATGGTTTCAATACGTGTGGCTGTTGAAGATGAGATAACATAACGATGTGTCTCTGTGAGGAACTGTTCATTTTTCTGAGGGATGTGTCCCAGGCTTTCAATGAGGAATCCCGCCAGTGTCTCGTATTCACCTGGAGGAATGGCAAAATCATGTTGTTCGTTTAGTTGATCGACCTCAGCATTACCGCGGATGAGCAGCCCCTTTTCAAGCTGCTGAACCGCTGAATCTTCTTCATCAAAGGCATCTGTGAATTCGCCAAACAACTCCTCAGACAAATCTTCCATGGTAACCAGTCCTGCTGTTCCACCGTATTCATCGATAACGATGGCAATGGATAGACTTTTGGTCTGCATCTCACCTAATAATTCATCAGCAGCTTTGGTCTCCGGTACGAAATATACCTCCCGCATTACCTCACGGAGCTCAGTGGCTCCCCTGAAAACATCATGCAGGAAAACGATACCTTTGATGTCATCTGTGGTTTCTTCATAAACCGGAAGTTTTGAATACCCCGATTCCATAAAGGCAGTTTCAACCTCCCCCATACTGGTATCGATGGATACCGAGGTCATGTCGGGGCGGGGGGTCATTACCTCACCGATGGAGGTATTTTTAAAAGTAAATATACGGGCAATGGTTTGACGCTCATGCACATCCACGCCACTTTCTTCCCTGGGGTCATTGAAGAGTAGATGCAACTCCTCAGAGTCAAGGTTGGTTTGACTCTCCACGTTATCACTCCTAAGAATTTTCCTCCTATAAAGACCAAGCAGGATGGTAATGGGATATAAAATCACTTCGAAAATTTTCACAAAGCGTCCAAAAAACAACATGGAAGCGTTGGGAAATTCACGAAAGAGTGTTTTGGGTATAATTTCACCAAAGATCAGTACACTTACGGAAATGATCAACAAAATGAGCCATTCGTTGGGAATGACTTGGATGAGCATCACGGTTGCGAATGAAGTTGTCATAATATTGGCTATGTTATTTCCAACCAATGTGGCTGTGAGGAATTGTTCCGGGTTCTGGCTAGCCTTCATGGCTGATTTAGCGCCACGTACCTCACGTCGCTGCCAGACCTCAAGCTGAAGTCGGTTTGATGAGAGCAATGCAATTTCTGCTCCGGCAAAAATGAAACTAAGAATCAGACCAATGACGGCGAGAATGATCTCGATCATTGAGGGGCGCTATTGTTTGGAAGATTGCTAGTCATTTTCTCGTTCAACATACAAACAATATAATTCGATTCAAGCTTGAACCATAGGGTGGTCTTAGGCTTTCCCAACAACTTCAAAATGAAGAATTGTGGAAAATCAGTCATTTGGCTGTCGTTTCATTGTCCATTATTTGCAGGATGTTTAAAATTCGAGTTTTATCAGCCCCGATGACGATTATTCTATAAGCCTATGGTATTCTCCACTAGATATTCTGCCTGCGAATTTCAACTTACTCAATCCTGGAACGAGCTTCAGAACTCTGAGCAGCAGAAAATGTTTCTCCTGGGGGTTCTGGTCATCGCCACGACACTCAACGATCAGGACATGTTAAATACCTGGATACCCCAATGCTCAGGTATTCTGGATGAAGAGGCTATGGAAGAAGTCATCCTTCAGACACTCCTCTTTGCAGGGTTCCCCAGAACCATCGAGGCCCTTAAACAATTGAGGACGCATTTTCCAGTAAAACGTGGTACCAAACACGTGAGTGATCACAAACAAGCCGGTGAAGCAACTAGTCAGATCATTTATGGTAAATATCATTCAAAGCTGAAACAGGTCATGGATGCATTGCACCCCGATTTAACAAGATGGATGATTGAGGATGGCTATGGACGCATTCTGTCCCGTCCCGGCCTCACGCTTCAAGAGAGGGAAATATCGGTTATTGCTTCTCTAATAAGTTCTGGAATGATCAATCAGTACCGAGCCCATCTTCGAGGTGCCTTACTAGCAGGTGTATCCAGGGTTGATATCATTTGGTTTACGAACACCTTCCAATGTATAATTGCCGCCGACTTGAGAGCCGACTTTAATAGTGTAACTCAAGAGATGCTAAAGTCATGATTAATGAGGATGAGGCTGAAAAGGCAAGAAATTTTAGAAGTAAGTATTATGTGGTGGGAGCTATAAGAAAATGACATCGAAATTAGGCAAACTTTTAACCGAACAACGCAATCCGGAAAGCCTGAAACTGGATTCGTCTTCAATTCGTGAAATCCTTGAAATCATAAACAGGGAAGACCATGTCATCGCTGGCAGAGTTGCCGAACAAATGGATCATATCACAAAAGCCACAGAACTGGTGGATCAAGCTTTTCAGCGTGATGGCCGCTTGATCTATGTGGGAGCCGGGACTTCCGGAAGGCTGGGTGTCTTGGATGCTTCTGAAATACCACCGACTTTTAACGCCAGCCCCGACAGAGTTCAAGGCTTCATCGCTGGTGGTGATACAGCCTTGCGAACCGCAGTTGAGGGCGCTGAAGATTTCCCAGATGATGGCCGTAAGCTTATCGATGATATCGGTGTAGCTGAAAATGATGTCGTCATGGGCATCGCCACCAGTGGAGTTACTCCTTATGTGTTGGGTGCACTGGAACGTGGGCGAGAATTGGGAGCGGCTACCGTATTTTTCACCTGTGCCGATAGAAATCACATTGATATCAATGTGGATGTACTGATCTCCGTGCCTGTGGGACCTGAAGTAATTACAGGCTCAACCCGTATGAAATCTGGAACGGCTACCAAACTGGTTCTCAATATGATTACTACAACAGCCATGGTTAAACGAGGTAAGGTCTACGAAAACCTGATGGTAGATTTGAAGGCTACCAATATCAAACTGGAAGATAGAGCCCGTCGAATTGTTTCCACGATAACTAGCTGCAGTTATGAGGAAGCAACCGAGTTACTCGTGCAATCTGATAACTATGTTAAGGTGGCCCTGGTCATGCATAAAAGCCATGCTTCGGCGACAGAAAGTCGACTATATTTGGATCGATTTGATGGTAATGTTCGCCAGGCTGTTGATGAACTTGAAAAAACCCAGACCCCTAAGAAATAGAGGTCGCAGGAGAATTATTAGATGAATGTAAATGATTTTATTTTTAGAGAGTATGATATTCGTGGGGAAGTTGCAGTAGATTTTCCTGAAGAGGTCGTGGTTGCGCTGGGGCGTGCCTTTGCGTCAATTGTAAAACGTCGTGGCGGGAAGAAGATTACGCTATCTGGTGATGTGAGACTCACAACTCCTCAGCTAAAAGAGTATTTTAAAGCCGGCGCATTGTCTACAGGAATTGATGTCATGGATATCGGTATCCTACCTACACCAGGAAACTATTTTAGCGTCTTCCATTTTGAAGATGTGGACGGTGCCTGTCAGATCACAGGCTCCCACAATCCACCAGAGTTTAATGGATTCAAACTGACCTATGATCAACTCGCCTTTTTTGGTCAGGATATCCAGGACATGCTCGCACTCATCAAAAAGGATGATTATGAAGTGGGCAACGGTACTGCCTCAGACTATGACCTGTTGCCAGAGTATATGGATAATGTAGTCAAGGGCATTGATCTCAAACGACCTATGCGAATTGTAGTTGATGCTGGAAATGCCGCAGGAGCACTCTGTGCCCCGGAAGTATATGAAAGAATGGGTTGTGAAGTCACCGCACTGTATTGTGATGTTGATGGAACCTTCCCCAATCACCATCCCGATCCGACTGTGCCAGCCAATTTGAAGGATATCCAGGACGAAGTAAAACGTGGTGGATATGATGTCGGGATCGCTTTTGATGGTGACGCTGATCGTCTGGGCATCATCGATGAAAAAGGTCAAGTCGTCTGGGCAGACTATCAGATGATCCTGTTTGCACAGGATGTGATCAAATCCAAAGATGATAAAATTATTTTTGATGTAAAATGCTCGCAGGCACTTGAGGAAAAAATCCTGGAATTTGGCGGAACTCCCGTCATGTACAAAACAGGTCATTCCCACATCAAATCTCATATGAAAACACTCAAATCACCCTTTTCAGGGGAAATGAGCGGCCACCTTTTCTTCGCAGATAGATATTTTGGTTTTGATGATGCCATCTACAACGGCGGTCGTATGCTGGAATTGCTTTCCAAATCCAATCGCCCACTTTCAGAGATGGTTGATGAACTACCCAAGTACTATTCAACACCAGAGATCAGACTAACCTGTAACTCAGACTCCGAGAAATTTGAGATCGCTGAAAAAGCGGCCATTTATTTCAAAGAAAACTATGATTGCATCGATGTAGATGGTGTACGTATTCGGTTTGGAGATGGATGGGGTCTGGTGAGAGCATCAAACACTCAACCTGTACTGGTTGTAAGATTTGAAGCGAAAACGGCTGAGCGGATGGAAGAAATTCAAACTTTAGTTATGAACAAAATTGGGGAGTTTGGCGAGGTCCGCCTTGACGACTGACATTGAACAACGTAAGCGAGATCATCTGAATCTCGCTCAGGATGAGGCTTTAAACTTTTCGATCTCTGCTGGATTTGATCGCTGGAGATTCATCCATAACGCACTCCCTGAATTAAACCTCAGCGATGTTGATACCCGCACGATATTCTTAGGAAAAGAGTTGCAGTTTCCCCTACTCATCAGCTCGATGAGTGGCGGGGTTAAGGAGAGCTTCAATTTCAATGCAACGCTTGCTTCGGCTGCTGAGGAAGTGGGCTGTGCCTTGGCTCTGGGAAGCATTCGGGTTGCCCTGGAAAATGAAAGCGTCCGTGACAGTTTTTTGATAGCCAGAGAAAAGGCACCAACAGCCATCATCATGGCAAATCTGGGTATTGCACAGATTATGAGTTCTCAATCTATTGACAGGGTAGCGACCTTCTGCGATGATCTAAAGGCAAATGCGCTGATCATTCATTTGAATTCCCTGCAGGAGGCGTTTCAACCTGAAGGAGATACCCAATTCGAGGGAGCCTTGAAAGCCATCGAGACGTGGGTGTGTGAATTCCCTCTACCTGTTGTTATCAAAGAGGTAGGTCAAGGTCTTTCTCTTGGAGTGATTGCAAGACTTAAGGATGTAGGCGTTGAAATTATCGATATTGCAGGTGCCGGAGGTAGTAATTGGATTTCAATCGAACGCGAACGTCTATCAGATGATCAGGTCATTCTGAAACAAACGGCCGAGGAGTTTGCTAATTGGGGTGAACCAACTGCTGAGATTTTGGAAAACCTGGCAACAGATCAGTTTGTCATTGCCAGCGGTGGGCTAAAACAATCACTTGATCTAGCCAAAGCGATCGCTTTGGGTGCCAATATGGGTGGGGTTGCAGGGGTATTGCTGAGGCAGGCCTTAAAAGCTGATACTGCTGGACTGAGTGAAGTTTTGCTAGTATGGAAGAGAACTCTGGAAATGGCCATGTTTGGTGTTGGAGTGCGTACGATTGATGAATTGAAGGGGAATCGCAGTCTCTTACATAAAATTGGCTGACGAATCTGTTGAAGGAAGGTATCAAGAAAGAATATATGGATATTGATGTAAGAAATAGAATTCAGGAATGGCGCTCAGCCATATCGCAACATCTCCACAATCCGAGCTTTGATGCTGAACCTGCTTATCTCTCAGAACCAATGAATTATGCTCTACAGGCAGAAGGCAAGATGCTGCGACCAGCACTGTGCCTGGCTGCTGCAGAAGCAGTCGGGGGTGACTGGCGTGATGCAGTTACGGTGGGAACAGCATTGGAAATCTTTCATACCTTCACGCTTGTTCACGATGATATCATGGATGGTGATGAGCTCAGACGAGGGATCCCATCCCTCCATAAAGCATTTGGAGACAATCGTGCTCTGTTGAGTGGGGACACTCTACTTTTATATGTTTATCAACTTCTTTCAAATGTTGATGAATCCAAATTCCTCAGGGTATTCCGTGTCTTTAATGATGGCGCTATGGATGTGTGCAAGGGCCAGGGCTGGGATATGGAATTTGAAAATAATGACCAGGTCGAGCCCCAGCAATATGAGATGATGATTGACCTAAAAACCGGAGCCCTCATCAAACTTGCCTGCCATCTCGGTGGGATTGTAGGAGGGGGCAGTGATGCTGCCATCGAAGCTTTGTCTCGCTTTGGATTACTTTTGGGAAGAGCATTTCAGATGCAGGATGACCTGCTTGAAGTGACATCTTCATCAGCCACTATGGGCAAGAGTCTCGGAAGCGATGTACTTAATGAGAAAAAGACTTGGATCTGGATCGACTTGAAAAGCAGGTTGAGTGAAGCCGAACTAGATGAGTGGCAATCCATTCAGAAAGGTGGTCAGTTGGAAGATCATCATCGTGTTCAGGTCGAACAATGGATGATAGATCATGGCACCATTAAACGGGCTCAAGAGTTGATCAACTCCTGGATTTCTGAGGCGGACGCTTTGATAAGTTCATCTTTATTCAAAAATGCTGACATGCTCAAAGCTTTATCAGATATTATCCTCAATCGACAAAATTGACATAATCATTCCGCTTATACCCTGTCTCCCCAGAAGTGTTAAAGATCACAAGTTTACCACAATCCTGCTATTTTTGCTGTGAGTGTTTGACATTTGACTGTTTTTAGAACTAAGTTTAGCCTGGTGATGAAATGATTGAAGTTATTGTCAAAAACATTCTCTTTTTTGCCCAGGCTGCAGCCCCGGGTTATACCCTGTTCCTTCAGATGAAGGATGATGATGAGCGTAGTCTGCCAATTGTAGTTGGTCAATTCGAAGCCCAGGCGATTGCACTAGCCCTGGAACAGATTCATTTAGATCGTCCCATGACACATGATCTTCTATCCCAGGTCATTACCAATATGACTGAAGGCTTAGAAAGTGTGTCTATTCAGAAACTAAAAGAAGGTACCTTTTACGCCGAATTAAACGTAAGAAATGAAAATGGGATTGAAAAAATTGATGCCCGCCCCAGTGATGCCATTGCATTGGCCCTACGTGCCAGAGTTCCTATAAAGGTATCGAGGGAGATCTTTGATGAGGCTTCCATTCCCATGCCAATTACCAATGAAGGAGAGCAAAAGTCAGAGCCATCTCTAGCTGACAATGTAGGCGAAATTACTCGCCGGGCAGAATTGCGCTTTGACTTGGAACGTGATCTTAGAGAGGCTGTTTCTACAGAAGAATACGAAAAAGCTGCCTTAATCAGGGACAGATTAAACGCCTTATCCGTCTCTTGAATACCTGGCTACAATTAGTCTAAATCTGAAAGCTCAGACTCAATTTTGTTAAGGGTCTCATCTGACAATTGACCCTTGGGGGCAGAGACCTGTTTGCTAGCCTGTAATTTTTTCAGCGCATATCCGAGTATGATCAATCCAACAAGACTAAACAGAACCACCATCCAATAAGAGACCTTGCCAACAGTTTCACTGGCTTTTGGTGATGCCAAGATGCGATTCCCGTAGGGCTGCTTGGTTCGAGGATCAATGGAATTTCTGAAATGATCCAAAACTTCATCGGTACTTTTTCCCTCAATCAGCAAGCGGCGAATCGTGATTTTGGCTTCTTCCGTCATCTGGTTTTTACCATGCATATAAACTGGACCACCAAAGCAACAGGTTGCCATGAGGTTCTTTTCCAGGTAAATCGCCTGCTCATTTTGCTTGTCGGTCAGTTTCTGATTGTAGAATTCATAATCTTGAGCACTCAGCGTACTCACTAGGGCTATCAATAGGATAAGTATCTTCATTTTCATGTGGAGAATCTAGCCGAGAAAATAGGGTTCTCAATGGAAATTCATTGTCGAGAGGGGGATTGCATAGCATTTTGCAGCCCTGTTAATTGAAGAGAAAAATAAGGAAATGTCATGTCACTTATAATTGTTGGATCACTCGCCCTCGATACCATTGAAGCTCCTACAGGATCAGTCTCTGAAGTTCCTGGTGGATCCAGTAGCTATTGTTCCCTGGCAGCCAGTTACTTTACCCATCCAAATATCGTAGGCGTGGTTGGGAATGATTTTCCGGACTCAGTCATCACTCTTTTTAAAGATCATCACATAAATCTGGAAGGATTGGCAGTAGAAGAAGGGAAGACTTTCCGTTGGGGAGGGCGTTACGCTGAAAATTTTGATGATAGAACTACACTCTTCACCGAATTGAATGTTTTCGAAACCTTCAATCCGGTCTTACCAGATATCTACAAAGATGCAGCCTATGTATTACTGGCAAATATCCACCCTGGTTTGCAACATAATGTGCTTGATCAATTGGAAGCTGACTCGTTCGTTGTGCTTGATACGATGAATCTATGGATTGATACAGCCCTCGAAGATTTGCTTACTCTGATAAAAAGGGTAAATATGATTGTGATCAATGATGAAGAAGCCCTCATGCTCACAAAAGAACGTAACTATAAAAAA
Organism: Fidelibacterota bacterium; assembly: GCA_018650795.1. Classification (GTDB taxonomy): domain Bacteria; phylum Fidelibacterota; class UBA8477; order UBA8477; family JABMPR01; genus JABMPR01. Next base: position 52,565 of record JABIFG010000100.1, read on the forward strand.
GCCGCCAGAAAACTTCATACAATGGGACCTGAATGGGTCGTCATAAAAAAAGGTCAGCATGGCGCTCTTCTTTTTCATAATGACCAGATCTTTAGTGTCCCTGGTTTCCTGCTCGATGAAGTCAAAGATCCAACCGGTGCAGGAGATACCTTTGTGGGTGCACTCATAGGTTATCTTGATCAGTCCAAAGACCATTCCTTTGATAATATGAAACTGGCTGTGGTGTTTGGGTCCGTTCTCGCCTCTTTTTGCGTCCAGGATTTTTCAGTAGATGGAATTACCTATCTGGAGGAATCAGATCTAGAAGCACGCTATGATGAATTCGTAATTATGAGTCAATTCTAGGGAAAATACAATGAACTCTAAACATACTATTAAAAGAATCTATAGAATTTTAAGTTTTGGTATAATGATGCTCAGCCTCAGCCTTTATACTGGCTGTGAACAAGAGGATGAGGTCGAGACCTGTAACACTGTTGATGAGGCAGGTGAATTGGTTGAAGCCACTTTCCAAATGACCCTCACCCCAACACAGGTTGAACCTTATCTAAGTCTGTTTGGAGCTCCAATTGGGTACACCTTGACCCACAGCGCAGATGCATATAAGATTCATTATAAGACCAGAGATAAGCATGGGGACCTTACCCTTGCCTCCGGTGTCATGTTTTTACCCCAGGCTGTTGAAACCATGGATCTGGTGAGTGTGCAGCATGGAACTGCCCTGAAAAGGGAAAACACTGGATCTGTGAATCCCCTTTATGCCATGGATGGCATCATGTTCGCCATGAGTGGATTTATGGCCGTTGCACCAGATTATATTGGTTTAGGTATTTCGGAAGATATGCATCCATATCTTCATGCTGAGCTAACAGCAAATGCCATCGTTGACATGCTACGTGCCGTTAGAATCTATGCTTGTGAGAATGATCTTGATATAAGTGATGAACTCTTTCTGGCTGGCTATTCTGAAGGTGGATACGCTACTATGGCTGCCCAAAAATTTATTGAAACAGATTATTCAGATGAATTTCAATTGAGTGCTGTTGCCCCCATGTCTGGCCCCTATGACCTCATTGGATCCACTCGCGACCTCCTGAGTAGAGATGCTTATGATATTCCAGCCTTTCTCGTCTATGTTGTGGCAGCATATGATGATATCTACGGGTGGAATCGTCTCACTGAAATCTTTAACGAGCCTTATGCGTCTATGATTCCAGCTCTATATGATGGCACCCTGGAGTTGGGGGATGTGAATGGTCAGTTACCAACTGCCATAGATGCTCTATTCAAAGCAGATTTTACTGCGGCTTTCTTTGCAGAGCAAGAAGTAGCCATCCAACATGCCCTGGAAGAAAACACGCTATTGGATTGGGGACCGGTAGCTCCTGTCCGGTTATATCATGGAACTGCTGATAGCACAGTTTCAATCAATAATACTTTAAGTGCCTATACCTCTTTGCAGGCTAATGGTGGAACGAGTGTAGAATTGGTGACCCTACTTGGTGCGGATCATGTCGGTGGATTTATTCCCTCAATGATTCTAGCAGAAGCATGGTTTGATAGTATAAGAACAGCGAGTCAATAAATTATAATTTTGCCAGAACTCCAGCATTTACTTCGGTAACTTTTTCTTTTCCATAGAGTGCCTCTATCAACTTAAAGGAAAACTCCATAGCGCTGCCAGCCGCCTGACCTGTAATCAGGAGATCAGCCGTTTCCACACGTGCCCCAGTGTGAATAGCTGTTGTCATGCGATCAGCCCAAGCAGGGTGAGAGGTGATTCTCTTATCAATGGTGAGGCCAGCCTCTTCTAGAACTGCAGGTGCAGCACAAATGGCTGCTGACGTTTTATTTGCTGTTGCCTGATCCTTCAGGAGTTTGATAATTCGAGCATCGCCCATAAGGTTAGGGGCTCCAGGAACACCTCCAGGAAGTACAATCATTTCAAAGTTATCGTCGAGAATCTCGTCTAATACAGTATCAGCAATGACTTTCAAGCCATGGGAACCCTGAACATTTCTCTTTTCCAGAGAAGCTACTACTACTTCAGCCCCAGCTCGACGGAGCAAATCAATAATGGTGATAGCCTCGATTTCTTCAAATCCTTCTGCCAGGGGTACCAATATCTTCTTCATCATTAGGCTCCTATAGTCCCGGTGTGCGATAATTCTCCAGAATGAACGACTTCTTGTATTTTGAAGTCTTTACCAGCTTCCCGTCCTGGTTATAAATATGAATAAATTTTGGTTGGTGTTTATCATTATACTCATAAACCGTTTTCTTAATCAGTTCGAGTTGTCGATCTTTTTCCACCTCGACAAGAAGATGTCCGTATTCGTCATATTTTCGAGAAATGAATACTCCACGATCTTCATCCAATATTTCTTCATGTTCGCGGTAACTTTTTACAGGGTGATAACTATATCTGTAAAAAGCGATGAGTGAATTGTCTGGTAGGTAGCGCTCCTCATTCACAATCTGGATTTCATCATTATACAAGGTTAACCAGTAATCTCTCAGTTCCCCACTGGGGAGAAAGAAATTGCGTCTTGATTTATCGAGACGATGTTTATAGTCGTAGTGATATTCAGTTGAGCTTTCAATCTTATGACCCAACCCCAGAGTTTCTTCAAGATAAGCTTTTTGATTCGCATCGTAATAGATGATCATTTTCTTTTCCAGCGAGTGAGCCCGGGAGAACCACTGTTCTTCTCGTTTTATCACCCGACCTTTTTCGTAATGCCATTCTCGTGTGATTCTTGGCGAGCCACTGTCAAATAATTCGGTGCGTTTAAGTCGAAGCAACATTCCTTTTCGAGTGTAGGTATAACTGCTTTTTTCAACAAGCATTTTTCCGGTAGAGTAATATTTGGCTGCGGTAATCTGCCCCTTGTCATTGCGTTTCACTTCGAAATAATCACCTCGAATTGAGCTACGATCCCGAATATGATTCAGAAATTGGGGGGTTTGAAGATCACCATTCTTGTAATAGGAAATTTTACCTCCGCTGCATGCGCTGATGAGCAGGGTAATTAAAACTATATTGGAAAGTTTGATGATCACTTGGTGAACAGATAAAAGTAGATAGCTGATCGACGGGCATCCACGAGTTCAACCTTATCAGAGCTAACAATTTCGTCTGCGATATCATATAGCTCGTAACGAGAATCTTTTTCCAAACCCTGATAAAATCCAAGAACCTGTTCACTTGAAAGTGCATCAATGGTAATCAGACGGGCCTGGTCCAAAGACTTACCCTCACGAACCAACTTTACGGCTGATAAATCTATTGAGCGGGCACTTATCACTTGAGTCACATCAGTAGAATCAGACGAAGCTTCCTGGTTTACTGTTGGCTTCACTACCCTGGCTTGCTGCATTTTTTTGGCGAGGGCATAACGCTTACCGGGGTCCTCTAATTGTTTGCTGATCTCGATAATATCTAATGTGATTTGATCAATTCTAGCCCGGGATTCGGCCTGTTTTTTGCGCAAGCGAATCAATCTCAAGCTATCACGCTTGTCAAAGTCAACATGGGGTGATTTCAATTCGGCTCCAAGCTGATATGAATGAGATTGCTCTGCCTTAAGTTTTGCCACCATCTCGCTGAGCTTGTCAATCTGTCGATGTAATGTTTTTACGTCAGAATCCTTCGGTTGTGACAAGGCAAACAACGGTGAAAGCATTATAATTACCAGTAAAATCGATTTGATGATATTACTCCTATTCATATTTAGCATAACCCAATTCTCCTCAATGCGATGCCTTTAAACTAACACAACACTAAAACTGAGAAAGAATGAAATGTACCCAGGGATTTTGATTCAGAGGAGCTGCTTTTCATACCAGTATTTGACTTCACCCTGTTCAGGGGCAGTCTTTATTAGGGAATAATGGTTATTTTTCCCCAGATTTATCATAGCGGGGAATCGATTGAAGGTAGTGAAGTATATTTGTGTAATCCCCAGTGTTCTGACATGCTGCTCCTGCTTCTCAAGTAGCGCTTGTGCAATACCTTGCCGACGATAATCCTCGTGGACGCCACCCAACCAGGAAAAGAAGCTTTGCTTATTCTCAATGACATATCCCAGTTTAAAGCCGACTGGAACCACTCCATCATAGGCTATCAATAGGAGAGCTTGCTGTTTTCGAATTTGCTCCAGTTTTTGTTCAGTCGCTCGACTCTTCGCAAATATCATTTTTTCAAGCGAAACAACAGTATGGAGCTCAACATCAGCAGGGCGTATTTCAATCTGGATCGAAATTTGGTATACTCCTTTAATAATTGCTAATGTGAAAAAAGACTTACCCTATTCACATTTCCATCTAAATTTAGACTTCAGTTATGAATAAACAAAAGCCAAGAATCCCCTCAGGAACACAGTGCCTCAACTGCGGCTCATCTATCAGCGCTCAATTTTGCCCAGAATGCGGACAAAAGAACAAAGATTATCGCCTTACTTTCAAAGATTTGTTTTCAGATTTTCTTGAAGAGCTCCTGGATGTTGATTCTCGTGTTCTCAGATCTCTAAGACTTTTATTCACGTCTCCTGGTTTTCTGACATCCGAGTATGTAAAAGGCCGTAGGGTGAGTTATCTACCACCTGTAAGACTCTATCTTGTAGCCAGTGTACTTTTCTTTCTGTCCCTGACCCTGAGCACATTGGTCCCAGACGTCCAGAACAATGAGTTTTTCAAAGAACTCTCGGAGACGGGAGATATTGATAACGCTTTAGAAAGCGCTCTAGAATCAAAGCAGAAATCACTAAGTAATGACGGGACAATTTCCGCTAACTCCGGTTTGGTACCAGTGGATCCTGATAGTTCCCAATCTGGAATGACCGTATCGTTTGGAGAAGGTCAATATGATGTAAATCAGAGTGATTTTCTGTCCACCTTTAGCGATAATTTTGCCAAGATGATGTTTTTGCTGCTGCCTGTGGCAGCCCTGCAACTCAAGGTGCTCTACTGGCGCAGAAAAAAACTCTATATTGAGCATCTTGTTTTCAGTTTGCATGTGCACGCCTTTATCTTCAGTATTCTCATTTTAACGGTTGTTCTGGATCATAAGTTCACCATGTGGCTTGTGATTTTCGCCAGCCTCATATATTTATTTTTGGCCATGAAGAATTTTTATGCACAATCCTATTCCAAAACTACCTCGAAGATGATCTTACTCCTCATTAGCTATGGACTCACGATCCTACTTGTTATGACCCTGACTCTGGTTGTCACCGCAGTTGGACTCGTCATGGGCAATCCAGGATAAACCATTTCTTAAATTATGATTGAATTTCTCACTCAAACCTTTAATGCCTCACTTATCGCTGTTACACAATTGTTTCTGTCCTCTGTGGGTACTGCAAATCCCTGGTTTGAGGGACTCGATCTCCAGTACTCCGGTGTGAAGCATGAAATCATCTGTAGCACCAAATTGGCCGATTCATTTACTGAAACCCTTGATGATGTCCTGTTGTCGGGGGAGAATATTACACTTCATTTTCGTTTTGAACTCTATGCACCCGGCGAGGCGACACCCATCCAGGTGAAAGAAGTTGTGAATGGCTTCCGTTTTGACAAAGAGTCAGATAGTTACTATCTACTCAACTCTGAGACAAAAGAGTTGGAGCGATTCTTTACCATCGAGGCGGCCAAAGACACTTATATTTCCGTTACTAACCTGGTTATTGTGAATACAGATATGTTGTCTGGTGAACAAGAATATTTTGTAAAAGTGACAGCCTTTCTTGATCCGATAAAGCTGGATAATATGAGTGAATCAGTAAATTTGATGTTACGCTGGGCCAGTGTCAAGCCAACGATTGTTTCAGATAAATTTAGGGTTCAGGCCAAGGCTACCTAGATTTCCAAATCTGGTATCTCAACATAAAATAGTTTCGAACCATGACGTGCTCGAATTTTGAATTCGGGCAAGTTCGCCGGTGCTATAAATGAATGACCTCGCTTAAATACGCAGGTACAAGATTCGTTGTCACCTCCCCAATGCAGACTGATTTCACCCGCTATTACTATGAACATGGACAGGCTTGTTCGTGAGGTGAATGATTCAGCCTCTCCTTCCGGCAAGTCGAGTAATTTTACTTTGAATTCTTTGGCTGGTGAGCCGTACTCACTCACAAATCCTAGTTTATCTGGAACTATCCGATAGTCTGCTAACTCATCATAGACTAGAATGTCAGAAAGTGCATTTACATCACAAAATTTATTGGTTAAACCCAACCTGACTACGTTATCAGAGTTAGCCATACATTCGATAATATTACCGCTCAAATAAGCATGTGGGACACCTGGCGCCAGAAAGACAGCATCGCCTGGTTCCAGGTGAACTCGCTGTAAGAAGAACAAAAATATAAGACCAATATCTTCGGGTCCGCGTTTGTCAAATTGCCGTAAAAAAAGTTGTTCTGTTTCATCTGGAATACTTTTTAGAGTGAGACGTTCATGGATCTTTCTGCTGGTATCTGCAAACGACTTTCTGTCAGTCTCCCAGAGATGAAATAGTTTTTGAACACCTTCTTGAAGATTGTTTGCAGGAATCTCAATATTTCTCACCAGTAGGTTGAGCTCAGGAGTGGTATCCAACAGTTCAGAGTATTCTTGGTTTGAGATAAAGCCAACTAGTGCATCTAAACTGTCAAGGGCAATAGCTATTTCAGGTTTATGATTGTCGTCGGGATAGTGTTCAGGATCGCTTTTATGCAAACTTTCAGCTTGCCGTTTGTTGGGATGCGCCTGAATACTAAGCGCTTCTCCAGCAGACAAAATTTTGAGCAGATATGGTAGGGTGGAAAATTTATCATGCTCTGAGAGATGTTTATGTGGATTATCTGAGATCCAATTGGAGAAATCGCAGGGACCATGTTCTGGATCTATGATTTGTGATGGTGCATTGGGATGAACTCCCATCCATAGTTCTGCAAAGGGTTGACCCGGCTCAGGGGTAACGCCCAGCAGGTCTGCGATATAAGCGTACTCATTTCGCGTACCCCATTCATAGTGTTGTATCGTGTTTATTAAACGATAGGGCCTTGAAGTCAAACAGTCTGAATTTCTTTCTTTTGACATGATGAAAATTATTCAGTAGCCACACTGTCTACAATCACAATTCGTGTTCCTCTAGATTTATAAACGCTAAATATTTAATATTATATTAAAATATTCATAAATAGTCCTTGCCATGAACTACTTGTCCGGTTAATATTTATCAAATCAACAATACAATTGACAACACCAATTGAAGCCCAGTTAAGAACTTACTAAACATGGGAAAGCAATATGATTCATACACAAAAATCCAAAGCCCGCTTATTTTTTACTTATCTCAAGGATAAGACAGAACTCTTCCTTTTTGTGAAACCTCACGGAACCTCCGGAAGTGGGATGACATATAGGCGGGCTCCTGGAGATGCAGCCATGAATTTACGTATCCAGGCTATTCTTGATCATGCGAAGGTGCAGACTGTTGATACCGAAATCTGGATACTATTGTATCCGCCAGAGATTTATACAACAACCATGTACATCTCGTCTCATGCTTCCAGTAACGAGGTGAAGGCGATGATCCGTGAGCAAATATTTTCGACCTTACCATATTCAATCAACTATGATTGGGAAAATTACACACTCACTTCGCATGAAAATGGACACGGTGAGAATATGGTAACAGTGACAATTCTAGGAAAAGATGTGCTTCCCAGGATCCAGGAGTTACTTACTGATAATTTTGATAGAGTGAAATTTATTGGCGATGGATTACAGTTTTTAAATATCGAAGCTACATTTTTTCAACAATTAAGAGGACAAACCTATGAGATGATACTTCCCTATGATGAGATGTTTTACACCGCAGCGTTTCGATCGGGTCTACACGTGGAGAGTTCCGTCCTCACTCATGCCTGCTCATCGTCATTTGGAGAATATAAATTGAGTCAACAACAGGTATATCTAGATATTCGTCAAGAGAAGAATTTGCTTCATCAGCCCAAAATACAACCAGTTGTACCCTGCTCAGAGTGGATGAGTGCACGTCTTACCTCGGCTGCTTTTCCAACCTGGTTTATTGCTAGAAATTGCATGCATCAGCATGAAAGAGTCAATTTTATCAAACAAGATTGCGAAAGTGAGGAACGATCGGAGAAGAAACGCTCAAGCACGAAATTGGAGCCTATCTATTTATTAGATTGAATTTGACCTGGAGCGAAGTTTCATGATCAAATCCTTCACGGCAAAGGGCGAGTAGTAAACATAGAAAGATATTATAGCCACCACTTCAAGTGATAGAATGTACCAGGGCCAGGGACCAAGGACATCAATAAGTGACCCGTTCACAGGTTTATGGCATATAAATAAGTAGTTCCCATCTGTTAAATAATTGAATCCTGCAATGAATACTAAGTAGATATTAGTGATCCCCATGACCTTCCAGATGGAACGATGAGTAGGTCGCATTCCACCTATCCAGGTCATATACAGGCTAGCAAAAATCAGTGCGCCATGGGAAAGGAAAAATTGGAAAAATCGATAGTGGGGGTAACCATAAACCCCTATATCAGGGGTGAGTAGCGCTTGAATCGCACCTCCAAGCCCCCAGAAATAAACGAGTTCATATAACAAATAGCTACGATTGATCACTAGAAAGGCTGCCAGCACAATTCCAACACCACATAAGTGTAAAGGCAACGTAGAACCCGCATCCCAGTCTCCAATACTGACATGCCAAATATTTAAACTCAATTCCTGACCCAGGAGCAGAATAGCAATGCTCCAGCGCGTACGCAGATCAATCTTTGGAGTAGAAAACCAGTCTCGTTTTAGCCATAAACCACCAAAAATAGCAAGTAGAAAGAGTAGCGCTATCCAATGGGGTGGTGAAAAAAAGACGAAGACATGCCCTGGATATTCCAGTGAAAACGGATCAGCAGATGGCGTCATTTTGTGAGAGCCTGTTTGATTGCTCTATTCCATCCCACAATCATGGAATCGCGTTGCTGGTTGGTAATTCCTGGTGCGAAAATGGTCTTGTGGGAGGCAAATGATTTCAATTTATTCTTATTCCATATCCCAATTCCCAGGCCTGCTAAATATGCTACCCCCAGCGCTGTCGTTTCAACATACTGAACCCTTTGAACCTCGATTTGCAGCATATCTGCCTGAAACTGCATTAAGAATTTATTCTCTGACGCTCCACCATCCACCGCCAATGAAGTGATCTTGGCTCCCGTTTCCTTTTGCAGGGTTTGAATGACATCATAGGTCTGATATGCCATAGCTTCTAAGCTGGCGCGAATAATATGATTTTTATTAGAACCACGGGTGAGTCCTGTGAGCAAGCCGCGGGCTTCCATGTTCCAATGTGGTGCACCCAGACCAGTAAAAGCTGGTACGAGATAAACACCATCATTGTCGGGAACTGACAAAGCTGCTGCCTCACTATCTGCTGCAGTTTTGAGGAGACCTAATTCATCTCTGAGCCATTGAATGGCGGCCCCGGCAATAAAAATTGATCCCTCAAGTGCATAGCATGGTTTACCATCCGGGTCGGCTGCCAGAGTAGTGATCAATCCATATTCGGATTTGACAGCATCAGAACCCGTGTTCATCATGATGAAACAACCTGTTCCATAGGTGTTTTTAGTTTCTCCCTTTTGGAAGCACTGCTGTCCGAAGAGGGAGGCCTGTTGATCTCCTGCCACACCCCGAATGGGAATACCATCCAATTCTGAGAGTGCAGAAACAACTCCGTAATCATCTGCTGAATTTTTCACTTCAGGTAGGATGTCCTCTGGGACATCCAGAAGTTGACAAAGCTCTGTATCCCAAACCCTGTTATGAATATTGAAAAGCATGGTTCGTGAGGCATTGGAGTAGTCTGTTGCGTGAACTTTTCCACCAGTGAGCTTCCAGATTAACCAGGTGTCGATGGTCCCAAATTTCAAATTCTGTTCAGGACGAATCGATGCATGATTCAAAATCCATTGAGCCTTTGTGCCGCTAAAGTAGGCATCCAATGGCAGGCCGGTCTTTGCCTTAATCAGGCTTCGATGAGGCTCTAATGTCTCACATATTGATGCTGTGCGCCGACATTGCCAGACGATAGCATTGTAAACAGGTATACCTGTATCAGCGTCCCATATGATGGTGGTTTCTCTTTGATTCGTGATACCGATTGCTTCAATGGGTTCTGACTGAGATGAACAAATTTCACCGACACATTCAACTACTGTTTCCCAAATTTCCTCTGGGTCGTGCTCCACCCAGCCCCGTTGTGGGTAAAATTGCTGGAATTCGTGATAGGTTTTTGCCAGAACCTGACCCTCAGAACCCACCAGGATAACAGTGGTCCCAGTGGTCCCCTGATCTATGGAAAGAATGGCCATCTATATATGCTTATTTAACCAATTGATGATATCTGTTTTCACCTCATCCTGCTCCGGCTCATTCAGAATTTCATGGTATAGACCATCATAAATTTTAAGGGTTTTATCTTTTGAACTCACATTCGCATACAGCATTTCACTTCCGCTCACATCTGCAAGCTTATCGGACGAACCATGCATGATCAGAATGGGCAAATCGATAACACCAGCTCTGGCAGTAATGGTTTTCGTGGCATTGAGTAATTCTGCCCCAGTTCTGGCAAGAATTCCACCACGATAGTTAAGGGGATCCTGATCATAAGCTCTGACTACCTCAGGATCCTTCGAAATATCGTCACTTTCCAATTTTATTACGGGTAGTTTGGGTAGTATAGCACTGATCAACCCAGAGATTTTTTGCAGGAATGGTGAAATATCATCGCTGACCTTAACCGATGGACCACTCAAGAGAATTCCCTTTACCATAGGATTCCTTTCGATGGTAAATAGGGTAACAATGCCGCCACCCATGCTATGGCCAAAAAAGAAAAGGGGAAGATCGGGATAGCTGTTGGTAGTTCGATCCATGACCTCCTGAAGATCATTTAGATAGTCCTGAAAAGAGTTGATGTAATTTCGTTTTCCTGAGGACTTTCCATGTCCTCTTAAGTCAAAGCCAACCACAGTATAACCGGCATCCACCAGGGATTGGGAAACATGCCCATAACGCCCTGAATGTTCAGCCACACCATGAGTGATTAGAACCACTCCCTTGGCTTCCTTGCAGGACCATGTTTGTTCAAAAATATCGAAATTATCTGCCGTTGAAAAAGTTGTCTCAGATGGAATCGCTAACACAGTCATGATTTCCCCTTTATACCTGCCGGTATTGATTAAGCTGAATTTTTAGTGCAATTAGGTGATACCGCAAAAAAGTAAGCTGAGCACTGGAAAAAAATAATTAAAAAATTTGAAGATGGGTCACAGTAATATTGTTAAGGAACAGAAGGTGTGTATTTCGGATAATATTTTTCCACTCTAAGCACTGGAAAAAATCAATTAAAAATATCTTGAAGGCTTTTTACGGTTAAATCATCAAGTGCCAGGCGACGTATGCCTCGAATGGCGGTTTTCGCACCTGAGAGAGTGGTAATGACTGGAATCTTATATCTGATGGCAGCCCGTCCGATGGAATATTCATCTTCGCGAGCGAGAGCACCCATGGGAGTGTTGATAACTAACTGGATTGCTCCGTTTTTAATATGATCGGCAACATGGGGTCGACCTTCATTGACCTTGTGGATGGCCTGAACAATCAATCCGTTTTCTCTGAGAACTTCCGTGGTTCCGTGAGTGGCCATGATCTGGAATCCCATTTCCTGAAAATCACGGGCAATATCTATGGCGTTCTGCTTGTCGTGGTCATTGACAGAAATAAATACGGTCCCCCTAATAGGTAAATGATTACCAGCCCCGATTTCTGCTTTTGCAAAAGCAGCGCCTAACCTGGTATCAAAACCGATAACTTCACCAGTTGACTTCATCTCAGGGGAGAGAAACACATTTTGTCGCGGAAATTTATTAAAGGGAAAAACCGGTTTTTTAACCGCAATGAGAGAGTGCTTTTCCCGCTGTAGATTGAGATCGCTGAGTTTTTTACCTGCAGCTAATTGCGCAGCATATTTGGCCATGGGGACATCCGTTACCTTACTAATGAAAGGCACGGTTCTGCTTGCTCGGGGGTTAACCTCCAGGACGTAAATAATTCCATCTTTCATAGCGAACTGAATGTTGATCAGACCAATTGTTTTGAGCGATATGGCTAGATTTCGTGTGTATGCTTCGATGTGTTTTCTGTGATTAGGAAGTAGCTGATATGGGGGAATCACACAGGCTGAATCACCAGAGTGTATTCCGGCTTCTTCAATATGCTGAAGAATACCGCCGATGTACACTTCCTCACCATCACTGAGAGCGTCAACATCAAATTCAAAAGCATCTTCCAGGAAAGCATCAATCAGAACGGGATGATCACCACTGACCAGAGCAGCCTGGGCAACATATTTTTTTAGCGATGCTTCAGTATAGACAATCTCCATGCCTCGTCCACCCAGGACATAGGATGGTCTCACCAAAACGGGATATCCGATCTCTGTAGCTACTACCGAGGCTTCTTCAATAGTGAAGGCTGTCCCATACGCAGGAGCGGGAATGTTTAAATCATCGAGAATCGCACCAAACTTCTTGCGGTCTTCAGCCAGGTCAATGGCTGACGGATTGGTGCCAATGATCTTAACGCCAGCTTCCTGAAGCCTATTGGCAATATTCAGGGGGGTTTGACCGCCAAATTGTACCAGCACACCATCAGGTTGTTCAAGATCAACAATGTTCATCACATTTTCGAAAGTCAATGGTTCAAAATACAGACGATCTGAGATATCAAAATCGGTGGAAACGGTTTCGGGATTGCAATTTACCATAATGGTTTTATAGTCCAGCTCATTCAACCCAAAAACAGCCTGTACACAGCAGTAATCAAATTCTAGACCTTGTCCAATACGGTTTGGTCCCCCTCCGAGAATCATCACTTTTTTCCCCGTCAGGGCTGTGACCTCATTTTCGGTTTCATAGGTTGAATAAACATAGGAGGTCCTGGCTGGAAACTCAGCTGCACAGGTATCTACTTCTTTAAAAGTCGGTAATATCCCCTCGGCTATTCTGAAAGCCCTGATTTCAGACTCTTTCTTATCCAAGCGTTGCGCCAATTGTACATCTGAATAACCGCGTCGCTTGAACTCCCGGATTTCTTCACTATCCAGTTTGGGGAGTGGATCCAAGGCTAATTCTTGAATTTGATACAGAAACCATGGATCGATTTGAGTGATCTGGTGTAAGGTGTCAATGTCGACACCATCCTGGAAAGCTTTCCAGATTTTCAGTAGCCGAAAGGCAGTGGCGAAGCGCATTTTCTTCAAGTCAAGGTCACGACCTGCAACTTTTTTAGGCTCCAGACCCACCAGGCCAACTTCCAGTGAGCGGAAAGCTTTTTGTAGACTCTCCTTAAATGTGCGGCCAATGGACATAACCTCTCCCACTGATTGCATCTGAACACCCAGGACCCCATCAGCAGTGGGAAATTTTTCAAAATCAAAGCGGGGAACTTTTGTGACGATATAATCAATGCTGGGTTCAAAAGCGGCCAGTGTCTTGCCAGTAATCTCATTGGGGAGCTCATCCAGCAAATAGCCCACTGCCAATTTTGCGGCTATTTTTGCAATGGGAAAACCGGTTGCCTTTGACGCCAGTGCGGAGGAACGGCTTACCCGTGGATTCATTTCAATAACAATCATCCGACCATTCACAGGATCAACTGCAAACTGAACATTTGATCCACCTGTCTCCACACCGATGGCACGTAGGCATTTGATGGACCAATTGCGCATCTTCTGATATTCTTTATCAGTCAGAGTTAGCGCAGGGGCGACAGTAACGGAGTCACCAGTATGGACACCCATTGGGTCGATATTTTCGATGGAACAGATGATAATAGCATTGTCATTTTTATCCCGCACCACCTCCATCTCAAATTCTTTCCAACCCAGGAGGGATTCTTCAATCAAAACCTCACCAATGGGGCTGGCAGAAAGACCTTTGGCAACTAATTCACGAAATTCTTCATTATTGTATGCTGTGGCTCCACCGGTGCCACCCATTGTAAACGAGGGACGAATGATGGCGGGGAATCCAGTATTTTTTACCATTTCTAGAGCAGATTCAATATTCTGGGCAAATCCACCCCTGGCTGTATCAATTCCCACGCTGTCCATGACAGCTTTGAATTTTTCTCTATCCTCGGCCTTGTTTATGGCTGCTACATCAGCTCCGATAAGCTTTACACCATACTTTTTCAGTATCCCCGCTTCATCCAGTTTGATGGCCAGGTCCAGAGCAGTTTGTCCACCTACAGTGGGTAGGATAGCATCGGGTTGCTCTTTTTCAATAATTGCTGTTACGATTTGGGGGGTGAGAGGTTCAAGGTAGGTTGCATCTGCTAGTTCCCGATCCGTCATAATGGTGGCGGGATTTGAATTTACCAGGATTATACGATAGCCTTCTTCCCTTAAAGCACGGCAGGCCTGGGTGCCGGAGTAATCAAATTCGCAGGCTTGTCCAATAACAATAGGACCTGCACCCAGGATAAGTATGGCTTTAATGTCAGTTCTTTTTGGCATGGGTATCCATCATATCGATAAATTCTTTAAATAAGTAGCGAGAGTCATGAGGACCGGGGCTGGCTTCGGGATGATACTGGACTGAGAAGGCAGGTCGGTTTTTGCAGCGTACACCTTCAAGGGTTTCGTCATTCAAATTTATATGAGTGACTTTCAAGTGATTTGGGAGGCTTGCTGGTTCTACCGCGAAACCATGATTTTGGCTGGTAATTTCTACCTTGCCACTGAGCTGATTCCGGACGGGATGATTACCACCACGGTGACCGAATTTCAATTTATAGGTGCTGGCACCAAGAGCCAGAGATAGAATCTGGTGACCGAGGCAAATGCCAAAGATAGGTTTTTTGTCCAGGAGTGATTTTACGGTTTCAATGGCATAATCCACGGGTTCTGGATCACCGGGGCCGTTTGAAAGGAAAACACCATCAGGTTCCATTGTCAAAATCTCTTCAGCTGAGGTTGTGGCTGGGACAATAATCACTTCACAATCATTTTCAGCGAGTTGTCTGATTATATTGTGCTTGATACCTAGATCGAGAGCAACAACCCGATAGGAATGTTCTGAGTTATGACCTACCCAGGTCCAGGTTTCTTGGCAGGTAACTTCCTTCACCAGATCCTGACCTGTCATTTCAGGTACGAGTTCTAATTTTTGCATTAACGAAGACAGCTCAAGATCATCACTGCTGATGATACCGTTCATGGCACCTTCATCCCGCAGGATGCGTGTCAATGAGCGTGTGTCTATTCCCTGAATTCCAACAATTCCCGCCTGATTTAGATAATCGTCCAGACTTTGATTTGCACGGTAGTTGGAGTGAATTGGACTCGCTTCCCGCACGATAAATCCGCTGGCCTGAATTTTATCGCTTTCGATATCTTCAGGGTTGACGCCGTAATTTCCAATTTGGGGAGCAGTCATGGTAATGATCTGACCACAGTAGGAGGGGTCTGTCAGGATCTCTTGATAGCCGGTCATACTCGTATTAAAACAGACTTCACCACCGGAGGTACCGATGGCGCCTAAAGAAAATCCTTTAAAGTGGTGTCCGTTTTCCAGTAAGAGGATGGCGGGCTTTTTCATTAAAGCTTAAGCTCACTTTTTCTCATCGATCTGCAACCCAAAAAGTGAGGAATTCAAATTTAATAGGTAAATATTAATGATGGACACAGCTGTAGCTTAAAAATTTTAAGGTCAAGGAAGTTGAAAACATCTGGATGAAAGCTTAACTCAAGTTAATATGAATTGCGAAGAAGGCCTATTTGAGGAATAAAATGAAAGTGTATCTCAACACCCCGCGATTAATTCTGAGACAGTTTACTGTAGCGGATGTGGACAATTTGGTTGATCTGGATTCTGATCCCAAGGTTACCCTGTATATCAATGGCGGGGAACCAACACCTCGTGACTATATCGTTGAACAGGTTATGCCCCGGATTATGCAATATTATAAGGAGCTGGACAGACAGGGGATCTGGGCAGCCATTGAAAGAACTAGTGGCTCATTTATAGGGTGGTTTCATTTGAGACCGAATCGAGCTAATCCTGATGAAATTGAACTGGGATATCGTCTAAAGCAAAAATACTGGGGTCAGGGCTTTGCTACTGAAGGATCACTCGAATTGATCAAGAAAGGCTTTGAGGAACTTAATGTCCAGGTTATCGTAGCAATTGCTGATCCATCAAATGCCGCATCTCGACGAGTGATGGAGAAGGCTGGACTCAGTTTTGTGGAAGAATTTCCTGAAGCAGATGATTTCCTTGTGGTAAAATACGCTTTGCGGCAACAGGATTACTTCGGGGGTAAGTGATGAATGACGACCATTTAGAAGGATTACTTGACCCCTATGTCCATTATTACAAATAGAATTGAACGTGAAGCAACCACCATCAAAGTCATGGTGGGTATCTACTGTAAGCATCATCACAAGCTGAAGGTTACTGATTGTCCCCAATGTTCTGAAATCCAAAATTACGCCCTGGATCGACTCCACTTTTGTCCTTATCAGGAAGGTAAGACCTCCTGCAAGAATTGTCCGATCCATTGCTACAAACCAAGTATGAAGGATGAGATAAAGCAGGTCATGCGTTTCTCGGGTCCTCGTATGGCACTCAGGCATCCGATTCTGACCATTTTTCATTTTGTTGACGACCGTCGAAAAGAACCATTAGTAAGTACCAATAAGAGTAAAATTAGTGCGGATGACAGTTGCAATAATTGTCCCGGGCCGGTCACTCCCACAGGATATACCCAGGCAAAACCCAGAAGAGAAAAAGTCATCGATCTTCAATCTTAATTTGGGAGCGGTCCACCTATCTACGCCTGCGGCTATAATAGGCAAGCCCAGGAGAGCAATAAATCTTCACTCTTAAATCATAAATCTTTAATAGGAAATGGGCCACCCAGGAGAGTCGAACTCCTGACCTACGCATTACGAATGCGTTGCTCTACCAACTGAGCTAGGGTGGCATTAATTTTCAAATCTACTTCCATGCTGGACATTTCGACAAGCTCAATGTCCAGAATATTGCTAGGTCAACCGCTACATATTGACTTGGTAGTTGAATCGCCAAGTCTACATGACGAAGCCAGCATTAAAAAGCGCGTGAATATAGATTTTGCTCAAAGGCTTGGCAAGCAATGCTGAGATTAGTAATTTGTATTAATCCTTCACCAAGTTGACATTTTAAAAAGACTGACATCACTGGTCCAGGCCATTACTTTAATAGACTATGGAAATTTTATCACTACTTCTGATCATTACCATCACAGCTATCTCAGCAGTCACGATCTGGTTGAATCTACCCGGAAGTTTTATCATGCTCATATTTATCTTCATCTGGGCCTGGGTTGGGGATTTCATCCTCATCTCATTTCCTGAAATATTGATAATCCTGGGACTCATGCTATTACTCGAAGTACTTGAGTTTGTCCTCAGTGGTCTGGCGGCTAAGTATAGTGGGGCTGAAAAACGCTCCGCTTTTCTTGCAATTGCAGGTGGGATTCTGGGAACAATCGTTTTGGGAAGTTTGTTCTTTATTGTAGGCGCAATACTTGGCTTATTGATTGGATCCTATCTGGGAGCTTATTGGGGGGAGTACCAGGCGGGCAAATCTCCTGCAGAAGCGAGACGGGTTGCTGTAGGAGCTCTCATGGGAAGTGTTGCTGGGAAACTGTTAAAAAGTGCCACGACAGTGATAATTGGAGTTTGGATGATCCGGGAAATTCTATGATCCTGAAGACCAAAATAACCTGGCTTATATATGTTGCCCTGGGGCTAACATCGCTCACAGCTCAGGACCTGCATATAACGCGATTACATTATGATGGTGGGGGTGATTGGTATGCCAATCCCAGCTCATTACCAAATCTAATTCACTTTATAAGTACTGAAACCAACATCCGTGTGGCTCCAGAGGAATATAGAGTCAAGATTACCGATACAGATCTGTATAATCACCCATACTTGTACATGACCGGGCATGGCAATGTGAATTTTAGCAAGGAAGCCGTCTATAAATTTCGTGATTACCTGACCTCAGGTGGCTTTCTGCATGCCGATGATAATTATGGCATGGACGA
>JABIFG010000101.1 GCA_018650795.1 Fidelibacterota bacterium
CTGCTTCTGAAGTCTCGGAAGGTATACAGCACCCGCCGACTTAATCGAATCACTGCCAGAGTAACAGTCGCGGCACCGCTTCACTTGTTTAGAATGAAGAGAGAATTCAGGGTGGAATGAATCTACTGGCATAATGGGTCTTCCTGATTTAATTTAAAAGGATTCTATTCCTGTGGGATATTTTTAAGATAGTACACTATTGTTGTGAAAGTGTGAAGAATTTGGTATGTTTATTGGTGCGCCTAGGCTGATCCCCGAAAACCAGTGACCTAGACTGGCTGGCGTATTTTTATTTATCTAGGGACATTCTTTAGGAGAACTGTTATGTCACCAAAAAGCAATCCTGCTTACGCCGCAGGAACTATTCACCCTACCATGTACTATGGAGATGTGGAGGTACTGGACTACCAAAACACCACAAAGATTCATATACGGTTCGTTGAAACTGGATATGAGAAGTGGGTCGCCACTAAAGAATTGGGTAGTGGGTCAATCAGAGACAACACACTAGAAATCAGGACTAAGAAAAGAGGATCAAAACACGTACAGGTGGGAGATGTCTATACATCTAACAATTATGGTGACTTCAAGGTACTGGAATATAACGGGTTCAGAAAGGTGACAATCCAATTTATTACAACAGGAACAATCATTACTACAGTATCAACTCAAGTTGA
This sequence comes from Fidelibacterota bacterium, assembly GCA_018650795.1. GTDB lineage: Bacteria > Fidelibacterota > UBA8477 > UBA8477 > JABMPR01 > JABMPR01. Next base: position 678 of record JABIFG010000101.1, read on the forward strand.
TGCAAGAGCTGTGGCGGACCCGTATCTACCAAAATATTACGGTGTCGGCTACCTCGGAGAAGGTCAGTACAACACAGACCACCCAGCTCACACTATATGGTCTAGCATGCTTTATAGATGCTCCTCTGGCAATGAACCAATCACCTATACAGGGGTGACTGTAGAGGACCACTGGCACAACTTCCAAAACTTCGCGAGATTCTATGACTTAAATTATGTGGATGGCTACCATCTTGATAAAGATCTGCTCGCCCCTAGATCCAAGATTTATTCAAGGGCCACATGCTGTTTTATCCCACAAAGAATCAATGCGCTACTTACTGATCACAGAAATGACAGAGGAGACCACCCTACTGGAGTGCATCTTGAGAAAGGATCACAAAAGTTTATCGCTCAAATCAACAAGAATGATACAAGGGTCAACTTGGGAAGATATTGCACTCCAAAAGAAGCGAGGGCCGTATATTTGCGTGAAAAAGCAAAATACATCCGGCAGGTAGCTAAACAAGCCCTTACAACAGGACAAATACTGGATACTGTATATACCAACCTGATGCAGTGGGATTTGAGTAGAGACAATGACGGTAAATTGATTGACAATGACAGTAAAGTTACTGATAAGGATTAGATATGGAAATTAAACTTATGCCAAAGCAGTCGTACTGCTTAAACTCTCCATCGGAGAGTATCTTGTATGGAGGTGCAAGAATGGGGGGTAAGAGCCACCTTCTCAGAGCAATGTCCATTATCTATGCGTCCAGTGTCCCAAAAATACAGGTCTGCCTACTTAGGAGATCCTACCAAGAACTCACCCAGAATCACCTCCAAGGTGTCGGGGGGTATCCAGACCTACTGGAAGACTTTATAGATAAAGGTCTCTGTACGATCAATTACAGTAAAATGAGGATCGACTTCAAGAACGGTAGTATGATTACACTCCGACACCTCCAGTACGAAAGTGATCTATCCTCAATACAAGGCTCCGCCTATCAACTTATACTTTTTGATGAGGCCGTTACCTTCTCCTGGCACATGTTCCAAACAGTCCGTGCCTGTCTTCGTCTTGGCCCACTAAAAGTCCCAAAAGACTTCCCCTACGTTGTCCCTAGAATTGTAGCTGCATCCAATCCAGGTGGTGCGCATGGTGACGCATGGAAAAAACACTTCGTAGATCATGGAGACAATATTATCTGGAGAGCGCCACCACACGAAGGAGGAATGTTGACGCAATATGTCCCAGCAAAACTCGAAGATAACTCAATTGCACTAGAAAACGATCCGAATTACCGCCAACGACTAATGGGTATGGGAGACCCTGCGATAGTGGAAGCCCATCTCAACGGTGACTGGTCAATAATCCAAGGAGGTGCCTTCTCCGACCTATGGTCACCCATCAGCCACGTCGTAGAACCCTTCCTGTTCTCTGGAATGAATACAGAACTATATGGCAACTTAGGCACCGTCAATAAAGAAGCCTTCTTCTTCTCTAAAGCATACGACTACGGCTCTTCCGCACC
>JABIFG010000102.1 GCA_018650795.1 Fidelibacterota bacterium
CGGTGAATCAGCAGAATATACGGTTACTGTTCAGAATAATTGCGACTTTGTGACTGCCCAGGAAGTAACTGGCTACTTATCCAGCTCCAATCCACTTATCACCATTACGGATAGTGTGGGTGTTTACAACATGATTGTTTCATGCGATAATGTCACGAATCATAGCGACAAGTTTGCCTTCTCCGTTTCTGAAAGTGCCCCTGATATATCAGATTTTGATTTTAATCTGAGACTGGTTGCCAATCAGAATACAGAAGTTCCCTACGAAACCATCCTTCCACTCACCGTGAGCATTGATTTGTTTCAGGCCAACTTTCCTATCCCACTATCAAAACCCATCATGAGCGGTAATTCCGTTGTGGATCTTGATGGTGATGGGGTTAACGAAGTTGTAGTAACTGGAACCGATAGTCTGGTCCATGTCTTTACCCTTGCAGGTACCGAGCTGGCCGGTTTTCCATATGCAACCGGAAACTGGATTGTTGGTGCACCAGCCGTTGGCGATATTGACGATGATGGTGATCTGGAAATTGTTGTGACTTCTCGTGATCGGAAAATTCACGTCATCCAGCACGATGGAACAGGAGTGGCAATAGTTGAGGCATCACATTATTTGATGAGTACACCAGCCCTGGATGATCTTGATGGTGATGGAGACCTCGAGATTGTAGTCCCAGGTTACGGCTATGAGTTATTAGCGGTTCACCACGATGGGACCTCCCTGGATAACTATCCACTTACCATTACTGGGGCAAGGATGTCCGCCGGTGCATCCATTGCTGATATTGATGGAGACGGTAGTAAAGATTTTGTTCTGGGTACCTGGAGCGACAGCATTTTTGCCTTCAATCAGAGTGGAGAATTGTTAAGTGGCTTTCCTGTGGATTTAATCACTAATGTTGCTGCTCCTCCTGTTGTTGCAGATATAGACGGGAATGGCTCTCTGGAAATTCTTGCTGGTCAGGATGCAGGTAAATTCTACGCCATTGCCAATGATGGAAGCGTTTTATGGACGCAACAGCTAAGCTCTGCCAGCATTCGTACAGCCGCTGCCGTATGTGATTTTGATGGTAATGGAACGCTAGAGATCGTTTATACAACCCTGGACGGCAATATCAATGTCCTCGATTATCAGGGCAACTCCCTGACAGGTTGGCCACAAAGTCTTGGTGGTTCCTCTTATGGTTCACCCGTAATTGCTGATCTTGATGGTGACGAAACACCTGAAATCGTCGTTGGCTCAAATTCTGGTGAGTTATATGTATTTCACCTAGATGGCAGTACCCTAGATCTTTTTCCAATACCAATGGCCGGACCCGTACGTGGTACGCCCACGTTAGCTGATTTCAGTCAGGATGGGACTTTAGAGATCATCGTTGGAACAGATAGTGATCTCACGATCATCAATCTTAAAATGCTGTCTGAAGTTGGTGTGAATTGGTCTACAGCGCGCGGCAATAATATGAGGACTGGTTACTACAATCCAACTGCAGCAAGCGTAGATGGATTTCAAGTACCTGAGGTTCTCAGTTTGAAGCAGAACTTCCCCAATCCATTCAACCCCACGACAACGATTGAATTTGGGATTCCAACTCAAAGTTTCGTGACTCTGACCATATATGATATACTTGGACAGGAAGTAAATAGTTTGGTGCAATCAGAACTTGCCCCTGGAACTTATCAGTACCAGTGGAATGGTTCCGATGCTTCATCCAAATCAGTTGAAACTGGTATTTATTTTGCCCGTATCAGCGCCGCAGGGTCAGAACAAATAGTAAAAATGATGTTGCTTAAATAGACATCAATCGATAAATAAAGCATATAGGGGGGCCGTCCATTGGATGGCCCCCTGTTTTTTTTGTACGAATCACCAGGATCTGCAATATTTTGTCATGCATTGACCCGAGTATATTCTGGTTCGTTTTGTGTGTCAATTCATGAGATATTAATGAGGAGTTCAAGCATGGGATCACCTGGAAAATCTTTAACTGGCAAAGCACTCCTGGCAAAGATTCGTTCAGACTTCATGGGTCTGGATACATTGTATGAGACGGTAAACGGGGAGAGAACCAGACGTATTTACCTGGATTCTACAGCTAGTTCGCTCATGCTGCGTCCGGCTGCAAGCATCGCAGCTGATTTCATGAAGCATTACTCCAACACCCATAGCAAACTCCACCATTCCGCTCATATTTCTACTGCCGCCTATGATTGGGCACATGCCAGGATTTTATCTTTCGTCGGTGCTGATCCCGAGATATACACCTGCTTCTTTACCGGATCGGGAACTACTGGTGGCATCAACAGAATGGCACGCGTCTTCCGTGATGTACATCCAGGGAAGGACACAGCCATCATTTCCATCATGGAACATCACTCTAATGATTTGCCCCATCGAAAACATATGAAAAATGTGATTCATGTACCGGTTGAGGGGCTCAAGGAAGATAAGATGTGTATCAGTTTGCCTCAGTTGGAGAAAACTCTGCGCGAAGAGGCTGGTAAAGTCAGCTACGTATCAATTACAGCAGTGAGTAATGTGACTGGGATTATTAATCCCATCCAGGATATCGCTCGAATTGCCCATAAATATGGTGCTCTACTTATGGTTGATGGCGCACAAAGTGTGGCACACCTTCCCACCAAAATGTTTTATCCAGACGATCCTGATGCCTGTATTGATGCTCTCGTTTTCTCAGGGCACAAAACCTACACACCTGGATCACCAGGTGTCGTCATAGCCCGCAAGGATCACTTACTGGCTATAGAGCCTGAAGAAGTTGGTGGTGGCATGGTGGATCGTGTTCTGGAAGATCGCTATCAGGTGAAGGACAGCTTTCCTGATCGTGAAGAAGCTGGTACCCCAAATATCCCAGGTGCCATAGCTCTGGCTACAACCATAGAGATTCTGGATCGCATCGGTATGCAAACTCTCATGGAAGAGGAAGATATCGTTATGGAAGCGGCCCTTAAAGGGATGGCAGATATTTCAGAAATTCATGTCTATGGAGGTACCGATCTGGACCTTTGCCCTCGGGCTGCTTCAATTTCATTTAATATCGCTGGAATGGATCATGGCTTGGTGGCCGCTCTTCTCAATGATTACTTCAATATTGCTGTGAGGAATCAGTGTTTTTGTGCCCACCCCTATGTCAAGGAAATGATGTCGGATGATTTGGAAGATAAATTTGGTATCATTGATTTCGGTAATATGAGCCCTGAATTTATGCGGAAAGCAGGCATGGTGAGAGCTAGTTTCGGACTCTATTCAACCATGGAAGATGTAGAATTGCTTATCTCAGCTCTGAAGGATATTACTCAAAACGGTGAAGAATATTCGAAGGGATATGAAATCAACGCCGAGAATGATTACGTAAATGTATCCTATCAGGTTGATAATCAAGCAATCTTTAATATTGTGGGAGCTGTGGATCAGTATTTAGAGGATTAGATGGTATAAAACCTATTTGAGCATCAATAGTTTTCCTGTTGAAATATTTCCCGATTCATTTTTAATCTGAAAGAAATAACTACCCGAGGTCAACTCGTTGCCCTGCTCATTGCGACCAGACCATTGAAAACTATATTCGCCCCTTATGTTGACCGTCTTGGTTTTCGAAAAGACCAATTGGCCCCTCGAATTAAATATCCTCAATGTATAAACCCCTGACTTATCAACGTTCAAAGGTATGACGGTACTGTTGTTAAATGGATTTGGATATGCCAGACTCAATGACACTTGCTGGGGGATATAGGTTTCTTGTTTAAGATCCGTAGTAAGAAACCCTGATTGAAGCTCGGTTGAACCATCCGCCCTGAATATGAGCAGGGTTCTATCAGCCAATTCCAGCCATGGCAGTTCAGAAACTAAACCATCTGGTGGGGGTGTACTCATGATTGCGCGGTGATTACTATTCGAAAGATGCGGCGGGATAGTTGGATCATTACTGGCATCAAAATAGTAGATATCACTGGCTGAAGATCGACGGTAGGCGTATAAATCATGCCCATCTGATAACATAAAATTTTTAATGTTGATGGGTTGTTGTTCTTCTAGAATAATAAGTGCTTGTATAATTCCATCCGTTATAGTTTCTGATGATTCTATGTTCATTACGATCCAGAAAAAGAACAATTCTGAGTCAACCACATTTTCCCAGCCGGATCCATCCCATGCTCCACCGCCATAGGTCTGAGGTGGATTAATTGTTAACCATTCATCACCAATGAGTTCTCTTAGATCGTCCTTATTTAGATCACCGTTGTGACCAAAACTGAAGGTGGTTCCACTATCATCAGTGTATATAAATGGATGGGGATTCTCAATACCATCTGCTCCAGAACTGGTTTGCCGAAGATGCCCCATAAGTACGGGTACCTCACTCGGCGCGAGGAGGGCAGCAGTTTGATAATAATAATTATTGTCCGAGAACGCTTCTACTTCAGAGCGGACTGTTTGCGCCTCCAGAATATCCTGAGATAAATGATAACTCGTCATACCCCAGCCATCACTATTATTATAAGGCCATCCTCCAGAACCGCCCTGTAAGCGAAATTCTTCAAATTCTTCCATAAGATAGGGGTGCAATTGACCATTTATATAGGTACTACTTAGAGAATGATCTGGTAGCGCAATCACACCCAGCATGCGACAGGCTAACACAGGCACGGCCAGGAACACAAAAACTAAACTGCGCTTGAAAAATGATGTGAACATGGTGAAAATGTAGTCGACGCAAGCCAGAATTGAAAGAAATTGGTAGTTTCGTCTTCCTGAGGCCGAGTGTAACGAGGAAACTCGAAGGATAATGATACCCGTATGACTCACGCTTCGAGTCCCCTCAGCGAGACAAAGAGAGTTTTGTCAAATGGAAAGACATAGGGCAGACTCGCCTGCCTGTCCTAGTCGTTGGCAGCTTCAGGCATTGAACTGAAGCGAAGGTCAGATTCAAATTACTGCATAAGGCACCAAATTTGAAATACACTTGGTATGCGACCTTCGACGACTATTTTGACATCGATGGAAAAATTTCAACCTAGCCCTTTTCAAGCTGCCGGCTGGCTACCCAATGGCCATTTTCAATCAGTATTTGCCGCACTGTTAATGCCTGTCAAATCACCAAACTACCGTAGAGAAATACTCGAACTTCCCGACGGTGATATCATTGCTGCCGATTGGGTAGATGGTGATGCAGAGGCTCCTCTAGTAGTACTTATACATGGTATGGAAGGAAGCTCACAAAGTCGTTATGCCAAGCTGCTCATGAATGAATGTATCCAGCGCGGTTGGCAAGGGGTGGTTCTGCACATGCGTAGCTGCGGAGGTCTCATGAATCGACGCAGGAAGTTTTATCATGCCGGGTCTTATGAGGACATAGAATATTTCGTGGACAAATGGCTCCCCGCTCAAGGATTTAACCAGCAAGTTTTTTTATTGGGGGTATCACTGGGTGGAAGTCAGGTAGCCCATTACCTGGCTAAAGGAAATGCCACCGACAGAATAAAGGCTGCTGTAATCATCTCGGCACCTTTCGATTTAGCTGCTGCTGCAGATCATATGAGTAAAGGGTTTAGTAGAAATTATGTGGTTAAATTTCGGAATAGCTTATTGGAAAAATATCACCAGAAATCAGCCTTAATCGATGACGCGGAGATGGGTCCAAAATTAGCGAAGGCAAAGACTTTCTGGGATTTGGATAATGCAGGAACCGCTCCCTTACATGGCTTTAGAGATGCGGGGCACTATTATCGAGAAATGAGCGCAAAAACTTGTTTGAAGGATATCACCGTGCCCACACTTTATCTGGCCTCAAGAGATGATCCCTTTGTCCCTGAAGCATCGATGCCGCATGGCTCAGTTGGAAATATAACCTCGTTGTTGACAGAAAAAGGGGGACACGTAGGATTCGTTGACTATTATGGAAAGTCATGGATGGTTCCCACCGTGTTTAAATTTTTGACAGAATTATGAGCAATATTGCAATTTATAGAAAAGAGGAAGTAATGAAAAAAAGTTTTTTATTGATATTAGTAGTTGGTCTGATGCTGTTTTTGGCCAATTGTGAAAAAGAGGCTGAGGTATCACCTGAGAGACTCAAAGTACTGGTGGATACGGTTGCCCAAGAATTGGAATATGAAGTTTGGATGGACTTCAGCTATGAGTTGAGTAAGCATTATCCAGAGGAATATGCTGCAGGTATGGCCATGGTGCGATCTGCTGAACGTGCTATTCTGGAGCAGGATGAGTCTCGCTTTCTCAAAATATTTGAGCTGTTAAAGAGTTATCCTGAAAACGGTGCTCTTGAGTTAACTGATCAAATTGCCTTTGGTAACCGCTTGGCCTGGATCATGGCTGATCAGATGATGCTCTTTAATAATGCCACCGATGTCATAGACTTCACAGTGGCCAAATTTAAGCTTCATGAGGAATCACTACAGTGGCGAAATGAGTTGGGCGCTATGATCTATGATACCCAGGCCAACATATTTGAAAAATTGGATGAAACTGAAAAAGCTCTGGAATCTTATGGTTTGGCGCTTGACTATTTTGAACAACCTGAAACACTACTACGCCGGGGATTGATTTTAGAAACTATGAATGATCTTGAAGGTGCCCTTGAAGATTATATCACAGCTCTCGGTTTGGCTCCAAATCAAGTCATGATCATTCAGAAAGTCAAAGAAGTCTTCGGTAAATTGAATCCAAATGACGATCCACAGAAATTTATTCATGATATTCAGGAAAGTCTCCAGGAACGTCGCAAGGAAGAGGTGCTTTCTGAAGTATTTGATATCGTTGCCCCTGATTTTCAGATCACTGATTTCAGTGGGAGATCTTTGAACAATTCCAACATGCTTGGCAAGGTTGTATTCGTGGATTTCTGGGCTACCTGGTGTAACCCATGTCGCCGCGAATTGCCTGAATTTCAGACTTTCTATGAACTTTACAAAAATGACAAACGCATTGTGTTTGTAGCAGCATCTACTGACCAGGAAAAGCAGAAGGTTAAACCCTATATTGAAGAAATGAAATTCACTTTTCCTGTGGCATTTGCCGAAGACACTGCCACAAAATTTGGTGTGGAAGGTATCCCAAGTCTGTTTATAATAGGACCACAAGGAAAAATCCGTTACAAGATCGTGGGATTTGATCCAGACAAAGACTTTGTCAAGGAGATGACATGGCGTTTGGAAAGTTTGCTAGATAGTTAAAATATGACAGGAGGAGAGTAGTATGAGTCGCAAGTTCTTATTGGTATTCCTGATTTTCACAATGGTTTTTGCCTATGGACAAGAGGCAAAAACAGGCTGGGGCTTTGGTGGCGTACCTGCAGTTGCCTATAATTCTGATACAGGATTTTTATATGGGATAGTTTTTGAAGCCTACAATTATGGTGATGGATCGCATTACCCTGATTATGATTATACAATCAAGCCTACCTGGACAAGAACCACCAAAGGAAGTGGGGAGAACACTCTCTTTTTTGATTCAAAATATCTGCTTCCCAACGATATCAGGGTTACTGCCTATGCTGGTTATTTGACTGAACAAGCACTTCCCTTTTATGGATTTAATGGTTATGAATCCAATTATATACCTGGATTTGAAAATTCTGATTCAAGTAATTATCTCACCCGGATGTTCTATCGGCATGAGCGCAATACACTGCGATTAACTGCTGATTTTCAAAAAAGTGTAATCAATCAAAATATCAGAGTGATTGCAGGCTTTGGTTACATTGACACCCAGATAGACACCGTTGATGAAGATGGTTTGAACGAAGGAAAGGATGAAGATCTTCTACCCCTTGGAGCCCCAACTCTTTATGACAATTTTGTTGATGCTGGATATATCACAAACGCTGAAGCTCACGGCGGGTTAACCAATTTTATCAAGCTCGGCTTGGTGTACGATACTCGAGATAACGAACCAAACCCAATGCGTGGTATCTGGACTGAGGCTCTTCTCACAACTTACCCCAGCTTTATGGGGAGCGACTTTCCGTTTACGACCCTGACGGCAACTCACCGACAGTATTTCACTTTGATTGAAAATGATCTATCCTTTGCTTACCGCCTGGGTTATCAGCAGCAAATGGGCGAGGCTCCCTTTTTCATGTTACCCTGGTATCAAAGTAGCTATAAGATGACTGAAGGCCTGGGTGGGTCAAAATCTTTGCGTGGAATCCTCAAAAACCGGATTGTAGGAACTTCAATTTTCATGGCCAACATGGAAGCTCGCTGGAAATTCTTTAGAACCGTTATTGGTGGACAAGATTTATACCTGGCTCTCAATGGTTTTTCTGATTTTGGCCAGGTCCTGACTCCTTATGAGGTAGAGGATCAAACTTTACCTGTTGCAGCAGATGAGGGCTTGCATCTTTCATTTGGTGGTGGTCTGCGAATTGTCCTGAATGAAAACTTTATTATAGCTGTTGATTATGGAATGGCTGGCGATGAACAGGATGGTAATTCTGGTCTGTATATTGGATTGGGGTACCTGTACTAGATTAATACAATAATTGACCAAATCATTAAAGGCGTAATGGCGACATTGCGCCTTTTTTATTTTGTCGGGTGATTATGTTCAGATTCTCTTTTGGAAACCGTCCGCCACTCTTACCTTATTCTCGAATACCAACATACTTTTTGAATACTAAAATTGGTTCATATTTAGCATATCCCACCCTGTTCATGGCGAGGGGGATATTCTTCTAATAACTCGAAAATGGGAGAGAAACATGATC
>JABIFG010000103.1 GCA_018650795.1 Fidelibacterota bacterium
ATACTTTGCTACCCAACGTTTTGACCGGACTGCGGCTGGGCGGCATCATATACACACCTTTGGAAACATGGTGGGGGCTGATTTTCGGGTTCCAAACCTAGACTATGAAGACCTGTTCCGAGTGGTGCTGGATGTGACCAAAAGTAGGCAAGAGTTACTGAAGAGTTTTCGACAGATGATCTTCAATATAGCGACTCATAATCGGGATGACCATAGCAAAAATTTCGCCTTCTTCTGGAGTCAATCAGAGAAAGGGTGGCGCTTAACACCAGCCTATGACTTGATGTTTAGCAATGGTATACATGGGGAGCATACGATGACCGTTGCAGGAGAGGGGAGGCAGCCAGCCAAGTCTCACATTATGCAGTTGGCCAAACAGTTTTCAGTAGAAACAGAGGCCAAGCAATACTTGGATCAGGTGGGAGCTGTCGTTCAGAACTGGAAGCAGTATACAGAGCAGGCAGAGGTTTCTGTGGCAAGCAGTGCGCTGTTTGAGCGCTTTCCAGTGTTGTAACTCATGACTCCTGAAACTGCAGGTCATAAAGGTGGGTATATATCCCTCCCTCTGCATAGAGAGAGTCATGGGTACCCTCTTCTACAATTTTCCCCTCATCCATCACAATGATGCGATCTGCCTTGGCGATGGTGGAGAGGCGGTGGGCAATCATCAATGTGGTGCGTCCCTTTACCAGTTCATCCAGTGCCAGTTGAATCTGTTTCTCGGAATGGCTGTCGAGTGCGGAGGTGGCCTCATCCAGAATGAGGATGGGTGCATCTTTGAGCAGGGCACGAGCGATGGCGATGCGTTGGCGCTGTCCACCAGAGAGGCGGGTGCCACGTTCACCGATCAATGACTCAAATCCACCGGGCAGCTTCTCGATAAACTCCAGTGCATGGGCTTTCTCCGCAGCGTCACGAACCTGCTCAGGTGTGGCGTGGGACATTGCCCCATAGGCGATATTGGCGGCTACGGTGTCATTGAATAGTGTGACATCCTGACTGACCAGTGCGATATGGCTGCGTAGATCTTTGAGTGATAGCTCCAAAATATCAATCTGGTTGATGCGGATAGTGCCTTCGGTCGGACGGTAGAAGAGCGGTAGTAAGTTGACCAGGGTGCTTTTCCCACTACCTGAGGGGCCAACCAGAGCCACGGTTTCGTTGGGCTGAATCGTAAGTTGAATATTGTGAAGTGCATCACTGTCATTGCCGGGATAGCGCAGTGTAAGGTGGTCAAACTCAATATTGCTGGCCTGCTTTAGTGCGGTAGGTTGTGCTGGGTCAACCTCAGGCTGTTGGTCAATGAGTGCAAACACGCTTTCTGCAGCGGCTAGGCCTCGTTGGAGGATCTCATTCATTCCCGTGATTCGTTTCACCGGGGTGATCAGCATGGCCATTGCGCTAAAGAAAGAGATAAATTGGCCTACGGTAATCTCATCATGAGAGGATTGAATGGAGGCAATGTAGACAATTACAGCTAGAGCAGAAACGGTGACAAACTGTACAACGGGGCTATTGATGGCTGCGGTAGTGACACTTTTCATGGTGTAGCTACGTACCCGATTGATTGTATGATCAAAGCGGTCGGTTTCGTACTGCTCGCCACCAAAGATTTTGATGACGCGTTGCCCAGAGATGCTCTCTTCGAGGATCTGAGTGATTGAACCCATATGGTCCTGTAGAGAGTGGTTGAGTCGGCGTAGCCGGGTACTAATCGAGCGAACAATTAGAATGATGATGGGGGTGGTGAGGAAGATGATGAGTGAGAGTTGCCAGTCGATATAGAACATCCAGGCCAGTAGGCCAACAATTGCGAGTGAGTCTCGAACCAGTATGATCAGTACTTCGGTAGAGGCCCCCGCAACCTGATTGACATCATACGTAAGCTTCGAGATGGTCGTGCCTGTAGGGTTGTTGTCATAGTAGCTATTAGGCAAGGTTAGCAGGCGTTCAAACATCTCACTGCGAAGGTCGGTAATCACCTTGTTTGAGACCCAGCTGAGACCAACCGTTGTGGTAAAGGTGGCAATCCCTCGTACCAGATAGAGAAGTACCAGCAAGATAGGGACGAGCACGATCATGGTCTCATCCTTCTCAATAAAACTGCCGTCGAGCATTGGCTGCATTAGGGCTGGAAGGGCAGGCTCTGTCGCGGCGAATATCACCATGCCTAGAATAGCGAGAGAGAATTTCCCCTTGTAGGGTTTCACATATTTTAGCAGGCGTAAGTAGTGGTCTTTACTCTGTGTCATGATTTAGTAAAAAGGGGGGTACCCTTCTGGTTGGCTCTTGAAGCGTCGGTGAATCCAGAGGTACTGCTCTGGTATTTTCCGAATCTCCTTCTCAAAGTGATCCATAATCCGCTGAGTATCTTCTACGGCATCCTCTCCAGGAAATGGGCTAAAGGGAGGGTGTATGGTTAGTTGATAGTGGTTGTTTGGCCCAATGCGAGCAGTGGTAAAAGGAATTACAACGGCACCGCTACGTTGTGCCAGTTTAGAGGTGGCTGTGGTTGTTGAGCAAGGGATTCCAAAAAAGTGTGTAAAGGCAGCACTATTGTCCGATGAGTTTTGATCCATTGCATACCAGATTACCTGATTATCCTTTAGAAGGCGCAGCATGCCGCGCAGATCTTTTTTCTCAACAATGCTCTGTAGAAAGGAGTTGCGCCCATCAACCATGGCCTGGTTAAACAGAGGATTGTCCTGCTTGCGGTACATTGCGTGGAGGGGGCGAAACAGGGAGAGTAGTCGCCCACCAATCTCCAGTGTGGTGAAGTGGGCTGAGAGCAGAATAACCCCATTTCCTTGCTCTAGTGCATGGTCAAGGTGTTTCAGCCCCTCTACGGTGACGCATGTTTTCAGCCTTCTGTCGCTTCCCCACCAAGCAACGGCCATCTCAATCAGTCCAATGCCGAGCGAGCGAAAATGTTTAGTGATGAGAGCCTGCTGCTCCTCTTGAGATAGTTTAGGAAATGCGGATGAGATGTTTTTGGTGGTTGTGGTGCGCCATTTTCTCGAGAGTAGATAGGCCGTTTTTCCTAGTAGTGTGCCGAACCAGATCTGTGCGGTACTTGGAAGCCATGCAATGGCCCGAAGTAGCAGTAGCCCCAAGCGTGTCAGGATAGCGGTCAGAAGAGTATGAGACATAATCGGGTGAAGAAAGACAGTTATGGGCACTCAGTGTTGGGGGATTGTGCGGTGTTAAGTCTGTATTGTACCTTGCCCACCTTGGTGGTCTGCTCTTTTTGCGCGGTTGCATGGTGTAAAGTGGGGGGGGATGATGCTTCATCGTTATCCCAAAAGAGTAGACAGTTTTCTAAGGGAAGGGATAGATCTCTTTGATAGAGTTTTGTCTGGATAGCAATGGAGTGGTTGGGGTAGTGTGATAGTAGATGCGCCCCTAAAAAATGGTCGTTAGTTTTTAAGAGTGTTGATTGTGGGGGAGTGGGTAGCTGTTCCAGTGTTTCAATGATGGGTCGATTCAGTCGACCATAATGACCTAGTTCAGGCCCTACAGTCAGCTGAAGCAAACGAACTGAAATAATCAGTAGTGAGAGAGCAAGTGTGAATAGAGCTGCCCAGCGAACCAGCGGATTAGAGGGGGCATCATCTGACTCAATTCGGCTGAGCCACCAGAGTGGGAATAGCATCATGAGTGGATGAAACCAGCGTACCTTGAAGTGTGGCATGGCAAAGAACAGTGAGAGCAGAACAACAGAGATCAATACAATCCAGTAGAAACGGGAGAGTAGCTGAGTCGAAGGGGGATGAGTTCTCTTTCTGGAGTTGAGCAGTTGTCGGCTAGAAAAGAGTGCATAGAGCAGCACCCACGGGGTGACAAAGGCGATCGCAGAGGTTAAAAATCCCCACAGTGATGTAAGCCGTGTTTGGAGCAGATTTTTATGGGTAACCTGCAGCTTCTGGTCAATTGAGCTATAAATCTCTTGATAGTGTTGGCTTAGCCAGTATAGGTGGGGGGTTATCCATAGGGTGATGGCGGCAATGGTGACCCAAATGGTTGGCTGGAGTAGTGGTTTACGATATTCTCGAATAGTGAGTGCCGAGAGTAGTAGGGGAATCATCAATAGCAGAAAGCTATATTTGGCCATCAACCCGATTCCAAGAGCACTGCCTAGATAGAGATAATCAACAGTAGTGTGGTGCTGAGGAAGGCGAAGCAGCGCGTGCAGCGTCATGGCGATGGCTAGTCCCAGTAAAATGGTATGGGTAAAGCCTTGGTGCATATGCCATGCAAATGAAGGGAGTAGCAGTAGGGATAGAGTGGCAAGAATCCTGGTTTGTTGGTGCCTAAAGAGGTAGTCTGAAGAGAGCCAGATCAGCCAAAAGGTGAGGCTAATCAGTAGGTATTTAAGGAGGGTTAAGGCCAGTAGCCCTGTTCCTATAAGCTGAAATAGCCCCCAGGATAGCCAACTATAGAGTGGGGGCTGTGGGATTGGGTAGCCTAAGGCAAGCTCCTGAGATAGTCGGATTTGCTCTGCATCATCCAGCTGCATTGTTTGAGAGAAAGCTATACGAATTAGAAAATTAATTGAAAGATATAAGATAAGTGTGAAAGCCAACAGGTACGTCAGGTTATTCTTCTTATAAGATACTGCTGCTAGTTGGAGCATAGATAAAATATCCAGATCTTTCTATTGTTTGTGTTCTATGTTTGCAGTTTGTAATATTACTTTAGTTTTTTATTGAATGTTCTTTTTAATATTTGAGAGATCATTTTTTTTGGTGTTTCGCGGTTTATGCATATGTCATATTTAAGCCAGATATTATTTTTTGTTTTGTTCTTGTTTGATATTTTGAGTTCAGAATTATTATTTTTTGTAAATAAAATATCGATTTCATTGAGTCTTCCATCGGGCAAGTAGTGAATCTCAAATATGTCAACCATCCTGAAGCTTAGTTCGCTGAGTAGCTTTATTATTTCATCAATAAAGGGAGCTTTTTTGTTATATTCTATAAGTTGTGCTTCGACTAGAATATAATTGGCGTTCTGAATTGTCTGCTTCCCTCCTTTTATAATGTCAGCTTCAGAACCCTGTACGTCAATTTTTATGAAGTCATAGTTTGTTCCTATGTTTTTGGTGGTCTGGTCTAATGTTGTTGTAATTCTTTTTTCTTCAATCACATTGTTGCTGGAGAAATGTGTTGAATTCTCCTTGTAAATAGAGTTTCCTGTGGTTCCGTTAAGTGTGGTTTTGTAGTAGGTTACTTCTTTCTTGTGGTCAGAAATTAGTTCAATTAATAATTTTGATTTTGGAGAGTTAACTGTGATTGATTTTAAGATATGGTTCAGTATTTCTGTGTGATCACTGTTTCCTTCTATGATAAGTATTGGTGTTTCTGGGAATATATCATGCGCCATTTTAGACCACTCTCCAGTATGTGCGCCTATGTCTAAGATTCCTTGTGGTGTATATCCAGTGTCTTTTAATCGCTGTAATCGGGTTTTGTGAGTTCGCATGTGATTCCTGTATATTCTCTAGTAATTATTAAATAGAGGTAACTGTTTAGGATGTTTTTCTGGTTGTGTCAAATAAGTACTGTATTTTGTCGTATTTATCAATGGGGTCTTTTTTTCGATTAGTTAGCTTAAATGCGGGAGTATCTCTGCTGTTAATCATGTCTATAAAACCTTTAGATATTCCCGACAATTCTTTTTCTGTATACCAAGCAAAATACTCAGGGCCATGGTCAGAGGATACGGGGGCATCAATTTTAAGTGTATTATCCCATGAGTTTCTGAAAACTGTGTCATGGTTGTATGAATAGTTAAATAATGTGTTGATCCAAAAATATTCATCATCACGCTCATGATCTTCCCAGTATTTTTGGACTGACTTGCTTAATATTTTTATTATGTAGCTGTTTTTATGGGAGGCTAGAAAGTATGATGAGAATAGTGAATATGATTTATCATTAAGTAAGTGCCCCGGATTGCTAAAAGCAAAGAATCCTTCTGTTGTATGGGCGTTAATCCAGTCGTTTAAAGGTCTGTGACACCATAGTGTGGCATCAGACCAGACTCCACCATATTGGTTAAGTAAGTTAACTCGGATGATGTCAGCTCTATGTTGTATCTTAACTTTCTTTTGCTTAATAAGGTGGGTGCTGTGGAGTAGAGCATGGAGTCTCTCTTTAAGTGAGACGAGCCATTGTGGGCCACTTAATGGTGGTCCGGGCATCCAAGTTTTAATATCAAAATATTTTGTTACAGTTTTTTGGTCAAGGCAGCGAATATCCCAGTCGGGATTATAATGCTCCCATGATTTTCTACACTGTTGAACAAGGTGTGGTGCTTTGTCCCAGCCTTGGGCCCAATAGATCCAAATGATTTTTGGAACGCCTTGGTTTTCTTTGTCAGTGTTCATAAGGAAGATCTGTATTTAAGTTTGGTTTTCATGTGAAACCATTTTCCCCTTAGAGAATCTGGGAGTTTGTTGAGTTCTATAGACAGCTTCTTTAATAAGCTTTGTTTTGGTTTGTTTCTGGTTCCAATTTCAGAATGGACATCGGTTGTTCCAATTGGATATGGAATTAACCCGTGAATAATGATTTCATGCCGCCATTGATGGTCTATAAAATCGTCAACGGGAATAAAAATTTCTTGGGACTTGTCGTATAAATTGCTTGCTGCTGCTGGGCTGACTAGGTAGGCGGTTGCTCCAGATGGATTTCCCGTATATGTAACCAGATCAAGGCTGTTTACTTTATGAATGGAATGAGTTTTTTTATCAAATATAGCTTGAAGTCTTACGACCCCTAATTGAGGAATCTCTTCTTTGATGGAATTTATGTGTTCAGGAAAGGAGTTGTCCTGAATTAGAAAGTCATCCTCCAGTATAAGTGTAGGGTTGTTCTTTGCCTTCGCTATCTTCCAGGTTTCTCTGTGTGAAAGAAAGGCACCAATTTCCCCCGGTAGCATGTCGTAGCCATATTTTCTGAGGCGTTTTTTTCTGTTGTATTCGTTAGATGTGGTTGTTTCTGTTCGTTTAAATAATTTTATTTCATATTTCAGGCCAAACTTGTCCAATTGGCTAGATACACTGTGCTGTCTATCAATAGCAGTGGTTAATGAGATAATAAGGATGTTAAAATTTTGCTCCATGGTGTTATGACGAAGGTGCTAGTTTTTGCTCCCACTGCCAAGCATGTTCCATGATAGTATGGATGCTAGAATGCTTAGGGGTCCACCCTAACAGGGTTGTTATTTTTTCTGAGTCAGCAATTAGTGTAGTTGGATCTCCAGCTCTTCGTGAGGTAGTAATAGCAGGTATGTTTCGTTGTGTGACTTGCTCTGCGGCATGAATAACCTGAAGTACAGAGTATCCTTCTTTGTTCCCTAAATTAAATATATTAGATTCCCCGTTTTTTATTAGATGTTGTAGAGCTAGATAATGTGCTTCGCAGAGGTCAAGAACATGAATATAGTCACGAATACAGGTTCCATCGGGAGTGTCATAATCAGAGCCAAATACCTTAATGTGCTCTCGTTTTCCGGTAGCAGTCTGTAGAGCAAGAGGGATCAGGTGTGTTTCAGGGGTATGGCGTTCACCGATGGAGCCATCGATAGAGGCTCCCGCTGCATTAAAATATCGCAGTGAAATATATTGGATTCCATAAGCCTGCTCATAATCAGCTAATGCCTGCTCAATCATCAGTTTTGATTGACCATAAGGGTTAATGGGGTTGCAAGGGTGTTTTTCATCAATAGGGGTGTATTCAGGGTTACCGAACAGAGCAGCAGTAGATGAGAAGATGATGTTGTTGACGTCATGTTTAACCATGCTATCGAGCAGGTTTAGTGTGTTACAGAAGTTGTTTTTATAGTAGAGACCGGGATGCAAAACGGACTCGCCGACTTGTGAAAATGCGGCAAAGTGCATAACACAATCAAATTGGCTGTTCTCAAAAAGAGTGTTTAGCTCATTTGTGTTGGACAGGTCTCCTTCGATAAAATTTCCACCAGTTACGGACTCTTTAAAGCCGGTGCTTAAGTTATCGAAAATAGTTACCTCATCACCATTTTCCAGTAGCATCTGGACCATATGTGAACCGATATATCCTGCGCCACCAACGACAAGAATATTCATGAGAGTTGTTCAATCCCGTTTTTTGCAATAGTTTTTTGGCTGTTTTGTGTGTTCATTAGTTGTTGAAGGTTACTGTTAGCCGCATTTTTTTCTGTTTCGGGATGCCAAAGGTGAATCACACCGGTCGCATATCTCCCCTCTCGGCGATAAACTCCTGTATTGATAAGGCGCATGACCAAATCACTGTCTTCGTAACCCCACCCGACAAAGTCCTCGTCAAATCCGTTGGTATGTAGCAGATCTGTTTTCCATGCGGCTATGTTACAGCCTATGGCGCGCCTCCACTCGGATTGGTTGCGATCTCTCCACCACTTGAGTGATAGCGTCAATAGTGGTAGTAGCCGATTAATGTCCCCGTATAGCCGATGTTTAACCCATTGTATCAAGCTGTTTTGGTGTATGTGGATCTGCTTTCTGAGTACAGTTTGGGTAAATTCTTTTGAGAGTAAGATACGATTTCCTGTAACAAATTTACCTTGTTTTGCAAGGTAGGCATGGGCCTCAATAAAGTTGCTTCTGGGAATGCAGTCGCCATCTAGAAAAATCAGATATTGACCATCGCAGCTTTTGATGGCCCTGTTTCGTATTGCGGAGAGTCGAAAGCCGAGATCTTCATGCCAGATGTGGTGTAGTGGTTGTTTGTAATCTATTTGGTGTCGCTCGACAAGTTGCCGAGTATCCTGAGTGGATCCGTCATCAGCAACAAGCACCTCAAATTTTTGGTAACTTTGGTTGTTGAGGGCGATCAATACCAAGTTCAAGGCCTCGGGCCAGTTATAAGTACTGACGATGATGCTGATTTTAGGAAGGTGGTCCATTTTTACTGAGCAGGTAGAGTTTGATGTATTTATAATAGGTGCCCTCAGCATTCGATACCGCTAGCATAAAACCTCTAGCTCCATCCAGGAAGCCAGCCTGTATGATATAGGTTCGAATAAATGCCCAGAGTCCTTTTCCAATAGCTTTGAATAGGCTGGATGATCTTCCTTGTGAGTGTAGCTTTTCAGCATTGAGTGATGAGTATTGGTTTACTTTTTTCAGCACACTTTCCATGTCAGGGAAGCTATGGTGGATGATGGGATGCTGTAGTTTCTTTGTGGCTCCTTCAATATGGAGGCGTTCATGGATGATTGCTTCATCAAATGTACCTTTTCCTGAGCGAAACAGCCGTGGGACATAGTCTGGCCACCACCCGCTGTGATGCATCGGTTGTCCACAGTAGTAAGAGAGCCTGGGAATATAGAACCCATTGATGTGTGAGTCTTTAATTGCTTGCTGAATCTCCTCTTTTAGTTCTTCGGAAATTTGTTCATCAGCATCAATAGAGAGGATCCAGTCACTATTGGCTTTTTTAATAGCCCTGTTCTTTTGCTTTCCAAATCCGGGCCACTCTGTCACAAAGATATGAGGAGTGTAACGTTCACAGATCTCAACCGTGTTATCGCTGCTGCCAGAGTCCAGAATAATGATTTCGTCGACCCATTGAATAGAATTTAGGCATGCTTCAATGCGCGCCTCTTCATTGTAGGTGATGATAGTGACACTAAGCTGGCTCATTGCCGTGTATGATTTTTTGTGGAATTGCTGAGAAGAGGAGTGCGCTGAAAAAGGCCCAGAAATGCCCTTCTCCGGAATCCATTAGCATTGAATTTCCAAGACTGGAAATAATAATCAAGGCGATTAACCCTTGGGCAAGGTAGCGTTGTTCTAGTGGTTTAATCTGCTTACTCTGTCTGTATTGAATGGTGTATAGAAACAATAGCCCCGTAATTCCTGCTATCCCCAGTTGTAGGGCGGTTGCAGCGTATTCATTATGTGGGTTTGTGGTGATATTGGTTCTGATTCGTTCCTTTGGAATCTCAGAGTAACGTTGAAAAACACTGCCAGTACCACTACCCAGCCACAGATTCTCCTGAATCAAATAGAGACTGTTGGTAACAAATTCACGTCGTTGGCTAGCAGACCCACCATTATGCTCAATACCACCGAGCATTTTGTTGATTGCATGGTTGATTGAAGTGTTTGTGTTGTATTGACCGTAGCTAAAAATAAGGCCCAAGAATAGGGGGATAATAACCGCACTTTTCCAGCGCAAGTGCTGTATAAAAAATAGTGTTGAAAGCCC
>JABIFG010000104.1 GCA_018650795.1 Fidelibacterota bacterium
ACGGTGATGATTATGAGAGTTGGAAAAAGAGCAAGACCTTCGTTGAGTTGTTATCATATCCCATAGGAGCATACTACGGATATCAGCTGACACATGAAAAACAGTATACTTTTGGGGATGCCCTCATGTTGATACAGGGCTGGGGTTTTGGCTTTTACAATACTATGATGCTCCAATCCATTCTTTTTGATGATGGAGATGAAGATACCTTCATGATGGTAGCTGGACTGGGGGCTGTGGGAAGCGCCTTCGCCTATGAGCACTATATCCAGAG
The DNA here is from genome assembly GCA_018650795.1 of Fidelibacterota bacterium. GTDB lineage: Bacteria > Fidelibacterota > UBA8477 > UBA8477 > JABMPR01 > JABMPR01. The sequence continues at coordinate 275 of JABIFG010000104.1, forward strand.
TGATGACTTCACCTTTGGACAATCTACCCTCATGTTATTGGGCTCTGCTTCAGGGACCTTATTTGGTTTTGGAACGGCTATTTTGATGGATGTTACTGATAAGGAACCCATGTTATCTATGGCTTTGGCAGGCTATGGAGCGGGTACCTGGCTGACCAGGAAAATTCTGGATGTCAGAGCAGATGGTGCCCTTGCAGAGATTGAATCGACCAGGATGTCTTTGTCACCAACAGTGCTACCTGCCCTGGGATCAGATGAGAAAGTCACTCTCATTCCAGGAATTAACATGACTATCTCTTTCAAGTAGATATTAGCATATATAGACACCAGAGATCATCCTAAATTGCAGGATGCTTAAGCCACAACCCTATACCAATAAACCACGTGCAATCGTCCATCTTGATCTTGATGCATTCTTTTGTTCAGTTGAGGTATTAAGAGATCCTTCTCTGAAGGGTAAGCCAGTCGTGGTTGGTGGGCGCAGTGAAAACCGAGGGGTTGTAGCAGCAGCATCCTATCCCGCCAGGAAATTTGGTATCCACTCCGCCATGCCCATGATAGAGGCGAGTCGAAGATGCAAAGATCTTGTGGTGATCTCATCTCAGCATGGTCTATATCGAATGTATTCCAAAGTGATAATGGGCATCCTGAGAGCAGAATCTCCCATCATCCAACAAGTCAGTATTGATGAAGCCTATCTGGATCTCAGCGATGAAGTCAATCAATGGATAGAAGCCACAGAAATAGCGCGCAAAATTCAGCTAAAAATATCCAGGGATATTGGTTTATCAGCATCAGTTGGCGTTGCAAGTAATAAGATGATTGCAAAAATTGCCTCTGATTTTCAAAAACCCAACGGACTCACAGTAGTGTTGCCTGGAACTGAAATTGATTTTCTAGGACCCCTGCCCGTTAAGAAGATTCCAGGGATTGGACCCAAAGCCAGTGAGCGCCTTGCCAAATATGGTATCTACACCGTGGCTGATATGTCAGTCATCCAGGCAGATGTTCTGAAGCAGAGATTTGGTAAGCTGGGCGAGGCCATGAGTCGGTGGTCCAAGGGTATCGATGATCGACCTGTTCATGAGGACCATGAAACCAAGTCCATCAGCACAGAGAGAACCTTCTCCAAAAATATTGAAGATCAAACGGAGCTTTTGGAAGTTGTAGAAAAGTTGAGTTTTAAAGTAGGAGACCAGCTCAAAAAGAAAAAATTTATGGCTGCCACTATTTCCATCAAAATACGTTATGCTGACTTTACCACCTTTACCCGTCAACACACCGTACATGAGCCTCTGGATGATGGTCTTGAGATTTACAGGATTGCCAGAAAACTATTGGTCAAAAACTGGATGCCCGGCGAACCAGTTCGCCTCCTGGGAGTCGGTGGTTCTCACTTCAGTGAACCACATGGACAATTATCACTGGGGTTGGATGTTTAGGACTGAACATTTGGGTTTGTCGGGACCAGGAGTAATTCTCTGTTGCGTCTCGCTGAGGGGACTCGAAGCGTAAAGTTGTGAGTAGTCTTTCTACACTTCGGAATACCTGAAACATTCCTCAAGGTGATCATTCACCATGCCCACAGCTTGCATGTGTGCATAAACCACGGTGGTCCCCATAAATTTGAACCCACGCGCTTTTAAATCTGTGGCAATGGTACTTGACAGTTCAGTACTGGCGGGAATATCATCCAACACCTTAAAATGATTCGGTAAGGGTTTACCTTTAGAAAATTCCCAAAAGTAGTTGCAGAAACTGCCAAACTCTTTAATGATTTCAAGATATCGCTGGGCGTTATTAATGGCTGCCCTGATTTTGAGTTGATTCCTGACGATGCCCTTATCCTGGAGCAGCGACTGTACTTTTTCCTCATCAAAGAGAGCTACTTTGTGAAAATCAAATTCAGCAAAAGCTTTACGGAAATTGCCTCGTTTATTAAGCACGATCTCCCAACTAAGACCAGCCTGGAATGATTCCAGAACGAGAAACTCAAACATTTTTTGATCATCGCGAACAGGCACACCCCACTCCTCATCATGATATTTAACATAAGTTGGCTTATTGAGTGGCACCCAGCCACAGCGGATTTTATCTGTCATAGTGTATAGCTCCTCAAGGTTTGATCGAAACACAGGTTTCGGATTACCCCCAGAAAATCAACAATTAGGTCCACATGTACAGTTGTTAGAGCCTTGTATTTTAGCAATTAGCTCAACTGCTGGTTGAATTTGCTATATATTTGAAATTTATTTCAACGTCTTTTTAGAAAAGAGACCACGATCAGTCCAAAATTTGTGTCCTAAAGTAACAATTCATTATTTATAGCTGATAATGTGAGTTTATGCCATCGTTAATACCGATTATCACTAATAATATGCTTCTCAGGTCTCATAATGTCTTGTTTTGCCTGTCCCTGTAATCATTTACCGTTCATGCCGGCCAATATTTGCTCCGGTTTGATGGGAAGATGTTTGATGCGAACCCCCACTGCATTATAAACGGCATTTGCTACAGCTGGAGCGGGGGCATTTATGGGAATTTCAGCTACTGCCTTTGCACCGTAAGGTCCCGTGGGTTCATGTGAGTCGGCAAAACGAACCACCATTTCAGGCATATCATTTGATGTGTAAATATGATAGCTGTTAAAATCCAGATTTGTAAATCGGCCCTTATCATCGAAAGGCATGAATTCAGAAAGCGCCATACCCAGGGCTTGGGGGATGCCACCCTCCACTTGGCCTTCGGCCATTTTGGGATTGATAATCTGACCGGCATCGGTCACAGATACAATTTTGATAACACGTACTGTCCCGGTGAGAGTGTCCACTTCAACCTCAGCAAATGTTGCATTAAATGGCGGTGGCGAATCATAGCTTAAATGTGAGGCGGACCCCATGATTTGAGTTTGCTCCTCAGTATAAAATGATTTGATACAGATATCTGAGAATGAGATGGTTTGACCATCCGAACCAACAACCCGTGTATCTATAATTTCAGCATTATCTATCTGAAGCAGTTTTCGGCCCTGCTCCAGGATCATCGCTTTACATGCTTCTGCCGCTTTCTTAACTGCAGTACCTGAAATATAGGTAGTGCTGGAGGCATAAGCTCCCGTGTCAAACGGGGTCATATCTGTATCAGATGAGTAAACGATGATTTTGTCCACAGAAACATTGAGAACTTCAGCAGCGATTTGAGCCAACGCAGTATCCGACCCTGTTCCCAAATCAGTGGCACCGATCTGGAGATTAAAACTGGCGTCCTCATTCATTTTAATAAAAGCGGCGCCCATATCGATACCAGGAATACCAGAGCCCTGCCCAGCAACGGCAACCCCGACACCCCTTCGAAAACGCCCGCTTTGTTCGGCTGACCTAAGTGCATCCCAGTTGCTGAGTGCCCGACCTTCATTCAGACAGGCAGCAATCTCAGTACTATAAAGAACCATAGGGAAACCTTCTCGGCCTTCACCCAGAATCTTAGCGATGGGGACATCATCGCCAACTTCGAAAACATTCTTTAGGCGTAAGTCGATGGGATCAATACCCATCTCCATAGCCGCTTCATCCATAAGGCTTTCCAGCGGAAAGAAAGCCTGGGGGGCACCGTAACCACGATAGGCACCACCAATGGGTAAATTCGTATATACACCATCACCATTCACTCGAATGTTGGGTGCCTTATACATACTCAAGGCTTTTTGGGAAGTTACTGACATGACGGTTAACGCATGTGGTCCGTAAGCACCGCAGTCCTCAAGGATGTTGATATCGATGGCCGTAAGAAGATGACTCTCATCAAACCCAAGTTGAATAGTAAGCAATTCAGGATGGCGCACACGAGCTGCAAAGAGCTCCTCTGCCCGTGTATATTCAATCCGGGCTGGTCGACCGGTTTTCAGAGTAACTGCACCGACTACTTCTTCATTGAGAATCTCTTGTTTACCACCAAACCCCCCGCCAATTCGAGGTTTAATTACACGGATACGACCAACAGGTATATCCAATACCTCGGCAACAATTCGCCTAACATGATGAGGAACCTGAGTCGATGTTCTGATCACCAGCCGATTATTATCATCCAGCCAGGAAAGAGAAATATGAGGTTCGATATGAGCCATTTGAACAAAGGGGGTGCTATAAGATCCCTCAAAAGTGTGGGCAGAGCCTGCCAAGGCTGCCTCCACATCCCCTATTTTTGCATCAAGATGGGCGGCAATATTTTTTTCAACATCATGGATTCCGCTGGTGCCTTCAGACGGATGTATGGCAAATCCCGCAGTCATGGATTGTTGAGAATCGAAAATACAGGGTAACTCCTCATACTCCACATCAATGAGACCAATTGCCTGCTCTGCAATGGTGATCGATTCTGCTGCTACAAAAGCGACCCGGTCTCCAACAAATCGGACGGTTTCATCCAGGATACGCATATCCCGAGGTCCGGGTTCAGGATACCCCTGTCCTGCAGTAGTATAATAGTGAGGTTTAAAATCTTTATGTGTGAAAACAGCGACGACGCCCTCAAGGGCTTCAGCCTTCGATACATCGATGCTGAGAATATTTGCATGAGCAATAGGGCTATGTAGAATCTTTACATAAAGGACGTCTTTCAGCTGCATGTCATCAGCAAAAACAGGTTTTCCCCTGACCAGGGCTTGACCATCTACGCGTTGGGTGTCTTTTCCAATCACTTTCATGAATCACCCCCCTCATCTTCATGGTTCCCCGTTTTTCGAGAGGCTTTGAGCGTAGAGAGAGCCGCTTTTACCGGTTTTACATAGCCGGTACAGCGGCACAGGTTTCCATTTAAAGCATCTCTAACTTGTACCTCATCGATCTCGCCACTCTCTCTGTCCAGGGCTTCAAGAGAGAGAATCATCCCTGGAGTACAGAAACCACATTGTGCTGCACCTTCTTTCAAAAAGTTCTCCTGGAGGGGATGCAGCCTTTCATGTGTGGAAAAACTCTCAAGCGTCTCAATTTTTCGTCCATTAACTGTATGCATGAGAATCAAACAGGCATTCACACTCCGGCTATCCATTAGTACGGTGCAAGCTCCGCATTCACCATGGTCACAGCCATGTTTTACGCTATAAAATTCCTCACCACGCAAAAATTCCATTAAGGTAGTTCCAGGTAAATGTGTAGCGCTGACCAGGCGGCCATTTAGCTCAAATTGAACTTTCATCTAACCACCGCCATTTCTTGCAGGAGCTTACAAACTAAATGACGTTTATATGTTGGACTCCCAAGATGATCGTCATCAAAGTTAGCCTCGACCTCATCCATAAATTTTCGAACTTCGGCTTCATCAGGTTCTGGTTTGGTTTGAAAGCATAAGATTTCGGAAGTTTTACCTCCGACACTTACAGAAATAGTGTCCTTTAGCTCGTTGATACCAACCAGGACATAGGCTGGTGCTGAATCAAGGAGGGCAACACGTTCCAGCTTGACTGCATGTTGAGGGATTATAATTTTTACTATAATGCCATTGCCATTCCAGTCACACAATTCTATGGGCGCATCAGATTCACCGATGAGTAATTTTGCCCTGGCTGAGAATAAGAAAATCAGGAGATCGGAATCTGTTCTCCTTCTGGCGATTTCACCGCCAATAGTGCGTTGATTGCGAATGTTTTTGGACGAACAGGCACCCAGAATAGCACTGTTTAGGGGCAGATTAGTAAAACCGATGATTTCCTGAAGCGTACAACCCGCATCGATATGGATGTCTGAACCGTGGGTCTCAATTTTATCATTAATCAAATGATTGATATCAATGAGAGTGTGCACCACCCTGTCTTTTTGCGCCACCAGATAGGTTCCCCCGGCAAACAGCACAGAGCCCTTTTCTTTGAGCAATACGGAAGCTTCATTCAGGTTATCTGGTTTGATTATTTGTTCAATTGAAGACCACATGATTGGACCTATTTATTGGTGGATTGAAAAATTTAGTTTGGTGCGTTGCTCTGCTCGATCAAGCATCTCTTTCGCGATATTGTTATGCTTTGCTATCAACACTGATTCATCCAATTCGGAAAGTCCCCGTTTCATAACGATTTTGCCTTGTACAATAAGGTAATCTACGGGCTGTTGACGTGTAGTAAAAATAAGTGATGCCAGGGGATCTGATAGACTTCCTGCCTGGGCGAGATTTAGCATGTTGAATAGAGCCAAATCGGCTTGTTTCCCCACACTTAATTGTCCAATATCATCACGACCCAGGGCAGCGGCTCCACCTCGGGTTGCCATCTGCAAAACATCTCTGGCGGTCAGCCAGAAATCCTGTTCCCTTAATCGGGAAATGAGCATAGCATTACGCATTTCTAACAACATATCGCTGGAATCATTGGAAGCACTGCCATCAACACCAAGACTGACCTTCACTTTTGCATCGAGGAGTTCACGGATTCGAGCAATACCGGACCCTAGGCGCATGTTGGATGAAGGGCAGTGTGATATCCCCACTTGATTTTCACCCATCACCCTGATCTCGTCATCGTTTAAATGTACGGCATGGGCGTACCATGAATTGGAAGTAAGCCATTGCAACTTTTCCATAAGTGCAACGGGGCGTAACCCAAAGCTTTCAAGGCAATAAGCTTCCTCATCAAGTGTCTCAGCAAGGTGTGTATGAATTTGGAGACCGTTTGCTTGAGCATACTCAGCCGTTTGCTTCATTAATTCTGGTGTCACTGAGAAAGGCGAACAGGGAGCCAGAGATATGCGGGTCATGGAGCCTGTTGAATCGTCGTGATATTTTTTCAACAGACGCTTCGTGTCTTTTCGAATGAAATCTTCTGTCTGCACCACATCATCTGGAGGTAATCCACCTTTTGATTTGCCAAGAGACATGGATCCCCGTGTAGGCTGAAAGCGAAGACCCAGTGTTCTGGCAGCCTCAATTTCTGTATCAATTAATTCCGGACTGGCTTGAGATGGAAATAGATATAGATGATCAGAGCTGGTGGTCACACCACTTTTCATCAATTCAAGCAAACCGGTTTGGGTGCTCACTTCAACAGCTTCGGTGGTTAGCTCGCGCCAAACTTCATAATGGTTGCTTAACCACGAGAAGAGAGGTTGATCTTGCATCAGAGGAATATTACGAGTAAGCGTTTGATAGAGATGGTGATGAGTATTGATGAAGCCTGGTGTGATAACCATCCCGGTGGCATCAATGGTTTTTTCAGCTTGAATATCTAGCGATTCAGGACCAATTGATGTAATGACACCATTCTCAATAAGGATATGACCACCAGAAAACTCTTCTTGAGAATCATTCATGGTGGCGACACGGAGTGGGTTTTTTATTAGGAGTGTTGACATATTAGATCTTTCAATCTTCAACAAAATAATCAGTATCTATTTTCTTTACTTCGTATGAAGCGGTCGTGGAGGTACCGAGATTAAAATCGATCATGAATTCTGCTAGATTTCTTCCATCAATCAAAATTACCTTCGGGTCAATCGTTCTAACATATTCACGGGCATTCTCCGTGAACTTCCCTGTTGTAATAAATACTCCCTTTTTTGCCCGCTGGCCATGTAAGGCTCCTACGAACTTTTGAATTTCTGGCCGACCAACAGAACCTTCCCATCTTTTGGCTTGTAAATAAATTACATCTAAGCCGAGTCTATCTTCTTTGATAATCCCATCTATACCCTCATCGCCACTTTGCCCAACGGATTTACCTGCGTCAATTCTTGAACCTCCGTATCCCATAGCGACCATCAAATCAACCACAAGGTTCTCAAAGAACTTTGGTGTATTTTCTTTAATCTTTAAGAGCATGCTTGCTGCAAGGTCATTTCTAATGGCAACGTAAGATTGTTGAAGAACTTCTTCGGGAGTTGAATCTTCTCCAGTATCCTTCTGATCATCATGGGGTTTTCCTGGTTTTGAGGTACTGAACTCTACAAATTCAGGGTATTGACTCAGCACTTTTTTATCAATCCTTTTATGCCCTTGGTGGTGTAGCTCTTTACCCCTATCTGTGATTTCAAAATATCCTCTTTGTGGAGAGCTTAAAATCTTGGCTTGAATAAAGTAGCTTTTCGCCCAAGCAACTCTGTTGTCGAACCTCGTTTGGTTGCCACTTGGAAGAGCTTCTTTCATATCTTCATCAGATAATTTGAAAACTCCATTTATATAGTCCCTAGCTTGTTGAATAGAATGTACTTTTCCATCAATAGCTAAATCTAATAATGGCTTAAAGAAAGACTGAAAATCTGGGACTGACATTTTCTACTCCTTTGTACTTGCTAACATGGGTGTATGCACCAAGCTTTCAAACAGCATAACCATTTTGAGCGCATCACGAGTGTTAATTTTGTCCACTTCAGGTTCTAGAGTGACCGATACAACCATTTTCGATATACCGTTCAAGCGAATTTGGCCACGCTTTGATTTATATAGATAATCACCGTCAATATGAACCAACTCATGTAGATGATTCTCATCCTTGAATTGTATGCTATCTCCACGAATCAGATATCCAAAACTGGCATCAATATAGCTCTGCTCAGAGAGATGGAGTCTGGGTTTGTCCTTATAAGGGTCACCTGCAGTGGGGCAGAAGGTTGTGCAATTTCCACACTCGTTACAGAAGTCGCCGATATTGAGTACCTGCGGCTCCTGATTGAGCTCAAGGTACCCGGTGGCTTCGGTGATTTGCTTATCGTCCATTACGCTTATTTCATGGACATCATATTTCACAGGTTTCACCATGTAGGTAAGATTGGCCAGGTTGGGACAAACTCCTACACAGACACTACAATAGTCATCACACAACAAGCACCTTGATGCCTCCTCGATGGCTTCTTTCTGAGTCAGTGTACGATGAACTTCTGGAAACTCCTGGGACTCGTCTGGCTCAGCTAGAGGAGGATTAATTCCATACTCACGAATAGCAGCTTTTTGCTTTAAATCATCAATGGATATGAGACGAGGTGCATTTCTCGGGGGAATCGTCTGTAATTCTATACTACGGAGTATATTTCGGGCTGCGATCTGTCCATCTCCAATAGCGTTAATGACACTGGAGGCACCCCGCACGGCATCGCCGCCGGCATATACATGGGGGATGGTTGTGGTGCAGGTCTCACTGTTTACCTTAAGATCAGCCTCACTGATAAAATCCACACTAATGGCCTGCCCAATCGCAGGAATCACTGTGTCTATGGGGAAATCCAGGAATTCACCATCAAGCGGAACCGGTCGGCGGCGACCGCTGGCATCTGGCTCGCCCAACTCCATTTTCTGGCAATGGATCTGTTTGACCTTGCCATCACCTTGAAAACTTATTGGTGCTACGAGCTCATGAAAGGTGATGCCTTCTGCCAGCGCAGCTTCGACTTCATCAATATCAGCGGGCATTTCTGACATGGTTCTTCGATAGATTATACTGACTCTGGCAGACTCACCTGCCAATCGAAGTGACGTGCGGGCTGCGTCCATAGCCGTGTTACCACCCCCGATGATCGCGATGTTCTGACCCAGGTCAGGCCGGGCACCCAATCTGACTTCAGCAAGAAATTCTAATGGATTCAGTACCCCAGAAAGGGTTTCACCCTCAACTCCAAGCTCTAAAGCGCGTTGAGCACCAACGCCAATAAAGATATCATCACTTGATTCTTGGATTTGCTGATAGAGTTGAGGACCTACGGAGTTCTCAAAATGGAAGTGGACTCCTAGATTTTTCAGAACATCAATATCAAGATTGATAGTATCGTCACTTAATCTGAATTCTGGAATTGCACCCGAGACCATGCCTCCCACGAATGATTTGCTTTCATATACCTCTACACCCACACCCTGACGAGCTAAAAAATAAGCACAGGATAGTCCGGCTGGCCCAGCACCAATAACTGTCACTTTGTGATCATTAGTTTTGATGTCAGGAGTCTTGACTGTGGCAATTTCCTGCTCAGTCACAAAACGTTTGATCTCACGGATTAAAAGGGGAGAATCGTAATTGTTGCGCGTGCATTTCAACTGACACAAATGATCACAGACATGACCGGTTACCCCAGGCAACGGATTGGTATCCTGAATGGCTTCAAAAGCCTTATCAAAATTACCCATTGACGTATGATAAAGGTATTCAGGGATATTTTGATCAGCAGCACAGGCATCTACGCAGGGAGCTGATATACAATCGAAGGCTCCCAGCTGACGCTTGGTTTTAATAGAATCAAAATGGTGACTATGTTTGTGATAGTGTGGATTGTGAATGACTTGTTCAGAATATTGCGTCAGCATGTTTAAGCCGGTCTTATCGATGTCCGGATAAGCATCACCAGTTCCCATAATAAATTGATCCAGGCTCCTGGCTTCAGCTTCCTGCATGGCTTGCTTCAAATTGTCCAGGTATTGACCTAGGCGCGTATAACCGCCGGGCTTCAACACATCAGTACAAGTCGTGACGGGACGAAGATTACACTTCAGAATATCAGCCACATTAAAAGCATCTGCCCCGGCAGAAAAGGAGATATCTAATTTCCCATCAAAATCCTTTTGCAGTTTTGCAGCGAGGTTGATACTGATGGGATGAAGTGCCCGACCACTGAGATACATCATGGTTTCATTCTCAGGGAAAACGGGTCGATGGTTCTGTACTTCCAGAGTATTAGTCAATTTCAGCCCAAATTCCACACCGGATTCATCAGCATGAGCCTGGAGGTTGTTAATCAGGTTCAGGGCATCCGGATATTTCAAGTCATGGGCAAAAGCCTCATCAGGTACAATTGATGCTTCATAACCCAGATCATGATTTAGAATTTGTCGAAGCTGCTCAGGACCCAACAAAGTGGGATTCAACTTTACAGCAGTATGATATCTGCGTTCTTTGATGAGGTAGGTGGCGATACGCTCGATCTCATCAGGGGGACATCCGTGCATGGTCGACAGAGTGATATTATCCGTCATACGTGCAGGAATACTCAGATGCTTGATATTAGGGTAAATGGATTCAATGAGATTGAGCTTCTCATTTAACAATTCCTGGCTGTTTTCCATACGATCCATGAAATGTTGGACATTGGGTTTCATAATCCCATCAAGGTCGTACCCTACGCTCATGTTAAAAATCACACCAGTACCCTGATCAGAATTCCAGCCCAGATGATCTTTCAAAACATGAATGGCAATCCAGGCATTGAGATATTCATCCAGAGATTGCTTTAGCTTGAGCTCCTGCGACCATTCACAGTTATAACCCTCATCCTGCATGTCAATACAAGGCTTGCTGACCTCCAGTTCATCCAGAGTCTGAACTGTCTTTAATTCCATATAGCGGGCACCACACAGCCAGGCAGCAATGATGTTCTGAGAAAGTTGAGTGTGTGGACCGGCTGCCACACCAATAGGCGTTTCTAACATCTGGCCATAACGCTGCATTCGGAATGGGTCGTTCGCATCAGGCTTAAAAAATAAATCCCTCTGAATCCCAAAAAGCTGATTGCCTTTTAGTTCAGCTAACATCCACTGGATCAGATGTTGAATGGAAACCGGATAGAGTCTGTCGTTCATAAGGGATTTTACCTGAGACTTTGCAGTAAGTTTGTTGATGAGGTGGGGTCGCATTGCAATGCGACCTTACATGTTTCTGTCTGGATCATCATTTCTCTAAAAAATCCTTTATGAGATTTTTCAATACAGTGCGTCGATATTTTGCTGTGGCTCTGATATCATCTATGGGTGAAATATCCGCTTCTATCAGTAGAGGCCAATCTTCTGGTTTGCTGGTTTTATCCAGAATGGTACTCGTCAATTTATCCAATGTCACGATTGTTGGCGCTACTGCTCCACAGGCTATTTTCAAATATTGAAATACGCCACCCTTTTCAGAAAAAACAAAGGCCAGATTTACCACTGAAATAGCCATGGACTGACGTAGACCAACTTTTTGAAATGTGGATTGGAACCCCTGGCGTTTAAAAGTAATGGATACCAGTATTTCGCTGGACTTTAAGTCTGTTTTACCGGGTCCCAGAATAAAATCCTGGATAGATAACTGTCTTTCACCATCTGGTCCAATCAGCGTGAGTGTGGCATCGAAGGCGTAGAGTGCTGGTAATAAGTCACCTGCCGGAGAGGCGTTGACAATATTACCTCCCATGGTTCCTCGATGACGGATTTGAGCTCCTGCAAAATCATGGGCAGCCATTTGAAGCGCTGTGAACTCATCCTGGATCACCTGATTCTCTTGAATAGTCTGGATACTGGTTAAAGCTCCAATCTGGATAGACTCATCATTGATGTTGATATGGTAGAGATCAGACAGTTTTTTAAGATCGATAAGATGATCTGGCAGGGGTTGACCACGTTCATAACGGGGCATCAAATCTGTTCCGCCGGCCAACAGTGTCGAGGACTGGCCTGAAAGGTTTGAACTCAATTCAATAAACTCACGAATTGAATTTGGACTATAGTATCGCATAATTAACTGGCCGCCGATTCACGCGGTTCAACGCGGATCTTTTTTCTGGAATTTCCGAACACAAATCGCTTAAAATTTGGCTTTTGACCAAAATTGATCAATAAGCCAATCTCAATATCCGTAGCTTTCAAATAGTTTAGTAGCTGTGCTTCATGTTCTGGAGCCAAGGCTTTCACGGCTTTGAGTTCTACAATCACTTTACTATCAACAACCAAATCAGCTCTATACAATCCAAGGTTTTGTCCCCGGAAGTAAACGGGGATGTCCTTTTGTCTCTCAACATGTAATCCAGAATCCTTTAACACGATTGCCATAGCTGATTCATAGACTGATTCTAAGAACCCAAAGCCAAGCTCGTTATAAACCTCATAATAAGCTTTGATGATTTTATCTGTTATTTCGCTATGCATTAATTTCATTTATCCGTGCCTATCCGCGATCATCTGTGGCTCCTTCTATGGCATCCACAATTTTGTGATAACCCGTGCAGCGACAGATATTGCCGGATAACTCGTACTTAATTTCATCTCGGCTGGGGTGAGGATTACGTTCCAGTAGTTTTTCACCGGTGAGAACCATGCCAGGAATACAATAACCACACTGGACAGCATGATGGTCTTCAAAAGATTTTTGCATTGCTGTGAGTTCCTGGGTATCAGCCAACCCCTCAATCGTTACGATAAAAGCTCCGTGGACTTCCACCGCCAGAATGAGGCAAGAATTTACAGTTTGTCCGTTTAGAATGACTGTACACGCACCACATTCACCCTCACCACAAACCTCTTTGCTGCCGGTGAGTCTCAGATCCTCTCTCAGGAAATCCAACAGCCTTAGATGAGTTGGAATCTCTCGCTTAACTAGCTCACCATTGATGGTGACTTCGAGTTGAAAGAGATGGGGATTTGGATGATGTAACATGCTTAGCCCTGGGAGCTATCCAGAAAGTTTTCTACATCGGCAAGGTTTGCATTAACTGCCCCGACTGGTATTAAAAGTTTTTGTGCGCTCGCCGTATCCTTGAGACCAGAACCTGTAATCAGCACAACGACATGGTCACCCCGCTTAAAAACACCAGCCTCGGATGCCTGCAAAAATCCTGCATAGGCAGCCGCTGCTGCAGGTTCAGCAAAAATTCCCGTGGTTTCAGAAAGCAGCTTTTGGGCTGCCAGAATATCATCATCACTTACCCGGAATCCTCTGCCACCACTTTCAATGATGGCCCGTCTAGCTTTACTACCATCACGGGGGTGGTCCACACTAATACTATCCGCAATTGTGTTAGCTGAAACAGCCTGAATTTCACCTCTGTGTGAAAGACTATCGATGATAGCAGCTGAGCCATCTGCCTGAACCCCGTGCAGGGCCGGTATAAAATCAATCCATTTGAGTGCGAGAAGATCGAAGAATCCCTTATATACACCTGAAATGATGCATCCATCACCTACAGGAACAAAGATATGATCCGGAACCTTCCATTCATTTTGCTCGGCTATTTCCAGGGCAACCGTCTTCTTACCTTCAGCAAGAATAGGATTTACACCAGTATTTCGACAATAGCTCTGATGTTTCTTAGCCCAGTCAAATGCCAGATCGAAAGCAGTATCATAATTCGCATTCACAGGAACCAGTTGAGCCCCATGTTGGAGAATTTGGGTCAACTTTGCCGGAGGTGCTGTTGCCGGAACAAGGATGATGCTCTTCATTCCATGGAAGGCTGACAGCGCGGCCAGGGAAGAACCAGCATTACCGGTTGACGCGGCGATCATGGTACTCTGACCCTGTTCCCGGGCATGTTGAATGGCCAGTTCGCTGGCACGATCCTTTAAAGAGCCAGAGGGGTTACGTGTATCATCCTTAATTTGTAGTCTTGCAATCCCAGTCTTCTTTGCAATGTGTGGGAAATCCACCAATGGGGTACCACCAACGCGCAATGATCTATTCTCAGGGGCTTCCTTCACCGGGAGGAGCGGGAGATAACGCCACATAGAGGCATCATGATCCTTATTCAGCGAAAGGCGAGGACAGGACGCTGCGATTTTATCATAATCATATACAACATCCAGATTCTCACCACATTTGGGACAAGTATAAACAAAGGGTTCAGCTGGAGCCATCCACTTACACTTGGAACACTGCAAACCTGTAATCGCTTGAGGAATCAATATTTCCCCCTTCTTCCAGTCCTGGGGCTAAACATATTTTTTCAGAAGTCCTGTCTCAGCATTAAAAGCCTCAATTCTCTCATCCCATTCATCAGCCAGATGAAACTTTGACGTCCAGTAGGTTTCATCATACCATTGGGCATCCAATTCTTCAACGGTTTTACCCTGTTGTTCAACCCAGGTAAAATATTTCAAGTTGTGCATGCGCTTTTTGTCCCGATAACTGAGCTCGAGAACACCCTCATCATCCAATCCCTGTAAATAACGTTCGAAATCAACATGGGCTCGAATTTCACTATAACTGCCATGCTCTTGATGGAGCTCTGCGAGTCGAGATTGATACATTTCCATCGAATCTGTGGCGACAGTGAAGACCACATCATGTTCATTGTATTCGTAGTATTTGGCCATCTTGATAGCACCGGCAATATTGGCTATACTCGAAATACCCAGATAATCCAATTTCCCAATTAGTTCAGGATCAATACCCTGGTTTTTTAGCATATCATGACCAACAGGTTCATTAAAAAGGCGGATCAAATTCATGGAAATATTATCATCAATACCGATCACCATATCCATGTTTTTCATATTGTGAATCCATGGGACATGCTTGTCGCCAATACCCTCAATGCGGTGAGCGCCATACCCATTTTGAAGCAGTGTAGGCACTTGAAGCGCCTCGCCAGCACCAACCTTTATCTTTGGAAATCTGGTTCTGAGATAGTCTGCTGATCCCAGAGTTCCAGCAGAACCCTGGGTAAGAAACATCCCGCTAAAACGTTGCTCACCGGAGTCTAGATTGTTAAACACCTTTTCCATGGCTCTACCGGTGACAGCATAGTGCCACAAGGCATTGCCAATTTCATCAAACTGGTTCAAGGTGACAATCTCATCACCTCTTTCGGCCTCAAGTTTTTTTACCATATCATAAATTTCTTTTACGTTGGCTTCACCACCCTCGGTGCGGATGATCTCGGCGCCAACTTGCTCAAGCCAGTCATAGCGTTCCCGAGACATTTCTTCTGGGAGTACAGCAATCGATGGACAGCCCAACAAGTAACCATCGTAGGCACCGCCACGGCAATAATTTCCTGTGGAGGGCCACAGGGCTTTTTGATGTGTGGGATCGAATTGACCTGAAATCAATTTCTCAACAAGGGGACCAAAGGTGGCGCCAACTTTATGGGCACCAGTAGGAAAGAATTTACCAATCAGCACAACGATCCGAGCCTTTACTCCAGTCAGTTCCGGAGGGAGTTCGATATAATTGACATCACCAAAACCACCACCAGTGTGAACCGGTTCGTTTTGCCAGGTTAGTCGAAAAAGATTACGGGGATTGAGATCCCATAAACCAATATTAGAAAGTTCTGCCTTTATGCCCTCAGGAATCAAATCAGGATCTGCCATCTGTTTGTAGGTTGGTAGGATGATGTTCTTTTCTTTACAGCGTTGAATCGTGTTTTTGAGAATCTGTTCCGTATTCATAATTTACTTTCTTTTTGTAACCGCGAATTTCGCGAATTGAACTAATTGATTCGAACTTTTTGCTCGGTTTATCCTAATAATATTTCAGTGGAAGTGTCCTACTGCCTACCAAGTCGAAGCATCAGACACCTTCACTTTATGCCAATTTGTCCATTGCTGCTATTGGATCTTTTTGACCCGTCAAAAACATCATTGCAGCAATGATAAATGGTTTATAGCTGGCCTCCAGATAGGTGTCCTTTCGGTAGCGATCAAATACAGATGCACTCACCTCACCCTGCTCACAGCTTACTCCGGTGATATCAGCTGGCAGGCAATGCATGTATAACGCTTTTCCATCTCTGGTAAGCTGCATTTTATCTTCTGTACATTCCCAGTCGGTAAATTTTGCGTTGTTGGCCAGGCAGCTTTTTTCTAATTCTTTTAGTCCAGCTTGATCACCTTGTTTTAATAATGATGTTCTATCTTCCATGACATGGAATGGTGCCCAGGATTTGGGATAAACGATGTCAGCGTCTGTGAATGCTTCATCCATACTATTGGTTGTTCGGAAGGACCCACCTGAGACTTGTGCTTGTTTATCTGCTAATCCCACTACTTCAGGAATTAAGCCGTAACCCTCCGGATGGGCTAAAGTGACCTCCATCCCATAACGAGTGAGTAATCCAATAATACCCTGGGGGACGGAAAGGGGTTTGCCATAACTAGGTGAGTATGCCCAGGACATGGCGATTTTCTTGCCTTTTAAATTATCAAGGGATCCAAAATAGTTTTTCAGCATGGCCAGGTCTGACATGCTCTGGGTGGGATGGTCTATATCACACTGTAGATTGATTAAACCGGGGCGATTGTGTAAAACCCCTTCCTCGAAACCTGTCTGGACAGCAGAGGAAACTTCCTTCATATAGCTGTGGCCTTCTCCGAGATACATATCATCTCGGATGCCGATCACCCGAGTCATAAATGAAATCATGTTGGCAGTCTCACGTACAGTTTCGCCATGGGAAACCTGAGATTTTTCCTCATCCATATCTGATACAGCCAGACCAAGCGCATTGGCTGCCGATGCGAAGCTAAAACGTGTCCGGGTGGAGTTGTCCCTGAAAATTGAAACGGCCAAGCCAGAATCAAAAACCAGATTTGGTTTTCCAAGACGATGTCTTTCTCTCAAAAGCTCTGCCATAAGCAGGGTTGCCTCTAACTCTACCTGAGTTTTACCCCAGGTCAGTAGAAAATCGCTACCGTAGTTTCCCAGATTTAGGGATTTTATTTTTTCTATTAAGTTTTCCATAATATTTCAGCTTCACTCAATTAATTTTGTTCGTCACATCGAGCGGAGTCGAGATGCAATAAGTTAAATTAAATCCCTCGACTCCGCTCGGGATGACAAACTGGAAATTTGTGTTATTCACCTTCTTCATTTCTCAATATTCTCAAGATATGTCAGTGGTATCGCCACATACATAGCAGCCGCTTTAACCAGGTGATCTTTCCAGGTCTTCTCATTTGGGGCATGCGCTTCTTCTTCTGCTCCAGGGCCAAAGCCAATACAGGGCACACCGTATTTTCCCATGATAGCTACACCATTGGTAGAAAAGGTCCATTTATCTACAACAGGCTCCTCATTAAACAATCCTTTATAGGCATCAACCAAGGAGGTAGTGGCCACATGATCTTCTTCAATTAACCAGGTTGGGAAATACGCCTGGGTGGGATAACTGAGCCCCGTATAACTCGGTCGCTCATAATCATACATTTCTACAAAAGCGTCTCCGGCTTTCACCGAAGGGAGATTCCTGATTTCATTTAGGGCTGAATCAGCGGTTTCACCCACGGTGAGGCGACGATCCACAGAAATGGAGCATCCATCTGCTACAGCACATCGAGATGGTGAGGTGAAAAAGACCTCAGACACTGTCAGGGAACCCTTCCCTAGAAACTCATGGTCAGCCAGACGCGTATTCAATTCTTGAAGTTCCAGGAGAATAGGTGCCATTTTATATATGGCATTGTCTCCTCGTTCAGGTGCTGAGCCATGTGCACTGATTCCAGATGTGGTGACCTTGATTTCCATGCGTCCGCGTTGTCCTCGATAAATTCTGCATGAAGTGGGCTCTGTACTCACCACAAACTCGGGCTGAATTTTCTTATTATCCATGATGTACTGCCAGCATAAGCCATCACAATCTTCTTCCTGGACCGTTCCGGTAACCACCAGCGTGTAGTCAGCTTCCAGGCCAAGGTCTTTGATGATTTTACCGGCATAAACCATGCTGGCCATACCACCTTCCTGATCGGAGGCTCCCCGTCCAATAATGATTTCATCATCTTCAAAACCCTGGTAGGGATCCACATCCCAGTTATCAAGATTGCCAACACCCACCGTGTCGATGTGAGCATCCATTGCGATGACATGGGAACCATGACCTATGGTTCCATAGATATTGCCCATCTCATCAATCTCAATTTTATCGAAGCCAACTTTTTCCATTTCCTGTTTGATGCGCTGGATGACCAGCTCTTCCTGACAACTTTCACTGGGGATGGCAATCATATCCCGTAAGAATCTGGAAATCTCAGGTCGATATCGTTCTGCTTGGTTAAGTA
Source organism: Fidelibacterota bacterium (assembly GCA_018650795.1). GTDB lineage: Bacteria > Fidelibacterota > UBA8477 > UBA8477 > JABMPR01 > JABMPR01. The sequence goes on from JABIFG010000104.1 coordinate 18,983, forward strand.
TTTGCTGAAAATCTATATTCATATTGTGTCTTTCTTATCAGTATTTTCTATATGCGTCTAGAGCGCTTTCATTGCTGACCAAAGTCGCTTGCTTTGTTTGCGGGCTGTTTCACGAATTCGGGTTTCATCTTTACCCACCAATTGTTTATTTCTCATTCGAAAAGTTCCCCGGGTCATGACATCAGTGGGTTGTCCCAAGCCAAAGAGAAGGTGTCCACTGAAATTGTCGGCGGTCAGTTCTGTACGAGGATCATAATCATAAAAGACCAGATCAGCCTGCGCCTCCTCCTCAATATGCCCCACTAATTTTCCGAATATTTTTAAGGCAATATCAGGATTATTCTGGAAAAGGAGCTCCAGATAATCTACCGGAAGGCTTTCGGTGGCAGCTCGGACGAGCGTGCCTTCCTTGGCCTCCTTGAGCAGGTTGTTTTGCATTCCATCCGTACCAAGTCCAGGGTTCAGGGATTCAATAATCTCTGTTTCCAGCACACCGACTTGATTGTTGGCATTGGATGTGGGGTTGTGAACCAGTTTACAGCCATGTTTTAATAAAATATGACGATCTTCACGGGTCATAAATATGCCATGAATGATCAGGGATTGATTGGACAGGAGTTTATAATCATCCAGCCGCTGAATCACAGATCGATACCCTCTGGTCTGAGCATCTTTTTCGTCAGCCAGATCCTCAGCAACATGTATGTGAATACCGCAATCAGGGAAATCTTTTAACTGTGTGCTCACCATCTCCAAAGACTTGTCTGATAGTGTGAATGAAGCGTGTAGACCCAGACGAGGGGAGATGTATGGATTGGAGGCGTATTTTTTGATAGCACGGATATTTTCCATTAACTCATCTTTAAAATTCGCTTCTCCGTTTCTATCCGAACATTCAAAACAGAGACTTATATTAACGCCAAATGATTCCGCAACAGTTCCCAGAAGATCTAAAGATCCATCAACGAAAAGTGGGCTTGCATGATGATCAATAATGGTTGTGGTGCCATTCTGTATGCAATCCATGAGTCCTGCTTCAAAGGAAGCCCGTGTGGAAGCCTTGTCCAATCCACGGTCCAATTTCCACCAGACCTCTTCCAGGTGTTCAACAAAGTTTTTTGGTGATTTCTGGGGAGGATGCATTCCCATGGCCAATGTGGAGTAAAGGTGAGTATGGGCATTAATAATACCAGGTAAAACAGTCTTACCTTGCATATCCAGAATCTGTCCATCGAAGCCAACGTGTGAAAATCCACGCCCCACAAATTTGATGGTTTCATTTTCAATGAGAATGGAAGCGTGCTCCAGAAATTCTCGTTCACCAAAGGGATCAATAATGCGTAAATTGTGTAATAAGAGCTGTTCCATCTCACTCACCTACCATATCTAAAATGTGTTCAGGCTTTATGGGGATATGAGCAACTGATTTCCCCAGTGCGTTACTTACAGCATTGGCTATAGCTGCGGCTGTTGGAATGATGGCTGGTTCCCCGATACCTTTCGCTCCCCAGGGACCTTCAGGCTCCGGATCTTCCACCAGAATTGATTCGATATCACCCACATCCATGGCCGTTGGCAAAAGATATGTAGTGAGATTGTCGCTTAAAACTTTACCTCCGCTAACTTTGAAATCTTCCGTCAGTGCCCAGCCGATTCCCTGAGCAGCACCACCTTCTATCTGAGCTTCCAGTCCAGCTGGATTGATGGCTCGTCCCACATCATGTGAGGCCCAGATTTTAGCTACCTTCACTTGACCAGTGAGGGTGTCAACTTTGACCCTGGCGATGTGAGTCGCATAAGAATAAGTGAAATAGGCTTCACCGACTCCGTTGATGGGATCATAATCAAGTTCAGGAACATGCCACCAGCCCAGTACATCCATTGGGCGGTTGGATAAATAGAGGTAATTGCAGAGCTCTGCGAACCCCAGCTTCTCGGTATTCCTGATATTGCTTACTTCATCTTGCTCAATTCTTATTTCTTTCAGGTCGCATTGCATGAGTTCAGCTGCAGATTCTTTTAGAATAGGCAACAGTTTACCGGCTGCATCCCTGATGGCGTTTCCCGTCATGACTACATTCCGGCTGGCCACCGAAGGACCACTATCCGGCACTTTATCCGTGTCAGTAGGCAATACGGTAATTCTGGAGGGCTCAACACCCAGAGCTTCTGCAGTCATCTGCTGTACAACGGTGAGAGCGCCCTGACCCATTTCAATGAGACCAAAGGCAACTGAAATCGAACCATCACGATGGAGTTTGATCCTGGCTCCACTCCCATCCATAAACCAACCGGCCGCACCGAGACAATTGCCATAGTGAATCAAGGAGACTCCGTACCCGGTTTTCCAACGGGAGTCTTCTTCTACCTGACGATTTGTCCAATCACAAGCAATCGCAGCGGTATTCAGTGTCTCTTCAGCACCGACACTGCTGGTTAAATGGTGGCCAGTAAGGGTTTTGGTATCAACCTTTACAATATTGCTTAAGCGCAATTCTATGGGATCCATATCTAATTCTGTAGCAATGACATCCATCATCCGTTCATGGCCAAAGGCTGCCTGGGGAGATCCAAAACCTCGAAAGGCACCAGTGGGAGGCAGATTGGTATAGTATGATTTGGATTCCACCGAGATGTTCTCGATAACGTAGGGACCCATGGCCTGCATGGCTGAGCGGTATGAGACTACTGAAGACAGAGTCGCATAAGCTCCGGCATTTTCTTCAAGCTTGATTTCTGCGGCCAATAACTTGCCAGACTTTGACACCCCCACCTTGTAATGCATCTGAAAGGGATGGCGTTTGCTGGTGAGTTGAACATCCGTAGAACGATCGTAGACCATTTTGACAGGTCGTTTCAGAAGTACTGCTGCCAGAGCGGCCCGAGTGCATGTTTCTGAGGGAATATCTTCTTTTCCACCAAATGCCCCACCAGTGGGTGATTGTTCTACACGAATTTTCGAGAAGGGGATTGCCAGAGCCTTCGAAACGGCTTTTTGAACATAGAATGGGCACTGAATGGACCCAAGGATATCAACACCCCCATCAGAAGTCACTTGTGCAATACAAGCTTGTGGTTCGAGATAATAATGTTCTTGAAAAGGTGTTTCAAAACGAGCCTCAATAATGTGATCAGCTTCCTGAAAAGCACTTTCTGGATCACCTCGCTTGACCTGATGTTGACAGGCCAGATTGGTCTCGTGTAGGAAATTATCCTGGGCATCTCGACTCTCATCAATACTTAGTATAGGTGCAAATGACTCAGTTTTTACCTCAACCAGTTTTGAGAGTCGTTGGGCCGATTCAGGGGTTTTTGCGATGAGTATGCCCACACTATCACCTATATAGCGAACTACTTGATCTGCTAGGAGTGGTTGATCTTCTAGAATTACTCCGACCTGATTTTCTCCAGGAATATCACTCGCAGCAAAGAAGGCAACAAATTCGCTATCTGATTCCACCATAGTGGTATCAATGCCAAGTAATCGGCCATAAGGAATGGATGAATAAACGGGAGCTCCATGGACCATGTTGGCGACCTGGATATCAGTAAGAAACCTGGTCTCGCCCGTGGTTTTACCCCGAGCATCCACACGTTTAAGTCTGGTACCGATTATTTGGGAAGATTGTGACATATTACTTAACGTTCATTGGCTATATGAGCCTGGATAGCGCCTTTTCTTTTACAACGAAATTAACGAAAATGACGAATTGCATAGTTGATCAGGTCTTTTCAGTTGATTGGTTAGATTTTGCATGGCGTTTGAATTGGAGAGGAATACGACCAAAATTAATAACGTACCCAACTTCCATACCTGATGCTTTTAAATAGTTGATTAACTGTGCATAATGAGGTCTGGAAATATTTTCAACCGCCTTAATTTCAAGAATAATTTTCTCTTCTACGACCATATCTGCTACATAAATACCGACGTTGTGCCCCCGAAAATAAACATCAAGTTGTTTTTGTTGATCAACAACCAAATCCTCTTCCTGAAGTGCAATAATTAGAGCATTTTCATAAACACGCTCTAAAAAGCCAAGTCCAAGCTCCTTTTGAACCTCAATGGCAAGTTTGATGATATTATCAGTCAGCTCTTTATATAAAATGGATTTCATATTACTCGTTTTGGAATCAATAAAATTAGTTCGTTTCGTTCGTAAATTTCGTTGTTAAAAACATTTAAAACCTCACCCTTCACTCGATTCAAAGGCATCTATGAATTGGAATGTTTTGCCATCAAAGAGACCCTTGTCACTCAGTTTGATGTCTGGAATCACCAGGAGTGCCATAAAGGATAGTGTCATGTAGGGAGCACCCAATTGGGATCCCATCTCCTTGGCAAGGTCATCCATTTCACCATAGCTTACACCTACCTTGAAAGCATCATCATCTGACATAATACCTGCAACAGGCAGGGGGAGGACACGTTCAGTCTTTTTGGCTACCGCTGCGATACCACCCTGGTTCTGAATGATAAGATTCATAGCTTTCGCCAAATCCTCATCCGAAGTACCAACGGCGACAATATTATGGGAATCATGGGCCACTGACGAAGCAATTGCTCCTTCCTTTAGACCAAAGTTACGGATGAGAGCCACAGCTGGCTTAGAAAACGCATAGCGATTCAAAACGGCGATTTTAAGGATATCTTCGTCAGTATTTGGCTTAATAAAGCCATCAGAGTCTAATGTTGGGTGCCATGAATATTTCTTAGTGACCAATTGTCCATCAATAACATCTATAACCGGTACCCGATCTTGGCTTGATTTAATTCCAAAGAGTTGGGGTGTCTGGAGTTTTGCTTCAAATTTATTTATTGGCGCTACAGCCTGAGAACCAAGTTTTGGTGTGCCATTTTCAGCCAGTAGCTCTCCATTGATATAAGTCGCTCTGACCTGAAAATTATCAAAATTGTCAACAAGAATCAGGTCGGCAGGATCACCCGTTTGCAGGAGACCAATATCCAGTTTATATGTTTTAATTGGTGTAACCGATGCGCTCCATAAAACCTTGAGTGGATCAACTCCTGCGGCGATGGCTCGTTTAACCATCTCATTGATATGCCCTTCAGCTAGATCGTCGGGATGTTTATCATCACTACAAAGCATACAATTCTCATAATGTTCATCAAGCAGGGGAATGAGATCATCAAGATTACGAGCTGCGGATCCTTCCCGAATCTGCACCTGCATACCCAAGGACAGTTTTTCCAGCGCTTCATCCAGACTAAAACATTCATGATCTGTCGTGATACCAGCCTCGACATACTTTTTAACAGCTTCACCACGCAATCCTGGAGCATGACCATCGACGACTTTTCCAGCGGTTTTCGCTAGCTCTAATTTTTCTTTGACATCAGTAGCATCATTCAAAACGCCAGGTACATTCATCATTTCTGATAGACTGACGATATCCTCTCGCTGCAACAGGGCTTCAATTTCAGACGCAGTCAGCTCTGCTCCAGCTGTTTCGAAAGGCGTGGCCGGGACGCAGGAAGGCGCACTGAAATGGAACTTAAAGGGTGTTTGACTTGCATTATCCAACATGAACTCTACACCGTGAATTCCCAGTACATTGGCTATTTCATGTGGATCAGAGACCGTGGCGACTGTGCCGTGAATAACAGCAGCTCGGGCGAATTCAGTGGGAACCAACATGGAACTTTCAATGTGAATATGGGCATCGATGAGTCCGGGAAGAATGAGATGTGTTTCAGGAATAGTTTCTTCAACTACAGACTTAATTTTGCCGTTTTCAATATGTACGGTTCCAGAAAAAATGCGTTGATTTAGCACATCAACAATGTTGCCAGAGAGGGAAAAGGAGTTATATGTCATGGTCTTATTCTCAAGTACATGGATAGGGTCAATTCTAGTCGCTTTCTTTTTGAGCCGGTCTGTAATCTAGTATTATTCAGGGAAAATCAGTAAGAAATCTTGGCATATACTGCATATCATCAATTACAGAACTTATCTTGAATCAAGAAAAAAAAAGTGAAACTCCTACTCTGTTTTTTTGAGTTCAGGTCTAATATAGGAAGCACCATTCGAGAGTTGAAACAGTTATAGTCGAGGAATTACTCTATGTTAAGTCGTTTACCTGTTGGCATGTTTGCAAAAGCACTTGCCCCCAGACTAAAATATTTACCCGTTGTTACCCGTGCTGCCTGGCGCAAGCACCTCCACGTTAATAGCGATTTAAAGCAGGGCAAAGGCATTGCCAGTCGTCCCCCTTATCAAATCAGTCTGCGAATAACCAATCGCTGCAATCAACGTTGTGCCATTTGTGGTCAGTTTGGTGATAAAGGCTATATGAATGAGGGAGCCGGTGATCACCTGCTTTCAGAATTGACTTTTGAGGATTATAAAAAAATAGTAGACGAGACTGCTCACTATAAACCCATCTTCTATATAACTGGTGGCGAAGCCCTACTTTACAAGGACCTGTTTAAACTAACAGCCTATATCAAAGAAAAGGGCTGCTATGTGTACGTTATCACCAACGGAGCGGCACTGGAGCGCAATGCCAAACAGATTGTCGACCAGAAATGGGATATGCTGACCTGTTCTCTGGATGGTCCTGAGGAAATTCATGATCAAGCCCGAGGTGTTCCAGGTACGTTCAAAAGAACCTCAAGGGGCATCAAATTGTTGCTTGAAGAGCGAGGGAAAAAACCTGATCCCTATTTCTTGATCTCTGCCACAGTTTCCGAAACCAATCAGGATCACCTGGAGAGTATGTTTGATACTGTTGCTGAATTGGGACCTGATGGCCTCATTCTGTATCTATCCTGGTTCACTACCCAGGAGATCGGTGAAAAACACGCCGATATTCTAAAGAGAGAAATGGGGGTTGATGCAGAAACCTGGAAATCCTATATCGGTCAAAATACTACCATCAAAGCCAAGCAAGTAAAGGAAACCCTTGAGAAGATATCCAAACAGAAATATCCATTTGGTTGGTTTCCAGTACCCTTTATCGATACTGAAAAGATCGTTCCCTACTATGAAGAGCCAGAAGATTTTCTGGGGTTTGGTCCCTGTGTGGCCACCTATATGATGATTGATATCATGCCCAATGGTGATGTTGTGACCTGCCGTGATTATATCGATGTCAAAGTGGGTAATATTCAGGAAACACCTCTCCTGGAACTCTGGAATAATGACAGATTCCGTGAATTTCGAACCTTACTGAATAGGGAGGGTGGAGTCCTGCCACAGTGTAGTCGTTGTTGCGGCTTAATGGGATTCTAAATTATTCTACCTTCCTGCTTTCTGTAAGCTTCAAGACATAAACAGTCAAAAAATATATTATTGTTTAAGCTGAAAGAATGTCTTAGCGTCAATATCAATTAGACAGGTGTTCAGGGATTTATATAAGGTGCTAAGTATTAATGATTAGTCTTAAAAAATTTGAAGCAGGCGATATCCAAAGACTGATTGACTGGGTTCCTGATGCTGACTTTTTATTACAATGGTCAGGTCCACAATATGTGTATCCCCTGGATGTAGAACAACTCACGGCTACCCTTGAAAAGACAAAAGGGGCTCACCCACCTCATTTTATGTTTAAAGCGATGCAGGGTGGGGATGTTGTTGGTCATATAGAGCTCATGAGGGTAGACTATGTTGAGAAAAAGGGCGTACTCGCTAGAGTTCTCATAGGTGCCAGACAATATCGAGGGCAGGGCTGGGGTAAAATGATGATTCAACTGGCTCTTGATTTTGCTTTTCAAGATTTAACACTTAAAAATATTGACCTCGGTGTATTCAAATTTAATAATGCTGCCATTCAGTGCTATGAGCAGCTTGGTTTCAAAACGTATAAAATTACTCCCAGCCTGAAAGATGAGAACTGGTCACTTCTTAGGATGAAATTGGATCGTAATGACTGGAAAAAATAATTTTGTCCCAAATGATCAGAATTGTAGAAGGTAGAACTTCACTATTTTGAGATTCGTGTCTCAAATCTGAACACATCGAGAATCTGCGGGTCGCTTCCGATTGATTCGCCAGAGTTCTTAAACTTTTAAAGGAAAGAGTCCTATTATGAATAAAGTAGACATCGCAGCATGGAATGATCTTGAACCCCTGGTACCAGTCTATGCCATGCTTGCCAATGTTGATCTGGTCGTCACTCGATTTAAAGATAAAGATAAAGATAAAGTTTCAGTTCTCTATGGGAGGTGTCACCACAGGGGCGCTTTGCTGGCAGATGGACATATTCAAGGAGATGACCTTTTCTGTGGCTTGCATAATTGGGATTACAACTACAAGTCAGGTGTTAGTGCCTATAATAATGAAGAAAAACTTCATAAGTTTTCAGCTTGGATTGAAGATGATAAGGTTTGGGTTGATGAAGACGAAATAAAAGCCTGGGAAGATCAAAATCCTCAGCCCTATAATCGAGATGCATATCAAGGTCTTTATCAAGATGTTCACGGTGCTCCAGAAGAACCACATGCTCAGTATATTCAACATTTAGCAGAAAAAGGCTTGAGTGAAACCGGTCATCATGGCAGAGTCGATGCCATGGGAGTACCCCGACAGGACTTGCCCAGTTGGGATGATATTCAATTGCTGACGGCTCAATTGCATAGAGTACCCCTACTGGATGATGCAAGGGTTGGGACAGAGGTAGTTATTGGTCCCAATGCCAAAAAACCTTTAATACTGGAGCGTCCTCTCTTTGTTTCAGATATGAGTTTTGGTGCTCTCTCAGAGGAAGCCAAAGTTTCACTGGCTAAGGGGGCAGAACTGGCCGGAACGGGAATCTGTTCAGGTGAGGGCGGTATGCTCCCTGATGAGCAGGCTGCCAACAGTCGCTATCTCTATGAATTAGCCTCTGCTCGGTTTGGTTACACTATGGACAAGGTTCAAAAGTGTCAGGCCTTTCATTTTAAATGTGGACAGGGAGCGAAAACAGGGACAGGCGGACACCTTCCAGGCAACAAAGTGATGGGTAAAATTGCTAAAGTCCGTGGTTTGGCTGAAGGAGAACCGGCCATCTCACCATCCCGTTTCCCGGACTGGGAAAACATAGAGGATTATAAACGGTTTGCCGAGGAGGTCAGGGAGGCGACGGGTGGAATACCAATCGGTGTAAAGCTATCTGCTCAGCATATCGAAAAGGATATTCAGGCGGCCCTGGATATTGGTGTGGATTACATCATTCTGGATGGCCGTGGTGGAGGAACTGGTGCAGCACCCTTGATTTTCAGGGATAATATTTCCGTGCCAACCATACCCGCCCTGGCTCGCGCGCGTCGTTATTTGGATCAGCAGGGGCGTCAGGATATTTCACTGGTGATTACGGGCGGATTGCGTCTTCCAGCAGATTTTATCAAAGCCCTGGCTCTTGGTGCCGATGCCATTGCAGTTTCGAATTCAGCCCTTCAGGCTATTGGATGTTTGGGTATGCGAGCCTGTCACACCAACAATTGCCCGGTGGGCATAGCCACTCAAAAATCTGAGTTGAGAGCACGTATCAAAATTGAAAAAGGTGCACAGCAACTGAATAATTTTTTCAGAGCTTCTACAGAACTCATGCAGGTTATGGCACGAGCCTGCGGACATACCCACTTGAATCAGTTCAATCATAGTGATCTTACCACCTGGAAGCGCGACATGGCAGACCTCAGTGGTATTACCTATGGTGGCATCTCCCATGAGTAAGCATGAGAAGATCAATTACCTGGAATTTCCAGCCAGGGAGATGGAACTGACCAAAGCATTTTTTGGGGAAGTCTTTGACTGGTCATTTGTTGATTATGGACCTGACTATGTAGCCTGCACCAATGCTGGAATTGATATTGGTTTTTTTAAATCAGACCTGACAGCTCTAACAAGTTCTGGAAGTGTCCTTATTGTCTTTTATAGTGATGCACTTGAAGAGACTCTCGCGAAAATTGAAAAGACCAAAGGTACAATCACGAAACCCATTTTTTCATTTCCCGGAGGGAGACGTTTCCATTTTTCAGATCCTAACGGAAATGAATTTGCAGTCTGGGCTGAACTATTAGATTCCGAATGAGTATCCAACCGCAAAACGTTATCTTAAAAACAGCTGTTTTCACTGGCTTGGCCTTGATTGCCTTTGCGGCAAATTCCGTACTTTGTAGGCTGGCGCTGGGAACAGGAGCTATTGATGCAGCTAGCTTTACTGCGATCCGATTGTTGTCGGGAGCTGTCACTTTGCTATTGATCTTGATTGTCCGTCGTGAAAAATCACTACTACCCCGCAAGGGTAGCTGGATCTCCAGCATCATGTTGTTTTTATATGCCATCACCTTCTCGTACGCCTATATAACTCTGGATACAGGAACTGGTGCCTTGATCCTATTTGGAGCAGTGCAGATAAGCATGATCCTCATATCAGTTTTCTCTGGCAACCGCTTGCACACAAGCGAGTGGCTGGGGATGGCGCTAGCCTTTGCAGGTTTTGTTTATCTGGTTTTGCCTGGGGTTTCAACACCGTCACCGCTTGGTTTTTCGCTTATGATGGTTTCGGGTATTGCCTGGGGTATTTATACTCTCAGGGGGCGTGGCTCGGAAAATCCCCTCAGGGATACTGCTCACAATTTCTTGAGAACGATTCCGCTGATTGCTATTCTCGTCACCCTGGCAATAAAACAGACACAATTTTCATTTGAGGGTATTATGTATGCGGCAATATCTGGCGGGTTGGCCTCTGGTGTAGGGTATAGTATCTGGTATGCTGCTTTGCGGGGACTTTCAGCGACACAGGCTGCCGTTATTCAGTTACTGGTTCCTGTCATTGCTGCCCTGGGGGGAATTCTGTTTGTTTCTGAAGTGATTACCTCAAGGCTTGCTGTTTCAGCTCTCATGATCCTTGGTGGCATCCTCCTCGTTATTTTGGGGAGATATGTCTTCATCTATCGCAAGGCGCAGTGATTCCAGCCATCCTGCAAAATAGAACCTGCTTGTATCGGCGGGGTTAAGGTCTAGTTTTCTGAACAATATTCAATGATGACAATTGAATTGTTGTCGTGCTCATATCTCGGGGGATATAAGGACAAAAAATCCAATGATAAAAAATATAAAACCACTAGGGTTCACGTGGGAGACTCGAGACCCTTTCCTTTTCTGTGTGCACCACAGAGATGCCTATCCTCAAGGGGACGGTAAAATGGGTCCTGCCGTGTCTCTAGCTGGACGTAATATTGGTCAGGATTTCGACCAAAAAGACGGTTGGAATATGTATCACGGTCATCAAGTGCCAGGATTTCCGGCTCACCCTCATCGTGGCTTTGAAACGGTGACAGTTGTACTCGATGGACTTGTAGACCACCATGATTCGGCTGGTTCTTCCGGGCGCTACGGGAATGGCGATGTCCAGTGGATGACGGCAGGAAGCGGACTTCAACATTCTGAGATGTTCCCCCTGATACATAAAGACCAAGCTAATCCCCTGGAACTCTTTCAAATCTGGTTAAATCTTCCCAGCAGTTCAAAAATGGCAAGTCCCGCCTATAAAATGCTTTGGTCAGAATCTATCCCGATTCTCCGGTCTCAGGATGAACAGGGCAGGAAAATCGAAACTCGCATTATTGCAGGAACTTTTGGCGGTAAATCAGCTCCGGAGCCAGCACCAGACTCATGGGCTGCTCAATCAACTAACCAGGTAGCTATCTGTGTAATTACTCTGGATGCAGAAGCTGAATTTGTCCTGCCATCCTGCAAAGCCGGGGTCAATCGCGACCTCTACTTTTATGAAGGCAGTTCGGTTACAATTGCTAATCAGGAAATCTCAGAATACCATGCTATAGAACTGGTTTCTTCTGAGGAAATCAAGCTTAAAAACGGACCGAAACAATCACGAATCCTCCTTTTACAGGGGATGCCTATTGGAGAACCCGTTGTTCAATATGGTCCCTTTGTTATGAATACTCAGGCTGAAATCCAACAAGCCTTTGATGATTTTAGAGCAACTCAATTCGGCGGTTGGCCCTGGGACAGAAATGATCCTGTAAATCCCGAGGATCAGGACAGATATGCCAGGCATTCCGATGGAACTGAAGAAGTTATAGATGTCCGGGACGAGAATTGAATAAGGATTGGTTAGTTGATATAGAATTGGAGGGAGAATCAGTTATCTTGATCCCCCTTCACGCTGCACATAGTGGCACGCTTGTAGAGGCAGCCATGGATGGGGAATTGTGGAAGCTATGGTACACCAGCGTTCCCTCAGAAAAATCTATTCACGACTACATTGCATTTGCTCTAAATCAAAAAGCATTGAAGCGAAGTTTGCCCTTTGTTGCTTTGGATAGTTCTACACGAAGGGTGATCGGCTCGACCCGCTTTTGTAACGTGGAACCTGAACACAGGCGTGTGGAGATTGGCTATACCTGGTACGCTAAGAGATTTCAAAGGACATCAGTAAATACTGAATGCAAATATCTCCTACTGAGACATGCCTTTGAAAGTTTAAATGTCATAGCTGTTGAATTCAGGACACATTGGCAGAATCTGAGTTCCAGAAATGCAATAGCCAGATTGGGTGCGAAACAGGATGGCGTTTTAAGAAATCATCGCAAAGACAAACATGGAAGCTATCGTGACACTGTGATTTTTTCCATTCTCGATAATGAGTGGCCCACTGTCAAAAAGGATTTAAGCTTTAAGCTGACCGATACTTCTAAATGAGTCGAGTAAATGAAGACAGACAGTCCTTGAAGGGGACAAAAGCTGTAATCACAATGTGGTTGACTGGTATTTTGATCCTCTCTTGTTCTGTTATGGATGATACCACCATCCCCAAGGATCAATTTACCCAGGTTGAGATTAGTGACTTTGACGTCAATATGCAGAAGGATTATATCAGAGGCAAAATTCAGAATAATGGCGAACATAATATCACCACATCCATCTTCAAGTTTGAAATATACGTGGGTAGTCAAGAGGTTTCCAGAAGAACGAATCTGATGAATGAAAGCTCAGCAAATAAATACACCGGAAAAGATTCTCTGAATCCTTTAAATTTGCTTCTCTCACAGAATTTTGTGGTTCGTGAAACCCTCAAACCTGGCTATTCAACGGAATTTTACTATGAACTGAGAATGGATTACGAATTTCATGATTTTCTCTATACATACGAAATCGTTCAGTTAAAAGGACGTTAAAAACTAAAAATTATTTCCTTTCTACGGGCAAGCTTCATAGAGGAATACGGCGTAATTAATATTATACTCTGACCAAATCATGAGGTGTGCTGAATGAAATGTCCTTACTGTGCTGAAAAAATCCAGGATGATGCAATTTTTTGTCGCTACTGTTCGGCTATGAAAGAAGATGAACTATGGATACCACCCTCTTCGTCTAAAGAATCAACAGCTAGCGGTGTCAAAAGTCCTCGTTTTACCATGCGATTCGCAGGTTTCTTTTTCTTCGTTTCCGCTCTGGCAGAGCTCGTATCTATTGTCTCTCCAGTTGCCTTGTTTGGTGCTGAGCGCAGTGGAATTGTTGCTGTGATATACCATCTCTTATATATAGGTATATATGGGGGCATGGGATTAGGCCTATGGACAGCAAAACCCTGGGGGTTTCAGATGATATTTACAGGAACCCTGGTATATTCGGTTGACAGGTTGCTTTTTATCATGTATGGTCAAGCTACATCCAGCCTCTTAAGTGACTATGGCGAGATGATTGGAGCCGGGGGACAAGAGCTTGTGGCGCAAGCATCTGCATTAACTGTCGTTGCCACCCTGATCGCTTGGTGGGGTTTTGTTGGATATGTGTATTTCAAACGAGATTATTTTCAAGAACCTTCAGATTCATAAAGCATAGTTGAGGTAGATTAAAAAGCCATGGATCCTTTCGAGACAAAGAAAACTAAAAAACCTTCCAAGCGTCATCAACCGCGTGGGCTCACCATTTTATTTGAAGACAACGATATTCTGGTTGTTGATAAGATGAGTGGTCTCCTGTCAATGAGTAATGCCAAGACCCGTGACAGAACCGCCTATTTTGCCTTGAATAATTATGTTCGCAAAGGGAATCCAAAATCTCGAAAACGAATCTATATCGTTCATCGATTGGACAGGGATACTTCAGGCGTTTTGGTCTTTGCAAAAAGTGAAAAAAATAAACGCTATTTGCAGGACGAGTGGAAAAACTTCAGCAAAAAATACTACGCCGTCATCCATGGAAACCTTTCTGAAAAGGAGGGCATCCTATCTTCGTACCTGGCTGAAAATGTGGTTCATAAAATGTATTCCACCGAGGATCAAAAAATTGGAAAGTTAGCCAAAACCGGCTACAAAGTTCTCCAAGAGTCAAAAAGATACAGCCTGGTTGAAATTGACTTGATCACAGGTCGGAAAAATCAAATTCGTGTTCAGTTTGCTGATATTGACTGTCCCGTAGCCGGAGATAAAGTCTATGGCGATAGTGCTAAAGGCATCAAGAGATTGACCCTGCATGCTGGTACGATCAATATCAAACATCCCGGTACAAAAGCAAAAATGACTTTTGAAGCCAAGATTCCCAGCTATTTCCAACATCTTCTGAACAAATAATTGCAGGGTAGCTGACGTGGATGTTGCCATCATCGGGGGGGGAGCAGCAGGCTATTTTTCAGCCATTTCTATTAAAGAGAATTTTCCCGATGCCACGGTAGTTATTTTTGAAAAGACTCGTCACCCTCTAGCCAAAGTCAGGATTTCCGGTGGGGGCCGCTGTAATGTTACCAATGGCAATACATCTATCAGTGAACTTGCCAAGGCTTATCCCCGTGGTAAAGCCCTCATGAAACAAGCACTGAGAGTATTTAACACCAAGCACACCATGGAATGGTTTGAATCCAGAGGTGTGCCCCTCTTTACCCAGGATGACATGCGCGTTTTTCCCGTATCCCAGGATTCAAGTAGCATTGTTGATTGTCTACTGGACCAGGCGGAAGACCTGGGTATTGTATGTGAGTTCTGGTCAGGGATTGAGAGGATCTCAAAAATTAGTAATCAGCTAGAGCTACATTTTACCAGACAGGATTTACCCCCCAGAAATTTTGACAAGGTGATTATAGCAAGTGGTGGGTCACCCCGACCTGAGGGGCTGAAATGGTTGGAAAAGTTAGGTCATGAGACCGTTGAGCCCGTGCCTTCCCTGTTTACATTTAATATGCCCAATGAATCCATTGTTGAGCTAACAGGTGTTGCAGTAAATCCTGTGTTGGTCAGTATTCCTGGAACCACCTTAAAAACCAGAGGGCCACTGCTCATCACACATTGGGGCTTGAGTGGTCCTGTCATTCTGAAGCTTTCGGCTTTCGGAGCCAGAATCTTTAATGAAAAGGACTATAATTTCGAGCTACTGGTAAACTGGGTGGATCAAACAAATCATGAACTGGTTTTGGATCAACTAAATGCTACTATCACTGGACACTCACGTAAACTTTTACCCAATATTCGACCGTTTGGATTACCTGACAGACTGTGGCGTTATCTGATACAAAAAAGCGAGTTATCGTTAACCAAGCAGTGGGGAGAACTTGGGAATCGAGGAATGAACAAGCTAGCAAGTGTCTTAACTAATGATATGTACTCTGTTTCTGGAAAAACAGGCTTTAAAGATGAATTTGTGACCTGTGGGGGTGTGAACCTCGAGAGTATTGATGCTAAAACCATGCAAAGCAAGGTCTGTAAAAATCTATATTTTGCCGGGGAAATTCTGGATATAGATGGCATTACGGGCGGCTATAATTTCCAGGCAGCCTGGACGACTGCATATATTGCAGGAAAGCTTAATTAGAGTACTACTTTAAGCTCTTCTTTCACAACGAACCAAACGAAATTCACGAAGACATTTAATGCTATTTCGTAATATTCGTCAAATTCGTTGTAAAAATTGTAATAGCACCAGTAAAAAACTAACTTTATTGATAGACACTAATTAAGCTGGATCGAAATCTAAGAAGAATCCAAGAATTGGAATAACTGCCAGTTCGGGCAGTATGGTAAAAGGGGTGTCCATGAAAACAACACGCAGAGAATTTCTCAAATCCGTTGGGCTGGGTACTACCGCTTTAATGGCACCGAATTTATTCTTGAATTCATGCATGAAAAAAAATCGCCCCAACATCATTTTTATTATGAGCGATGATCATGCAGAACGAGCTATTAGTTGTTATGGTAGCAATTTAATTGATACTCCCAATATTGATCGCCTGGCGAACGAGGGAGTTCGCTTTCAAAACAGCTTTGTGACCAATTCCATCTGTGGTCCCAGTCGAGCCACTCTGCTTACCGGTAAGTATTCACACCTTAATGGAATGTTGGATCATAGCTGCACCTTTGATGGATCTCAGCCGACCTTTCCGAAAATGCTTCAAAAAGTGGGCTACCACACATCGATTGTAGGAAAGTGGCATCTGAAGACCGAGCCAACCGGGTTTGACTATTGGAACATTCTCAAAGGTCAGGGTCAATACTACAACCCGGATTTTACTGAGAATGGTGAAAAGAAAAGGTATATCGGCTATACCACTGATATCATCACTGACCAGGCCATTGATACACTGAATAATCTAGATAAATCCAAGCCTTTTTGCATGCTCATCCATCATAAGGCACCCCATCGCAACTGGATGCCTAACATCAAACATTTAGACGCCTATAATGATGTCGAGATTCCGCTGCCAGACAATTTCCATGATGAATACATCGGCCGTCTAGCGGCAGGTAAAGCTGATATGCGGATCGATGATATGTATCTCACTTTTGATATGAAACTACACGGTGAATCAATTGAAGAAGAGACGGGATCCGGTGGCAAAAGATCGTTTGCAGAGAAGGTCACTGAAACATGGAAAAACACTTATAACCGTCTGACCGAAGAACAAAAAGCCGGTTGGGATACCCATTATGACAAGGTGAATGAGGAATTCAAAACGCTCAAACTCACTGGCGATGAGCTATTAAATTGGAAATATCAACACTATCTCAAAGATTATTTGCGCTGTATTATGTCTGTGGATGAAAATGTGGGTCGTGTCCTGGACTATTTGGATCAAGCAGGATTAGCAGAAAATACTATCGTCGTCTACACTTCGGATCAAGGCTTTTATCTCGGTGAGCATGGGTGGTACGACAAGCGCTTTATGTATGAGGAGTCATTGAGCATGCCGCTGGTGATGCGCTATCCTCAAGAGATTCAGCCTGGGCAGGTTGCAGAGGGTTTGGTTATGAATCTGGACTTTGCTTCTACGTTTCTGGATTTTGCTGGTGCCACTATTCCTGATGATATGCAGGGACAATCATTACGGGGTATTGTTAAGGGCCACACACCTGACGACTGGCGTGAATCCATTTATTATCATTACTATGAACATCCCCATGGATGGCATAATGTCAGACGACATTATGGTGTTCGGACTGAACGCTATAAGCTGATTCACTTCTATGAAGAGGAAGACTTCTGGGAACTATTTGATCTGGAGAAAGACCCTTCTGAGATGAACAATGTTTATTCAGATCCTGCTTACAAAAAAATTGTGCAGGAAACCAAACGAGAATTAATCAGACTACAAAAACTATATGGTGATACGAATATAGACAAAACCTAAGTGGGACGTTCCCTTTAGAATCGTTTGGTATAGGCATGGCAATAGGGTGTACCGCCTGACTTGATATAATAGTCCTGATGATATTCTTCACCATTGTAAAACTCCACGGCAGGTGTGAGAGCCGTAGCGATATCTAGCCCCTTATCCTCAAGCAGTTTAATCAGTTTTTTAGCAGTGGCTTTCTGATCCTCAGATAGATAAAAAATCTCTGATCTGTATTGGTTGCCGAGATCTGGTCCCTGACCATCTACCTGCGTGGGGTCATGAGTCTCAAAAAATATTCTGGTAAGGGTTTCGTAGCTGACTTTTGCAGGGTCAAATACGACTTCCACCGCCTCTGCGTGACCGGTGGTTCCGGTACAGACCTGCTTGTAGGTGGGATTGGGGAGGAAGCCTCCAGTATAACCAACACTGGTGGAAATAACGCCATCCACTTGTTGAATATGATATTCTACGCCCCAAAAACAACCAGAAGCAAAAACAGCTTTTTCCATATTTATCTCCACGGGTTCAAAATTTAAGGAAATTGAATTTACACAATGGCGAGTATTCTTTGAGGTAAAGCCTTCTCCCAAAAAGACATGTCCGAGATGACCATCACAATTGGCACATAGAATTTCTGTTCTGCTCCCATCGGCATCAGTGACCCGCTTTACTGCACCAGGAATTTCATCATCAAAGCTGGGCCAGCCACACTGGGCATCAAATTTATCGTTTGATCGATAGAGAGGCGCGTCACACTGTTTGCACGTATAGGTTCCCCTGGCATCGTGGTGCTCGAATTTTCCACTATAGGGTCTTTCTGTGCCCTTCTTGAGAATCACCTGCTGTTCTTCAGGGGATAATTTATTGTATTTCATAGGCTCCTGCGCTTGATTGCAATTAAAGAACACCAAAGTTAAACTAAGGATGGAAATAGATTTTGAAATCTGTTTTGGAAACCATTTTTGTCTCATCAATACTCCTTTAGACCTTAGATTAGTGAATATACTATATGACCAACGAATTATGACAATATTTGTTCCATATGGTTTATCTTCTCGACGGAAGAATTCGATTCTTACTACCAACTATTTAGACATTGTGATTGAGGAAGAGACGTTATGAATCTCGATAAATTAAAGCAGGCAGAAGCAAAATTTTTCAATATGTATCCTGGGGGTTTTGAGCACCCTGAGATGGTCGCTATTGGCAAAAAGCATAAGATGAATAAGATGATTACCGCTGTTCAAGAGGAATTTTCAGAGGATCAATTTGAAAACCCCAGATCCATAGTTCAGACTATGAGCAAAATGATAAGCCGCTCATCCATGGTGAGCCTCTTCGAAAAACCGAAATTCAGAGATTTTATAAATAGCCTTCATAATCAACATGAGACTATTTTGGCCCACGGATTGAAAGAGATGTTGCACGGAAATCAGGAGCAGGGATTCAATATGATGCTGGATGTGCTTATCACTGGGAAAATGGCAAAGTGGTCACTCATCTCAGCGTTGCCCGTCTATCATAAACCATTTGAGGAAGTTTTTGTTAAGCCTACCACGGCTAAAGGTGTGATCCAACAGTTTGAATTGGAATCCCTGGTTTATAAGCCGCGTCCGAGCTGGGAATTTTACAAGGAATTTCGCTCAATAATCAATGAGATGAAGTCTAAAGTAGATAGTAGGTTGGCACCTAATAATGCTGCTTTTACTGGGTTTTTAATGATGAGTCTGAATCAATAGTATGTGGAACTATGCCCGATAATGAATCTCTAGCCAAGCATCCCTTTTCGTATCAGAGGAGCAAGGATGGTGTGGTCAGAATATTTAGGTCCAACCATCTTGCCACCACTTTGCGGGAGAAGTCGGCCCTGCGTTTTCTTTCAAAGATTAGTTTTGCCAACGAGGAGAACTCCCAACTGATCATGGCCAAAGCTACAGGTCAGTACAAGTTTGGGAATGAGAACGATCGGCGAGAGTGAACGAAAAAAAACCACACGGAAGCAGCGGTTTTCTCTCGTCACGTGAAAGTGACCATCACCAAATTTTGAAGCATTAAAAAACCGCTCGGATAGAGCGGTTTTTTCTAGCGCGACCCCGAAATGGTCTTGCGTTAGTGGAAGCCTTTACCTGTATTAGTCAAATTTAATTTCAATACTTATCTCTTCGCCTTTTTTGTGTATGTCTTCAGGACTGAGATTGGAGTGACCCATATAGGCCTGGAGACATTTTTCCCCAACATCTCCTTTTATCTCATCACCATTGACAAAAAATTTGCCCTCTTTTATAGAGATAGATTCAATTTTTTGAGGAGGTGTAACACCAGCATCTTCTAAAATATCCTGGAAAACTTCCTCGAGATTTTCAAGCTCAATGACTTTTATTAATGAAGAGTAATGCTCTCTTTTGAAAAGTGCCCGATCCGACTCCAGGGCCTCCAGATCGATAAGAATAGCCTCCAAACCAGCTAGTTTTTCAGAATCAGCCAGCTCAAATGATTGCATTTTAAATTCCAGTTCCTCCATGCGTGGGTGTAGTGCCTCAAGTTCAGCGAATTCCGTAGCATCTTCTAAATAGTTCTGATACTTGTGAAATTTATTAGGTGAAACATCCTTATCATTGTCAACGACCTTGATGATGGCCTGAGTCATGGGATCAAAATCAATGACAATTTTATTTTTCCTGAAGAATCCAGATTTTTTAATTACGATTCGAGCAGCTTTTCTTTCATGCCGTGGCATTTTGTGGACAAATACTTTTTTTAGGGCTGAATCTCCGAGAACCTCAAAATTCCCCTCATGTGACCAGAGAAAATGGTCCTGAAGAGAATCTCCTAGAAACTCAATATTTATTTTATGATCCACCAGGATTTCCTTTTTTAAGGAATCTCCATCATGGCCCATTTTGTGGACGATGACCTGTTTGGTCTGTGCTAGTACAAGGGAAGCGCTAAATGTTAAAATCAGTAGAGTGACGAATTTGCTTTTTGAAAACATGTTGATGATGCTCCTTATTTATTTCTGGCTCAAATCTAATACAGCCAGTTCATACAATTAGATTTTGGCACGAGTGAACCATTTTTGGTTGCGAATGGGGGATATGGGGTAAATCAGGCTTTGCGATATCAATTTGTAAATTCATGACCTCGAGTGGATATTTGAAAGCCTTGACAATTCTAGCTTCCTTTAAAAGACCAGATTTTTCCAGCAGAACTCGAGCCACTTTTTTACCTTGTAAACGTGCTTTATGGATAAGAATTTCAGGAAACGTTGATTCTTTGAGAATCTCAATGTGACCTCCATTGGAACAGATGAAACGGTCATGCTGAGAATCTTCATCAAGAATTACCTGATGGATATTAACCCTTTTGGGCTGTGCCAGCGTCCAGGAGGCGCCGAGTGTTAATAATAGAAGAAAAATTACTTTGTTTTTTGAATACATCTGATGATTCTCCTCTTTTCTGGCTCAATACTAACACTTTGTATCCCAAGAATTAAAATTTGGCATGAGTGGACAAAATTTGGGTGCAAACGGAAGATGAGCAGTAATAAAGGGTTTGTGACAGCTTATCATGGATTCATGCCATGGAGTCTGCACATTAGAGCCTTTATAGTCGAAGATGTGATGAAAAAATATATATTCCTTCCACGATGAATCGAAAATGGATAGAACCACTGCTCCTTTTAATCCTGTTTGGGTTAATTTATTTCACTCCCATTGGGATGGCAAAACTACCAGTTTTTTCAGGGCAGTTTAATAATCTTGATGGCAGCCTCTATTCTGTACGTTTGATGGATGTGGTCATCTCAGCCTTTTTAATCCTTTTTGCTTCCAGGTACTTGATCCCTAACCAGCTCGACAGAAGATCAATTTTGAAGATTGTGATTGCCTTCGGAACTGTTCTTCTAGCATGTTCAGTCATTGAATATGGTTGGGATGCGCTTACACTTCGGGTATTCAATCTTCCAACAGCTGCTGGAGAAGTCTCAGATAAAATGCTACTGTATACCCGCAGAGAGACGTTGAATCTTACTATTCTCTCTGGGAACTTAATTGTTTTGACGGCTGGTATATTTTATGGTCTGGCGCGGGATCGTAATTCCCAAATTCGAAGACACGAGAGACTGGAACTTAAGAATCTAGAAGCAGAGGTCAAATATCTGAGATCCCAACTCAACCCGCATTTCCTTTTTAATTCTCTGAATAACATTTACGCCATAACGCAAAGAAATGATGATCAGGAGGGGAGTGATGCTCTTTTAAGACTCTCCGGTCTGATGCGGTATATGCTCTATGATAGTGCTGGAGACAGCATCGGTTTACATCAGGAAATTGAGCATCTCCAAAATTTTAAGGATCTCATGTTGCTAAAATACAAACGGGATGATCCCCCTTTTGTTGATATTCAAATTGAGGGGGAACCTGAGAATTTTCGTGTGGCACCACTAATCCTTTTACCCTTTGTGGAAAATGCATTTAAACATGGAATTGATAATCATGGTAAGGGATATATCAAGATGAAGCTGGTTGCTGCTCGTGATGTGATTGAATTTTCGATTAATAATTCACGATTTCCGGATCGAGTCGCATCTCAAGAGCACAAAGGAATAGGCCTGGAAAATGTGACGCGACGGTTAGAACACCTATATCCTGAGAAACACACCTTAGAGATTAGTATGACTGAGGAGGAGTATCAGGTACTTATGAGGATATCATTGTGACGAATACTCTGTGTTGTGTTATTGTTGATGATGAGCAGGGAGCCATTGAGGTTCTCAGTTCATTTGTAAACAAAGTGAGCTGGCTGGAATTGGGTGCCTCCTTTACGGATCCGCTTGAAGCACTGAATTATCTGTCAAATGAGCAGGTCGATCTAGTTTTCATGGATATAAATATGCCGGATCTGGACGGCATGCAGCTCGCAAAATTGGTCCAGAAGATGGGAGTGGAAATTGTTTTTTGCACAGCCTATCCTGAACATGCTGTCGAGAGCTATGAAGTTCAGGCTTTGGATTACTTATTAAAACCGATTCCATTTGAACGGTTTTTAGCTGCCGCGAATCGAGCTCAAAGCCAAAGGTATCCTGCGGAAACCAACCAGTCCCCAGAATCTATAGAGCAGGGGCATTCACAAATATTTATTAAGAGTGGTGCCCAGATACATCAGGTCGATTCAGATAAGATCAGTTTTATTAAGAAGGATGGGCACTACATCATCTTCAAGATTAATGGCAAGGAGCTTTTATCTCGTATGACCTTCAGTCAGCTGCTAGAGCTTCTCCCCACCAAAGATTTCGTTCAGGTTCATCGTTCGTATGTGGTTGCCGTGAAAAAAATTGAAGTCATTCAAAAACAATTCATTCAAATCGAAAGCAAAGAAATTCCAATTGGAGATTCTTTTAAAAAAGAATTCTTCCAGCGAGTCAATTTTATTGGGAATTGAGGATAGCTCAAAAGCTTGATAAACAAAAAAGGCTCCCAGAAGGAGCCTTTTTAATTAGATGTTTAAGAATCTATTTTGCATTACCAACAGCTGCTTCCAATTCTTTGAAAGCCTGGGAGGCTTTGAACTCAGCATAAAGAGCCTCTTCATTTTTGATGACATTCACCACAGCTGTGCTAACAGCATCTTTTTTCAAGCCAAGCTGCACATATGCGATCCAGGTGCCACCAGTTTTTTCGTAGGGGTAGCGTTTCAGGACCGTGACACCATTCAAGGTGTTATCTGTAACCGTCTTTGATGTGGATTGATAAAACTCAACGATTTGAGTGTTTTCTGTCATGCCAGCTTCTTGAGTAAAGCTTTTTACCTGACTCTTCACATTGGCGGAGATGCGCTCTGAAAGCTCTACTTTGCCAGCCTGTTTAGCTTTGTCGATGGCTAAATCCATTTTGCGGGACTCACCCATACCAACGGCATAGATATACATATCATCTTCCTCAGGAGGATTGGTAAACCAATCCGGCAAATCAGTGGGTCCCTTGGGATTATTTGCATCTTTTGGCATGTCGATGACTTCTTTCCCACTCGAGCAGTTAATCATGACCAAAGCGGTCAGTACAATTAAAAAACTTAATTTCACTATCTTCATGTTACCTCCTAATTATTCAAACTCACTTTGGCGAAGCGATTTGAATATAAGTTAATTATTCCTGATATCATGAAAAAGTTGGTAATACCAATTGTCCATAACTACTTTCCTTTCATCGAGTAAACCTCAAATCAAACAGATCGGATTATTATGCACAGGATATGTCTTGTGTTGTTGGCTATATGCTTACAGGCCAATGACATACGTATCTCTGAGGTGATGTCAAATCCTCAGGGATCGGAGTATGAAAATGAATTTATCGAGATCTTTAATGCTGGTGACCATGTGATGCAAATCAATGGCTGGATTTTGAGCGATGGAAATGGGGTAGATACGATTTCCCATTTATCGGGTCCAATTGGGGTTCAAGCTGATCGCTATGCCCTTATCGTAGATCCTGGATATGATTTTCTTTCTGGACCATACCCAGGCGTCCTCAATGATTCGCTTTCGATTTATACTATTTCAACAGATGCCAGCTTTGGAAGTGGCGGACTCTCAAACGCAGGCGAGTCAGTTATCATTCGAAGTCCAGACTCGACAATCTCAAGTGTTATGTCCTGGTCTTCGTCTACTACGAATGGTTACTCTTGGGAAAGAGTCTCTGTGGCCACGGTTGATTCACTCAGCTCCTGGGAGCAGTCTTTAGATATAAATGGAACTCCAGGTTATCGTAATTCAGTTACACCACCCCTCATTAATCTGAGTTTGTTGGGAATTGAAATCGAACCTGGAGTGGTCGATGAATTGGTGAATATCATAATCACTTTAAAAAATGAGGGTGAGCATGAGATTCCGAATTTTTCAATTTCCATTTATCGCGATGAAGATCAAAATGGTGAAAAAGGAGCAGGCGAGTGGGAAACATCCATTCAGGAAAATTCGGTGTTGAGTTCGCAGGAGGTCATGGAATTCCACATCTCCCTTTTCCCCCTCGTTCCAGGGGTGCATCAGCTTGAGGTGAGAGTATTCACAGAAAATGATGAAGTTTCAGTAGATGATTCCCTGCGCTTTGAGGTAATGGGATCATATCCCACAAATATCATCAGCATTACTGAAGTCATGTATAGTCCCTTTTCAGATCAACAGGGTGAATGGGTGGAAATCCAAAATAGAAGTGGGGAAGCCGTTTCATTGCAGGGGTGGACATTCTCAGATGCTAATCAAACACGCCATCTCATTGCCGATAGCCTGTTATATATGGATTCATTTGAGTATTTAACCCTGTGTGCTTCATCAAATATCACGAATTATTTTGGTCTTGAACTTGATCAGGTTCTTGAACTCAGTTCATGGCCAGCCTTAAATAGTTCATCTGATTCGGTCCGTTTGTTTGATGCAACAGGCCATAGGGTGGCTTCGATATATTATAGGGGAAGTTGGGGTGAATCTGCAACAACACTGGAACGTCGACATCCAGACAGCCATCCCCACGAGGAAATCAACTGGGCAGCCAGCGCACATACCGATGGGGGCACCCCATCACGGATGAATACGCGACATCTGCTCCCAGTGGACATTCAAATTGATCAAATAGTCGTAGAAACTTCAAGTACAATTGGACCGGCGCAGGCACAGGTGTGTGTCGGCTTTCAAAACCTGGGTATCGACACATTGTATTTATTGGAACTTGAATCTGATGCTGACATCTACTGGTCTGGAGCTTTACCAAGCTATGAACTGGATTCACTAATTTTCACCAGCTCAATGTTATGGCCGGGATACAACGAAATTCCAATCCGCATAATTCATGATGACGAGATCTTGGCAGACACCTCTGTACAGGTAGTGTTGGGTTTTCAGCCTGATCAAATTGCCATAAATGAAATCCACTATCTTCCTCACGAAGATCAGGTCGAATTCCTTGAATTTATAAATACAAGTTCAAACGAAATTGATCTGAAGGGGTGGAGTTATATGGATCGCAGTGGTGCTGAAGGCGAAGTGATGTCATCGTTTCTCATTCAGCCTGATAGCTTGTTTTTATGGACTGGTGATGCGAACAGGCTGGGGGATTGGGCACCATCCTCTGCCAGTATCAGTGAGCTTTCATCCTGGCCAAGCCTAAATAACAGCTCGGATTCAATTATTGTCAGGGACCCACTGGGACATAGGATGCTCGCGATAGATTATCTCACTCCAGCGAATAGCGAAATTGGCAAAAGTCTGGAGCGGTTGGCGCTTTGGAAGGCTCAAGAATTGGAGTCCAGCTGGTCTATCTGTCATGATCCGATTGGTATCACTCCCGGCAGGCAAAATTCGGTACTCATACCGCCACAGAACCTGGCTGTACAAGATTTGGTATTGTTGGATTCAATTCTCTGGAAAAACACAGTGTTTTCAATCAAGCTTCCTGTTGCAAATGCAGGGATATCTCAGGCAGTAGGAGCTCAGCTCAATATCAGGCTACACCACAATGATACTCAGATCGAAGACTGGACAGAGATATTACCTCCCATTGAGGCCGGGGACACTTTAATCTCGGAAATTGATCTCATTTCAGAGTCTTCAGGCTGGATAATCATTGAAGCTGAGGTTCAATATAATGGCGATGAATTATATGATGATAATATCATAGTTCAGCGGGTATACATATCTGGGGATGCATCACCTCTGGTCATAAATGAAATTATGCCTTTGCCTGTTATAGATCAGAATGAGTGGATCGAAATTTACAACAGGAGTGCCGAGACTGTGAATATGTTGGGATGGTTTATTGCAGACAATTCCGGATCAGCAATTAGTATTTCTGATACCAGTATCCGGCTGGAACGCAACAGCTATCTGGTGATTGGTAATGATCTAGGTCTGGCACCAAATCTACATGGTGGTGATTATCTGGGAATCCCGCATTTTCCAACGCTGAACAATTCTGACGAGAGCCTCACTCTATCTGATCCACAACGTATTTCCATGGATGAGATGTCTTATAGTGCAGATGCAGCTTTGGTGCAGGGACGTTCCTTAGAGAGAATTCGTCCGCAGGTCTCAGGTCAGGATACCAGGAATTGGAGCGTTTGCATTGATGGTTTTGGCTCAACTCCAGGAGTGGAGAACAGTCTCTATCTGGATGTCCTAACATCAGAACTGTTTGTTGAACTGGAGCCTAACCCTTTCTCGCCCAATGGTGATGGACATGCCGATCAAGTGGTCATACAATATGAGTTGCCGTTTGAGCACGGACTCATGTCTGTGATGGTTTTTGATATGGCAGGTCGAAAAATTGCAGAGCCAGTACAGATAAATCCTGTGAGTCACCGCGGACACGTGTTTTGGGATGGAGAGGCAAATTATGGTGGTAAGGCTGTGACAGGCCTTTATATCATGAAATTGCTATTCGATGATCAGGCAGGAAAAGTGTGGAGTGATTTGCAGAAAGTATATTTGATTCGTTAATAATTGTGTTTGGTGATAGTTCTTATAAGGCATATTATATATCTATTAGACTAATTGGCATTGGGGGGGTGAACAATCATATCTGAAAACTCAAAGGGTCATTCAATCTGGCTCATTCCAGCACAACCTGAATTTGATTATCTTCAAAACTTGATCACACAACTCTCTGGGCGGGGAGAGACACCAGAATTCTCACCACATATCACTTTGCTTGGTCAATTACCGCAAAGCGTAAAATGGATTAAGGCAAAGATGATTGAATGTTTTCATGAGGTAGATCCTATTCATCTGAGCTTCAGTCATGTCGGGATGACAGATCAATATTTCAGGAGTATCATCATACATGCACACCCCAATCCGGTACTTGAGCAACTACATACAAGTGCCAGGCAGCATTTTGAGATAGTGACCAATCACACTTTCGTGCCACACCTGAGTTTACTGTACAGTCATCTCGAGCCACACAACAAGAAGTTATTAATGGAAAGCATTGCCATTGGATCGCCTCTCTCCGTAACAATAAAAGAGGCTGTATTGGTTGAAACAAATGGGGGGCTAGATCAATGGCAGGAAGTCTTCAGAATTCCACTTAGTTGACATAAAAAAGTCCCGGATTCCCGGGACTTTTTTAGTTACTATTTCTTTCTTATCCTTCGATGGAGACTATTCTTCTTTGAGGGATTTTACAAGACCAGTAACCACGGCCTTGGCATCTCCAAATACCATCATGGTTTTATCATCAAAGAACAGTGGGTTGGCTTCACCGGCGAAACCGGCACCCATTGAGCGTTTAACAAACATGACGGTTCGGGCATAATCAACATTCAAAATAGGCATGCCATAAAGCGGACTATCTTTCTTGGTCCGGGCAGCTGGATTTACCACATCATTCGCACCGATAATCAAAGCAACATCTGTGTTTTGGAATTCATCATTGATATCATCCATTTCATACAACACGTCATAAGGTACGTTGGCTTCAGCCAGCAAGACATTCATGTGTCCGGGCATTCTCCCTGCCACAGGGTGAATAGCATATTTGACATCGATTCCTCGAGCTGTGAGCATCTCAGCCATTTCATGTAAAACATGCTGAGCCTGGGCAACAGCAAGACCGTAGCCAGGTACAATGATAACTGATTGAACCGTATCCATAATCATGGCCGCGTCTTCTGCAGTATAACGGGTTACCGTCTTTTGCTCGCCACCACCTGTACCGGCATCACCTGTGCTGTCATCTGTACCTACAGCACCAAAGAGTACATTAAAGAGACTGCGGTTCATGGCATCACACATGAGCTGTGTGAGGATCAATCCGGAAGCACCAACCAGAGCACCTGCTATGATTAACACATTATTTGATAGCACAAAACCCGTTGCTGAAGCTGCCAGGCCTGAATAGGAATTAAGTAGCGCAATAACTACGGGCATGTCTGCTCCACCAATAGGAATCACAAAGGTGATTCCAAAAATAGCGGCAGCTGCAATGATCAGGAGTGGCCACATCGGTACATCGGGAGCCATGACGTACATAACACCAAAAATTACGACACCGATCATTAAAAGAAAGTTAAGTATCTGATGCATGGGCAGAACGATGGGACGACCGGGCATAATGCCCTGCAATTTTGCAAAAGCGATCAATGAACCCGTCAAGGTAACTGTACCGATAAATAAACTCAGAATGAGGGTAATGTTCACATCCAGGGTTATGGGAAGCGTGGTTGGTTCAAGATATTCTGAATAAGCTACCAGAGTTGAAGCGATACCACCAAATCCATTGAATAGAGCCACCATTTGTGGCATGGACGTCATTTCAATCCGCTTAGCTATTATGCCACCGATAAGACCACCTGCTACCATACCAACAATGATCTGTACAGGACCGGCTATGCCAGAGATCACCAATGTGATCACAATGGCGATGGCCATAGCCATCATAGCATATTGGTTACCCCTGCGGGCAGTTTTTGCTGAACCAAGATACTTCAATCCAATAATAAAAAGTGCTGAAGCCAGGAGATAGGTGAACTGTTCTAAATAGATCATCATCAGGCTCCTTTCTCAGTCTTTTTATCTTTTTTAAACATGCCCAACATACGGTCTGTTACCATAAATCCACCAATCACATTGATCATGGCGAACATGATAGCCAGAACTCCGAGGACGGTACTGAGTTTCCAATTGTTGGCATTAGCTGCCAACAAAGCACCAACTACCGTAATACCTGAGATGGCATTTGACCCAGACATCAGTGGGGTATGTAATAATGGTGGAACCTTTGTAATCAACTCAAAGCCGATAAACACGGCGAGAGTGAAGACATAGATGGATACAATTAGACTTTCCATTACGCATTCCCTCCTGATATAGACTTTTTAACAAGATCATTCTGAATTTCTCCAGCATGGGTGATACATGCACCAGCAGTGACTTCTTCCTCGAAATCAAGGGAGTTGTCTTCATTCTGGAAGAGGTTTTTAAATAGGTTGAGGAGGTTTTTTGAAAACATCGCACTACCATTGATTGATAATGTGGCTGGAAGATTAAGTGTTCCAACAATTGTAACGCCATGTTTGACTACCGTCTTGCCAGCTTCTGATAGCTCACAATTTCCGCCACCTTCAATGGCCAGATCAATAATGACAGATCCGGGTCGCATCATTTTTACCATATCTTCAGTAATGAGGATAGGTGCTGCTTTTCCAAAAATCTGGGCTGTGGTAATAATAACATCAACCTTTGGCAAGCGTGCACCAATGGCCTCCTGCTCAGCAATCAGAAAAGCATCGGACTGTTGCTTCGCGTATCCACCGGTGGTCTCGACATTTTCTTCTGGAACTTCCATATGTACAAAAGTAGCACCGAGACTTTTAACTTGTTCTTCTACTGCAGGTCGTGGATCAAAGGCTTCAACTTTGGAACCCAGACGTTTTGCTGTGGCAATAGCCTGAAGACCAGCGACGCCAGCACCAAGCACAAATGTAGTTGCCGGTGGGATAGATCCTGCAGCTGTCATAAGCAGAGGAAAGATTTTAGCGAGATGGTTGGCTGAAATAAGCACAGCCTTGTACCCTGCCAACGTGGCCATTGAGCTCAAAGTGTCCATGCTTTGTGCGCGGGAAATTCTTGGAATAAACTCTGTGGCAAAACTGGTAATCTTTTTTGCATTCATTGCGTTCAGGGTTGCATGATTGCTCAAAGGAGCGAGATAGCCCATATAGATGGCTCCATCCTGCATCATTTTGACTTCATCAGAACTGGGTGGTTGAACTTTAAAGATGACATCTGCTCCGGCAAAAAGCGAGTTGGCATCATCAACAATACTGGCTCCGGCTTTTTCAAACTCTTGATCTGAAATGAATGAGCCAGCTCCCGCATTTTTCTGGACAATGACTTCATGCTCCAAGCGAGTAAATGCAGTAACCATTCCGGGGACCATCGCAACGCGGGTCTCTCCAGAAGTTGTCTCAAGGGGTATACCGATCTTCACTGGGTCTCTCCTGTGTTGGTTAATATAACAAATTTAGTATTATTTTCATGGCGCCAAGATATCTGAACACATGTCGCTGGCAAGAGGAGTTTTTTTAACTATTTGTTGCTGTTGTGCCTACAGCTCCAAAAGTGGGCGGGTAAATTAAGCTTTGATACCGATCATATGTTGTATCGCGCGTAAAATATCACGGCGACTGATCTGGCCTATAACTACACCATCCTCAACAACAGGAATCCTGCGATACACATTGTTCAAAAAGAGGTCAGCTACAGTGAAAATATCCATATCTGGACCTATACTCATAACCGCCTCTGTCATGTATTCACTAACTGGACCTGCAGGTGCATCATGGAAGGCTCCATTTGCCAGAGTTCGCAGACAATCCTTTTGTGAGATAATGCCAACCAGTCGACCCTCTTCATCCACAATGGGAGCACCTGATATTTCAGATTTCACCAATGCATCTATAGCTGCGTAGATATCCATTTCAGGAGTAAAGACAACCAGCTCTTTTGTCATAAAATCACGAACGCTTATCTTATCCATTGATACCTCTTGCCTCTTTTTTAAGTCAGCTGACCTGTTCTCTGTTAGGACCTCTTATTTACAAAACATTTCAACAGTATCAAATACTTGTCTTAGAAAGTAAGACCTTACAGGGCGTGCTTGATTGTAAGATTGATCAATAATCAATATCGACCCATAATTGGTTTTTTTAAATCCTCAATGATTTGAATCACCATCCCTACCGTGTATCTTTTAGGCTATGACAACGCAACAAAATAAGCGCCCTAAAGTAGCAGTTATTATTCCCCATTGGAATGGGATTGAGGTCCTTGAACCATGTTTGCGTTCACTGGAAGCCTCTGAATATGATCAACTGGAAATTGTGGTAGTGGATAATGCTTCATCAGATGAAAGTGTCGCTTTTGTTAAACGAGAATTTCCTCGCGTTAAAGTTTTACAAAATTCAGAAAATCTGGGATTCGCAGGTGGATGCAATGTTGGCTTGAGGGAAATTGACTCAGACTTTTACCTTGTACTAAATAATGATACTACTCATGACTCGAATTGGATCGGTCCCCTGGTTGAACAGATGGAATCAGATCCAAACATTGCAGCAGTTCAGCCCAAAATTATGTCCGCCCAAAATCCGGAGGTTTTTGATTATGCTGGTGGAGTTGGTGGGCTTATGGATATTTTGGCTTTCCCCTATGCCTTGGGGCGGATATTTACAACTACTGAGCAGGATGACGGCTTCTACGATACACCTCAAGATATTTTCTGGGCCAGTGGGACGGCCCTTTTAATGCGAGGAACTGCCCTCCAGGATGTAGGATTATTTGACGAAGATTTTTTTGCACACATGGAAGAGATCGATCTATGTTGGCGATTCCATAACGCTGGTTGGCGGGTTGTGAATGCACCGGAATCCAGAATACTTCATCATTCAGGATGGACCCTACCTCCAGATCGCTATCAGAAAAAATATTTGAACCATCGCAACAATCTGATGATGATTGTTAAAAATTATCCATTTGCCTATCTCGCAGCCATTTTACCTGCACGTATTGCCCTTGAAGGTGTCGCCTTTGTCTTTTCAGCATTGATTCGTGATTGGAAACGGATGGCCGCAATTACCATGGCCATAGGCTGGAACTTCACCCACCCCTTTCTCCTGTACAAAAAACATCAAGAAGCAGGAAAGAAAAGGAAGCCGCAAGCTGTTGCAGCAACCCTGCGGAAGATGTATGGAGGCTCCATTTTCTTCCAATATTTTTTACGCGGCCATAAACGAGCGAGGGATATAGAAGCATGATGCCAGCAACATTTTTTGCCCTTATGGGTGCTATATTTGGAATCCTTACTGTCGCCTTAGGAGCTTTTGGAGCACATGCTTTGAAAACTATTCTGGACAGCTATGGGCAAAGCATCTGGGAGAAGGCAGTTTTCTATCAAGCGATCCACGCCCTCCTGCTTCTGATATTACCAGGTCTCTCAAACTACATGACACCTAAAGATCTGAACATTTCTGGATATATGATTATTATCGGTATTTTTCTGTTTTCTGGAAGTCTTTATATTCTGGCACTCAGCGGAAAGAAATATTTTGGAGCAATCACCCCCATTGGTGGCGTTGCCTTGATCGCAGGTTGGTCATGGTTAGCCTACGCACTCTTTAAGGCGACATCTCGATCATGAATGAAGTACGTCCCTGGCGTCGTTCTGATTTACCCTCTATTCAACGTGTTGCCTGGGATACCTGGGCTGATACATACGGAGCGTTTGTACCTGAAGAGGATCGGAAAGAATTCCATGATTCCTACTATGCTTTGAAAAAACTTCAAAATTTGTTCGATTCAAAAATAGTGGATGGCTGTGTCGCACTTGTTGATCAATTCATTGTAGGGTATAGCAAAACCTATTGGAATGAACAGGACCTCCAGTTCTTTATTACATCGCTCTATGTATTGCCAGCTTATCAAAAGTTAAAACTCGGCAAGCGCATGCTGGAATACGGAATCAAGAGTGCCCAAAAAAATTATAATATTGATCGTGTATGGCTGGGTGTGATGGTTGAAAACCTACCCGCAATTGACTGGTATAACCGTCAGGGATTTATCTTTGAGGACAGTAAACCATTCACAATTGGAAAAACGACGATTGAACATTTATACGGGTATAAACTGATCTAAATCAGCTGTATCCCTCAGGGAGGAAAAATGCCAATTTTAATTTCAGGAATCTCAGGAGTCAGAGGAATCATTAATGATGGTTTTGACGAAGAGGTCGTTGAAGTTTATACCAGAGCTTTTGCTCAACTCATGGATAAAGGTCGTATCGTTATTGCTCAGGATAGTCGACCCTCTGGGGCAATGTTTAAGGGCATCGTTGAAAAAACTTTAAACCAACTTGGCTGTGAAATCATTGATTGTGGAATTTGTCCTACGCCCACAGCACAACTCATGGTGAAAGACCTGAATGCCAGGGGTGGAATAATTGTGACTGCCAGCCACAACCCCATCGAATGGAATGCACTTAAATTTGTTGGCGATGAGGGGCTGTTCCTGGATTCAGAGGAACACAAACAACTTCAAGCCGAATTGCTTGAAGTAAAAGAAGCTGGACCATTAGAGGCTGAGCCAAGTGGTTCAGTTACCAAACTGGATGACCGAATTGAGCGACATATTGAGAACGTAATGGCTCTGGATCTAATAAATGCGGATGCTATCCGAGAATTGCGTCCTAAGGTTGTCATTGATGCCATCAATGGTGCTGGGTCAGAAGCACTACCGTCCTTTCTGGAGCGCCTGGGCTGTGAAGTTTTCCCCATTAACTGTGACAATGATGGAAATTTTGTTCATACTCCTGAGCCGCTCCCCGAAAATCTTATGGAACTAAGAAGTACCGTAAGTCGTGTGGGGGCTGATATTGGAATTGCTACCGATCCAGATGCTGACCGGCTGGCAGTTATCGATGCTTTTGGAAATCCCTTGGTAGAGGAATACACACTAGTGTTGGCGGCGTATCATGCATTGCGTCATGCAAAAGAGGATGATCGGCGACCCCTGGTAACCAATTTAAGTTCAACCAAAGCTCTGGATGATCTAGCAGAGCGTTATGGGCGCCGGGTTTTAAGAACACCAGTAGGTGAAATTCATGTTGCCCGAAAAATGCAACAACAAGACACTCTCATTGGAGGCGAAGGTAATGGTGGTGTGATTTTAGCAGAATCTCACCTCGGCCGTGATTCACTGGTTGCCTCTGGTCTTATCCTTTCTTTAATGGCTGAAACAAAACAATCTATACGTGAGATTGCAGATGATCTTCCCCGTTATGAAATGGTGAAAGACAAAATTAATGTTCAGGGATATGAGCCTGCAGATATTCTCAAGTCCCTGGCTGAAAAATATGCCAGCTTGGTTCCAAATCTTGAGGATGGGGTTAAAATTAGCTGGAAAGATCGTTGGGTTCATTTCCGAGCTTCAAATACAGAACCCATCGTCCGTATTTTTGCAGAGGGATCAAGCCGAACCGTTGCAGCATCTCTGGTGAACGAATTCAAAACAGAGATTCAGGATTTGTTGTAGTAACTTGCCGCCTCATATAGGTTAAAACCTGTATTGGGGTAATAATTCCATGGGAAATTATCCAGAAATAAAAACAGAACGCCTCATGCTAAGGGGTTTCCAGCCATCTGATGCTCCGGAGGTTCAAGAGTTAGCGGGAGCATTTGAGCTTGCTGAAATGACCCTCAACATCCCTCATCCTTATCGGGATGGTATGGCAGAGGATTGGATAAACGGCCACCAAAAAGTTTTTGATGAAGGAGCTGGTGTTGTCTTTGCTTTGATTGATTTCCAATCAGAAAAATTAGTCGGGGCTGTTGGTCTTACGATTACCAAACGATTTAGCCGGGCTGAGCTGGGCTATTGGGTTGGCAAGCCCTTTTGGGGAAAAGGTTTTGCCACAGAAGCATCCAGAGCAGTACTCAAATATGGATTTGAGGGGTTACAGTTGAATAAAATTTATGCGACTCATATGACTCGGAATCCAGCCTCGGGAAAAGTCATGCAGAAAATCGGCATGGATCAAGAGGGTCTTCTCAAACAGCATGCACTTAAGTGGGATCAATATCTTGATCTGGCGGCTTACGGGATACTATCGACGACATGGCGGCAGCAACATGCGAAATAATTTGCCATGTTAGAGCCTCACTACAACACCGTCATTATTGGCGCGGGACCAGCTGGGCTTATTGCAGCAGTTGAGGCATTCAATCCTAATCATAGAATTGTCATTCTGGAAAAGATGCACAAAACCGGTCTCAAATTGCGTATCTCAGGTAAGGGTCGCTGCAATATCACCAATGAGGAGAGCATGCAGAGCTTCCTGAATCGGTTTGGGAAAAAAGGTAGGTTTCTCAAGTACGCGTTTTCGCAATTTTTTAATCATGATTTGCTCAAATACATAAATGATTTAGGGGTTCCTACAAAGCTGGAGCGTGGAGGGAGATACTTCTGCGAGAGTGATCGAGCGACAGATATTGTCGTAGCGTTTGAAAAGAAACTACGTGAATTAAATATCCCTATCGCCATGAAAACACATGTGACTGGAATTCAAAAAACTGATGAAGGTCAATACGTTTTACAAGTAAAACAGGGAGGTCACCTGACTCAGGTGCTAGCGGATCAATTGTGCATTTGCTCTGGAGGATTGGGATACCCGGCAACTGGGTCAACTGGTGAAGGATACGTCATGGCTAAGGCCTTTGGCCATACTATTGTAGATACGGCTCCATCTCTCGTACCTGTCTTAACTGCTGGTGACATTGCAAAACGAGTGATGGGTGTTAGCCTGCGAAATATTTCACTCTCAATCTGGGATGAAGGTAAAAAAGTCACTGAAATGTTTGGGGAAATGATGTTCACACGAAAAGGTGTGACGGGTCCCATTATTTTGACGTTAAGTGAAACCCTGGTGGCCATGCTTAACTCCCGGAAGGAAGTTCAAATCAAAATTGACCTCAAACCAGCTCTGGATCATAAAAAATTGGATCAACGCCTGCTTCGAGAGTTATCAAATAGCAGTATGCAGAATTTTAGAAGTTTACTGAAATCGCTTTTGCCACTTAAAATGATCGACCTTTTCGTGGATATACTAGAAATAGATCCGACTAAAAAATTGCATCAAGTCACTGGAGAAGAGCGTAAACGCTTGAGAATGCTCTTGAAAGAATTTCCCATGCAGGTCATTGGTCACGACTCCTATGATCGTGCTATTGTAACGTCTGGCGGTATTTCACTAAAAGAGATAGATCCAACAACTATGGAATCAAAGTTGGCCTCAAACCTGTATTTTGCAGGTGAAGTTATTGATGTGAATGGTGAAACCGGTGGCTATAATTTGACCTCGAGTTGGTCCACAGGATTTTTAGCGGGCCGATCAATGCGAAATAAGGATCTGGGGTGATAAATCATGATGAAAAATAAACGATCTGGTTTGTTCAAATTGATGCTGGGTAAAGCCTGGTTTCGACTGTCAGGGTGGAAGTTTAAAGGTGAGCTGTCTCCGCAGGGGAAATTTATCCTGATTTGTGAACCCCATACTAGTAATTGGGATTTTATTCATCTCCTGGGAGTGATGTTTATCATGCGTATAAAAATTTCCTGGTTGGGTAAGCACACTTTGTTTAAAAAACCCTTTGGTGGATTTATGAAATGGTTGGGGGGCATTCCCATTGATCGAAGGAGCACCCATGGTGTGGTT
Source organism: Fidelibacterota bacterium (assembly GCA_018650795.1). Classification (GTDB taxonomy): domain Bacteria; phylum Fidelibacterota; class UBA8477; order UBA8477; family JABMPR01; genus JABMPR01. The sequence continues at coordinate 55,807 of JABIFG010000104.1, forward strand.
GATCAAATTGCAGATCATTTTGCGGCCAATGAGAATTTAATTATCGCTCTGGCTCCATCAGGGACTCGCGCTAAAAGGGATCATTGGAAGTCCGGCTTTTATCATATGGGGTATAAAGCCCAGGTGCCACTTTTACTTGGTTATGTAGATTTTGCCAATAAAACAGCTGGGACAGGTCCAGCATTCATCCCATCAGGGGATTTCAAGAAGGATATGGATATTATCCGTGAGTTTTACGCAGATATTCGGGGTGATCATCCCGAAATGGAATCAGATATCATCCTGAGAGAAGAGCAGTAAAACTTCAATCTGGTAGAATATCTTCACTTAGATCTAACCACTCTGAATTGACCGATTCAATGAGCTGGATTTTCTTTTTCCGAAGCCATCCCTTAATTTGCGCTGCCCTGAATGATTTTGTGAGATTTGGGTTCCTCGGTATTTATAAGAGTCGATGGTCTGCAAAGGAGAAAAATTCATTTCCTCCCACAATCAGATGATCCAGGATTTCCACATCTATAGAGGCTAGAGCAATTTGCAGTTTTTTGGTGACAGCCCGGTCGCTCCCAGAAGGCGTGAGTGATCCAGAGGGATGGTTATGTACCAGAATGACACTAGCTGCATCATAGCTCAACACCTTCTGAATGACTTCCCTAGGGTAAATAGCTGAAGTAGTTAGTGATCCTGTAAAGAGCTCTTCCATTCTGATAATTTGGTTTTGACCATCCAAAAATATAACCATAAAAACCTCACGATTTCTCTCACGTAGGTTGTGGGTGAGATAATCCTTTACCGTCTTGCTGGATCTGAGATAATCTTTCCCCTGGGTTTGCTCAAATAAGTACCGCCGGCCCACAGCATGGGGAAGTTTAAGTGCAAAAACATTGGCTTGACCCATTCCTTTTACATCCAGGAGAACTGAGGTTGGAGCTTCCAGCACGCCAGCCAGACTTCCAAACCGACGGATCAATTCTTTAGCTTCAGGCTTCATATCTTTTCGAGGTGTTGCCAGGGTGAGTAGGATTTCCAGGACTTCATAATCGTGGAAGGATTCAATCCCATTTTGGAAAAACCGATCTCTTAATCTCTGTCGATGGCCCGAACTTGAAACAGTTTTAGTATGCATGCTAAACTCCCAATATTGATATGTGAATTTTGGTGTTCATTATCACCGGATGATTTAATCGACTGAGAGTGGGTTAGCTGTTCAGGCTATAAATTTAAAACAAATTGTACCAGGAAAAGCACTTTTTTAATTAATAAGTACCAACCCTTACGGGCATCAAGATTACTTGGCTGGATTAATAAATGATGAATCTAAGCAGAAGTCTACTGGTTTTTATATGCCAGTGCAGCTTCCACAAAATATTTAAATAGAGGATGCGTCTTGGCTACCCTGGATTTGAATTCGGGGTGGGCTTGAGTAGCCACAAACCAGGGATGATTGGCAATCTCAACCATTTCAACCAGCTCATTGTCTGGTGAAACTCCTGAAATTATCATGCCCTCATTTTCCAGCTGATCCCGATAGGCATTGTTTACCTCAAAGCGATGACGGTGACGTTCAGAAATATTCCCTTCGCCATAAGCCATAAATGATTTCGTCCCTTCCCTCAGGATACAGTCATAAGCACCTAATCTCATGCTGGCACCTTTGTGGGTTACATGATGCTGAGAGAGCATAAGATGAATCACTGGATGAGGAGTATCTTCAACAAATTCTTCAGAGTCTGCATCCTTGAGACCCAAAACATTCCGGGCATATTCAATCACGGCCACTTGTAAACCGAGGCATAATCCCAGAAATGGAATCTGTTTTTCCCGGGCATATTGAGCTGCACGAATCTTGCCTTCGATGCCCCGTGAACCAAATCCGCCAGGAATTAATATGCCATGGACATGTCCCATCACCTTCTCGAGCGCGGAATCAGATTCCAGATCTTCTGCCTCGATAAACTCAATATTCACTTTGCAACGATTGTCAACACCCGCATGGATAAAGGATTCTATGATGCTCTTGTAGGCATCCACCATAGCAGTGTACTTGCCTGCAACGGCAATGGTGATTTCATCTTCAGGATTTAAAATGTGATGAACAAATTGCTCCCATTGGGAGGTATCTGACTCAACATTTTCCAACTGAAGTTTTTCCATGACGATACCGGCAAGATGTTCTTTTTGGAGCAGGAGAGGGACTTCATAAATTGACTTGGCATCTAGACCCTGGATGACCGCATTGGGCTTAACATTTGTGAATAAGGCCAGCTTTTGTCTCACATCATCAGACAATTCATGTTGTGTACGACATAAGAGGATATCCGGCTGTAAACCTATTTCTCTCAAACGCATGACTGAATGTTGACTTGGTTTAGTTTTTAATTCCTCACTGGCTTCGATATATGGAATGAGTGTGACATGCAAAATAATGACATTCTCACGACCACGGGCCTGTTGAAATTGACGAACTGCCTCCAGAAAGGAAAGGCTCTCAATGTCTCCCACGGTTCCGCCGATCTCTGTGATAACTACATCCAGATTAGGATCAATTCTCTCTGGCTTTTCAATCCTCTTAATAATTTCATCAGTTACATGAGGAATGATTTGTACAGTACCGCCGAGATAATCTCCACGGCGCTCTCTTTCCAAAACTTCATAATAGATGCTGCCAGCTGTACTGTTGTTGGCTTTACTCATCTCAGCATTGATAAATCTCTCATAATGACCTAAGTCCAAATCGGTTTCAGTGCCATCGTCAAGCACATACACTTCACCGTGTTGAAATGGGTTCATCGTTCCCGGGTCTACATTGAGGTATGGGTCAAGTTTCTGTATGGTGACTTTCTTATTCTTTAACTCGAGCAACATCCCTAAAGAAGCTGCAGCAATACCTTTTCCAAGACCGGAGATGACGCCCCCTGTTACAATGATGTGTTTGGCTTGATGAGCTTCCATAATGTCCTTAAATAAATCTTTTTATTAGTTGTAAGCTGGGTGGTGCCGGTTGTGCTGATGGTGGCAGTGCCAGAGTGAAAGCGTTGGGACTGATATTTTCCACCTTGAGATTCATCACTTAACGCTTGCGAATATTCCAACGGTTTAAGAAAAAACTTTGTTTAGATCGTGCATTTGAGAGGTCGGAAATGAGAGAGGAATTTTGGGTCACATGAATGCCGGTTCTCATGTGAAGCAATATAGCAAAAGGTCTCCCTAGGCCAAGCTCTTTCAATCAAAAACAGGGCATAAATTGTTGCCCTTCGCACCTATATTACCTGCTCATTCAAATTGAGGGAAATATGGGACATATTGTTAGTGAACATCGTGACTATCGCTTACTTCAACAACGTTTTGATCGTCATATAACGGGTGCCCCTGCGTCTCCAACCTTCACTAAAATTTTAGAGCTTTTATTTACACCCGATGAAGCCAGGCTAGTTCGTCGCTTTCCTACGATTCCCACTCGAACCTCAAAATTGGCAAAAAAACTCAACCTGGACGAAGCCAAGCTGAATGACCAGATTCAGGACTTGGCCCATCGTGGTTTGGTTGTCGATATCGAGCGCAAAGGGCGTCGCTATGTCGCATTGCCTCCCGTAGTTATTGGCTTTTTTGAATACACGTTTATGCGTTCAAGACCCGATGCGCCCATGGTAGAAATTGCTCAATTGTTTGAGACCTATATGTTGGAGAATGATCGCTTCAGTCGTGCTGTATTTCAAAATCAGACACAACTGGGTCGTTCGCTACCTCGTGAAGAATCTTTGCCACGGGGTGATCATATTGAAATTCTGGATTATGACCGGGCCTCTCATGTAGTTGAAAATGCCAGTTCTCATGCGGTCTCGCTGTGTGCTTGCCGACACAAAGCAGAGCATCTCGGAAAAGCCTGCGACCATGAACAAAACAATTGCCTCTCATTCGGGGGAGCTGCCGATGTTCTGGTCCACAATGGCCTGGCTCAACACATCTCTGTCTCTGAGTCCATGAGGCTTTTAGATATGAGCAAGGAAGCCGGATTAGCTCAAACCGGAGATAATGTTCAAAATGATCTGAGTTACATCTGCAACTGTTGCGGATGTTGTTGCGGCATGATGGAAGCCATCAAAACATTTGACATGAATAACGCCATCGTGTCTTCAAGCTGGATTCTGGATATCAATGAGGACACCTGTACGGGATGCGCAAAATGTGAATCAGCCTGTCCTGTGGATGCTATTGAAATGGTGAAATACGAAAAGGATGGTCGCAAAAAGCAGAAAGCAATTCGCGATGAGGAAGTTTGTCTCGGTTGTGGTGTCTGTCCTACCTACTGCACAACGGGTTCAGCTACTATGAAGGCTCGTCCACAAAGAATCTATACTCCTGAAACCAGTTTTGATAAATATGCCGCCATGGCCATCGAGCGAGGCAAGCTGTCCGACTTGATTTTTTATGATTATGATGGGTTTAGCCATCGCACCCTGGGAAGGGTGTTAAGTGTTCTTGAAAAAACATCCCCAGTGAAAGCCCTTATGGCTATCGAACCTTTAAAATCAACTTTTTTAAATAAGCTGGTAAATCGTCGCCATTAACTAGCACAAAATTACATAGATCAAATGAATTACACCATGATCCTTGGTGGTATGGGTCTCTCTGATAAATACCACAGCTGAAAATCTGAGACTTTAATCGAGCTTGTATTTTATCTGGATGTAATGGATATTAAAAGGTGACCATTGACGTCATGTATTCAATTAACTTAAGGAGCCATATATGAATCAAGCAAACGTAGTTGGCTGGTTCGAAATTTATGTCAATGATATGAATCGAGCCGTTAATTTTTATAAAGCTATTCTACAATGTGGTGAGTTCACCGACTTTAGTTTTGGAGATGAACAGCTCATGGGTTTCCCATGGGTTGAGGATGGTGCCTACGCATCTGGCGCTCTGGTAAAGAGTAAGGATGCAGCACCAGGTAGAGGCGGCACCATGGTATATTTCAATTCAGCAGATTGCGGTGTTGAAGAAGATCGCGTTGTTGAAAATGGTGGTAAAGTCATTCAGGCCAAACATGCTATTGGTGAACATGGATATATCTCCCATATCGAAGACACTGAGGGAAATGTCATGGGAATCCATTCAAAACAATAAGAAAGAAAGTTTGATATGATCAAATTCAAAACCGAATTAAAATGGGCCCTCATTTTTATGGGTGTAACCCTGGCCTGGATGCTGCTGGAGCGCCTCACAGGTCTACATAGTACTCACATAGACAAACATGCGACCTATACAAACTTTTTCGCGATTGTTGCAATTGCAGTTTATGTGGTTGCCCTGAGGGATAAACGAGCCACAGATTTTAACGGAAGCATGACATATAAGGAAGGATTCATAAGTGGTGTAGTTATTTCAGTTATAGTCGGTGTGCTAACCCCAATTGGTCAACTGATTACAGCATATGTCATCAGCCCAAATTATTTTGAGAACGCCATAGCCTATGGTGTGGCAAATGATTTGACTACTCAGGCCGATGCAGAGGCATATTTTAGCCTCAAAAATTACATTATTCAGAGTACGATCTTTGCCCCGGTTGTGGGTGTATTGACAAGTGCAGTCGTGGCCTTTTTTGTAAAATCAAAACCGGAAGTTATTGCTGATTAATTAACAGTTCCCATTCTCGATATACAATTCTTACCTGGCTACTCGAGGAGACTACTGCGAGAGTTTCTGAGACAGCATAACTCTTTGTCTTTCCAGCTGGAAGTTTAATTTGGTGTCAAATTAATAACTGAGGGGAGGCATTATGCCCAGCGATTTTTCACAACAGGCAATGTCCATTTTGCGTGATGGTTCACAGTTTCAATGGTACGTCATCCCACTACTGTCTTTTGTCTTTTATGTCTATGTCAGTGAGATGGAGAAGAAAAATTATGCCTTGATATTGGCTGGACTGGCTTTCTGGGGCATGGACTGGTTCAATGAGATCATGAATTCAGTGATTTTTGAACTCACAGGATGGGCACCCCTCTGGTGTGCCCCTGGAGATACCGCATTTTTGATTCTTATTGGATTGAATATTGAGATCATGTTTATGTTTGCTGTAGCAGGGATCATCTGGACCAAAATGCTTTTACCCAACAAGGAGGATAAGATTCTGGGGATTCCGAATCGTTGGTTTATCGCTGTAGCAGGATCAGTTTTTAGTGTATTTGTGGAATTTCTGCTTAACAGCGTAGATGCCCTGACCTGGGACTGGGCATTCTGGGATATGAACACTCCCTGGCTCATATTCCTGCTTGGTTATCTGACATTTTTTGTGGCAGCTTTTTGGGTTTTCGATATGCCTGATATGAAGAAAAAACTAATCGCGGTTGGTACCATCTGGGGTATTGATATACTTGCTGTCCTGGTTTTTGGTTTGGGTTTAGGCTGGCTCTAAATAAGTGTTAATTACCCAGGACCACAAGACCATAACGTACAGCTGTGCTAGTCTCTTAAGCAGTGAAAAAAGGAAAGAGGGTTGAATAAATGAACTATATGCTGACAAACCATATCAAATTTCGGATGCGAGGAATACTGTTGATATTCATGAGCATGATAATTGCCTGTAACTCTCAAACTGATGAGGTTCAACCTATGACAGCATTCGAATTCAATGAAATCGACATCGTTCAAATTCAGGCTGATTATAAATCTGGAAAGTATAGTATCCAGAATCTGGTACAAGCTTACCTTCAAAGAATTGAAAGCATTGATCGGTCAGGACCCACGCTAAACTCAGTGATTCAAATAAATCCAGATGCCTTGCAAATTGCTGGTGTTCTAGATGCTGAGATGAAGGTGGGTCAGACGAGGGGTCCGCTACACGGTATTCCTATCCTTTTAAAGGACAATATCGATACCCATGATAAAATGCCAACCACTGCAGGATCCAGAGCGCTAAAAGATTCATATCCACTCCAGGACAGTTTTGTTGCTAAGAAATTGCGGGCGGCCGGCGCTATCATTCTCGGAAAGACGAACCTCAGTGAATGGGCCAATTTCCGTGGTGAACTCTCCTCTAGTGGATGGAGTGGTGTCGGTGGACAAACCCATAATCCCTATATGCTAAGTCGCAACCCCTGCGGGTCCAGTTCAGGGTCAGGCGTGGCTGTTTCTGCCAACTTGACCGTGTTGGCCATTGGGACTGAGACCAATGGCTCAATCGTTTGTCCGTCGACCAGCAATGGAATCGTGGGGGTAAAACCAACGGTTGGGCTAGTAAGTCGTTCAGGAATAATTCCTATTTCCTATACCCAGGATACTGCAGGTCCCATGGCGCGTACAGTACGCGATGCCGCGCTATGTCTGGGAGTTTTGGTCGGGATCGACAAAGCAGATGGAAAAACCCTGGCCAGTCAGGGAAAATCCTATTCAGATTACACCCAGTTTCTGAAAGCTGATGGGCTGAAGGGCAAACGGATTGGCCATTTTACAGGACCGCGTGGAGCAAATTACAAAGTTGATGTTCTCATGGATGAAACGCTGGCATATTTGAAAAGTCAAGGCGCCGAAATCATTGAAGTTGATCGAATTACAGAATCTGCAGTTGGGAGCGCATCTTTCAATATTATGCTCTTTGAGTATAAAGATGGATTGAACAAATATTTTGAATCCCTGGGTTCAGAGGCATCAATTAAAAGCTTGGAAGACTTAATCGCGTTTAACAATTCAGACGAAATTGAGATGACCTTTTATAATCAAAAGTATCTGGAGATGGCCCAGGAGAAAGAGGATCTCAACTCTGATGACTATAAAGAATCCTTAGCTACCATGCTCAAGGGCGCTCGTGATGAGGGTATCGATCGTGTCATGGATGAGCACAGGTTAGACGCGATCATGGCGCCGACGGGAAGTCCTGCCTGGGAGACAGATCATATTAACGGAGATAGTTTTCAATTGGGTAGTTCCTCACCAGCTGCTCGATCGGGTTATCCAAATATTACAGTTCCCATGGGTTTTGTGGATGAACTACCCGTTGGTGTATCCATATTTGGCAGAGCCTGGAGTGAACCCGTTCTCCTGGAAATTGCCTACGCTTATGAGCAGGGGACTAAACATCGGAAAGCACCCAGATTTTTGGATTAATTATTTTAATTGAGGTGAATCAATGAAGTTTTCAGCCAAAACTATATTGTCAGGCCTGATAGCGATAATGATCGTTTTTAGTGTGAGTTATTGTTCAGCAGAAGAGACTCATTATCAGACCATTCTTTTAGAAACATCAGATGGTTTGGCCATCAAGGCAGATGTATATGCAGCGGATCAAGCTGATGCCCCGGTCATCTTGCTTTTTCATCAGGCCCGTTTTAGTAGAGGAGAGTACAGGTCCATTGCACCAAAACTTAATGAATTGGGCTTTACCTGTATCGCCATTGATCAGCGTTCTGGAGATAAAGTTAAAGGCGTAAAGAATGACACCTATGCCCAGGCTACCAGGCTCGAGATGAGCACCGCGTATATCGATGCATATCCCGACTTGGAACACTTACTGAATTATGCTAAAAAGACCTACCCGAATCAAAAAATTATTGTTTGGGGTAGCTCTTATTCAGCTTCCCTATCACTTGTACTGGCGACTCAATATCCCGACGATATTTCAGCAGTCCTGGCCTTTTCACCAGGCACCTATTTTGATATTAAAGGCAAATCAATTGTTGAATTTGCCAGTATGATAAAAGGTCCGGTCTTTATGACCTGTTCCCGCGAGGAAGTCCCATCTCGTATGGAAATATTTGATAAAATTACCCATGAGTCGAAGCGCTTCTTTACTCCAGAATTAGAAGGTTATCATGGTTCGAAAGCCCTTTGGCCCGAAAACGATGGCAACGAATTTTACTGGGGAGCGGTTGAATCCTTTTTAGTTGATATAATGAAATAGTGAGTCTCAGTTGAGGACTTATTTGACAACAAGTTGAACCTTCATCGCTTCATTATCTTCGAAAAGTCAGAAGCCTAAATATTTCTATTCCAGAATTTTAAATAGATTGCCTTTGCAGCCAACAGGAAAAATAGGCTCTCTAAACCCTTATCACCGCTCATTGTAAGATGAATTGCCCTATTTGCAGAGGTGGGATAATATGTATATACCCCGCTAGGCTTCTCGTTTATACTAAACGAAATGAAAATAACAACATACTAAATATTAATTGGATCAAACTATCACGATGAATGCTTTTGCTCAACTCGGCCTCAATGATGACATTGTTCAGGCAATTCAGAAATTGGGTTTTGAAAACCCAACCCCTATTCAGGAAAAGACAATACCACACTTGTTAACCTCAACTCAGGACTTGGTAGCCTTTGCTCAAACTGGGACAGGAAAAACCGGAGCTTTTGGTTTACCGGCAGTACATCTTACAAAACCTGAAGACAAAAGAACCCAGACACTCATCCTTTGTCCAACCAGGGAACTCTGTATCCAGATTACCAAGGATTTGAATAATTTCGCTAAGAATATCAAAGAAATCGGTGTGGTTGCAGTTTATGGTGGCGCCCCTATTGACACCCAAATTAGAGCGCTCAGAAAAGCTGCTCAAATCGTTGTGGCTACACCAGGCCGCGCCAAAGATTTAATCAAGCGTAAAAGACTACTCCTGGGGAATGTCGAGCGAGTCGTCTTGGACGAAGCTGATGAAATGCTCAACATGGGATTCAAGGAAGATTTAGACGCTATCCTCGCGCAGACTTCCGCCACAAAACAAACCCTCCTGTTTTCGGCCACCATGTCCAAAGAAGTCTTACGGATGACTAAAACCTATATGAGGGATCCGATTGAGATTGCAGCGACCAAAATGAATACTGGTGCTGCCAATGTTAAGCACATTTATTATATGGTTCAGGCCAAGAATCGCTATGAAGTTCTGAAGCGGATTGCCGATTCAACCCCAAATATTTATGGTCTCGTTTTTTGTCGAACCAGGCAAGAGACCAAGGATACCGCACACAAATTCATGCATGATGG
>JABIFG010000105.1 GCA_018650795.1 Fidelibacterota bacterium
TCATGAAAACCCCCCTTAGTACGTTGTTTTTCATCTGGTTTGTTGCTCCTCATTATAACAAATGAGGGCCGGTCACTTTTTGATTTTTGGCTTATTTAGCCAATAATTACACTCGTTTTTGGGGTTTTGCAAAAGGCTCATAGGACACCCATATAGTTGCCAAATATATCTCAAGAGATTAAACTCTTGTCATGACTCAAGCTCGTGCCTCTTTGGTTTCAATTGAAGATACTCCGTGGTATCACTGCGTAAACCGTTGTGTGCGCCGAGCTTTTCTTTGCGGTGAAGATCCCATTAGTGGTAGCAATTATGAGCATCGCCGAGGGTGGATTGCTGATCGAATCAAGCAGTTGGCCTCTGTCTATGCGATTGATATTGCAGGGTATGCGGTGATGAGTAATCACTATCATGTGGTGATGTACAAATATAGGGGTCAGTTCTTTCAAGTAAACATTCCGTAACTCATTGTTCACGCAGTAACTCCGTCAAGTGCATCCTCTGACACAAGGGAGAACCCCATCTCCTTGGCTCTGCGTTTAAGGCTCTTCATCATGCGCTCTCTGTGTTCCTGTTCATAAAATTTCTCTCCTCGATCCACATATTCTTTTCCATATTTGATCATACTGTAAATCAGTCGGGCTAACTTGTGAGCGGTGGCTGTTACCGCTTTTGGTGATCCGTGACGGGCTCGCATTCTGCGATAGTATCCACCCAGATAGCTTTTAGAGTTGGCCAATGTATAGGCAGACATACGAAGTGCCTGTGCAGCCAGGTTAGCCGTTGGGGTGGTTTTACTGCTGAGTATTTTGCCGCCAGATATTTTGTTATCAGGCGCAAGCCCTAGCCAGGAGGAAAACTGCTTTTCAGTTCTCCATCGTTCCATATCAATTCCGATTTCTGAAATCACCTTCAGTGCGGTCAATTCGTTGATGCCATCAATCTGAGTCAGATCAACCCCAGCCATCTGGAAGAGCTGCTGTCGTACATTAAAAGCGGGGGATTGTTGCGTTTTCCGGCAAGTGGCTGTAGGCTGTTAGCGCTGGAGCAATAGCGCATATATTTGCCGCACCCCCACATTTTCACTATCAATGAGCCTGCAGCACTGTAGCCCTACTATAAGTGCGGCATCTTTCATGGAGCTGCTGGTAGCCTCTGCATCATAGTCCAGCAGACAGTAGAATAACGGCCTATGGAAATAGACAGCGGTGCCGGTAAGATTTAGCGGTCACGCCGGCACCGCTTTTAGAACCGGTCGTATACACGATCAGTAGACACAGTATCACCTATTTATGGTGTGATCGTCCACTCTGTTTCCATGAAAAACAGCATCATGGGACACTCAGCACGCCTTTATAATTGTGCCTGTTGCAAGCAACAGGTCATCCTCTGCAGCCACTGTGATTGGGGTAATCGCTACTGTTTTGATGGCTGCTCCAAACAGGCACGCAAGAAGTCGTTACGGGGTGCTGGAAAGCGTTACCAAAACACACTCAAAGGACGACTCAATAACGCCAAACGGCAGGCCGAGCATCGTATCCGTCAGGCTCTAGCAGAATCAGAGCCCCTGCCAGCGGTGGAAAAAGTAACGCATCATGGTTCTGGAGAGGGTACCCCCTCTGCTTCAATAGGAATCGATGAGCAGATGAGTGAAGAGCACAGTTTTGGCCCTCTTTACCACTGTCACCGCTGTGGAAGAGTGGTCGATTCCTACCTTCGGCCCGGCTATTTGCGCTATAGCAGCCCTTTACCTCCTGACTCATCACCCCTTAAACACCGGGCATAAGCGCTGTAACAAGAGAGTTGCGTCTATAGCACTCAGCTGCCCGTAACCATGAGACCTGAAGATGACAATATGCAAAAAGGGAAAACTATAGGACACCCACTTTGTTCGAGATGGCCTATAAGTTTGGCTGATGGCGTGCGCTGATGATTATGTTAATTTTGCTGTTGCTCCGTGCCATTTTGCGGCTGTGCTATACTCTCGGTATAAGTTTTGTGGAGAGATGTTGTGACGGATGACGAATTAAAAGAGATAGTTGCCAGTATTGCAGTTGAGAATAGAGAATTGGTGGTTGCGCAGAAGGAGACTGACCGCCAGTTAAAGGAGACTGACCGCCAGTTAAAGGAGACTGACCGCCAGTTAAAGGAGACTGATAGCCAGCTAAAAGCGCAGGCTTCTGAGGCTGATCGTGATCGACGTGAAATGAAAAGATCAAACCGAGAGTTAGGAAAGCAAATTGGTGGTTTAGCCAATAAATTCGGCAGCTTTACAGAGGGGTTAGCTCTGCCTAGTATGCAGCAAATTCTTCGTAGCCAGTTTAATATGGAGGTGGTGAGTCCCAGTGTGCGAGTCAAGAAGGGTGATGAAGAGCTTGAGGTTGATGTTCTCTCCTATGCTAATAGTACGTTGAATGAGGTTTATGTGGTTGAAGTAAAGAGCCATCTTAGAGATGATGGCATTGACCAGCTTTCAGATATTGTTAATCGTTTTCGCCACTTCTTTCCTGAACATAAAGATAAAAAACTCTACGGAATCATGGCGGCTGTAGAGATGTCCAATAGACTGAAAGAGAGGGTGCTTTCAAAGGGGTTTTATGCTGCAAAGATCAGTGATGAAGTGTTTAGTATAGATGTACCTGCGCAGTTCCATCCGAAGGCATATTGATAAGTGCTTTGACAAGCTGAGGACGATTTCAAAGATCAATAACTAAAAAGGACACCCATATAGTTTCAGAAACTATAGGACACCCACTTTGTTCAAGAGGGCCTATAAGTTTGACTGATGGCGGGCAATGGTGATTATGTTGAATTTTCTGGCTAGCTATCTATACGTGCTATAATTGGTCACATGGA
>JABIFG010000106.1 GCA_018650795.1 Fidelibacterota bacterium
CTCGATGTTACGCAAGGTATCGGTTTCGCTACTGCTATCGGCCACTGTTACATAGCGGCTATAGGTAGCATCAGAGATCGCCTGGGTTGCATCCGGGTTATCCTCCGTCACTGTCAGGGGTGCATCATCTGCAGGACTCGCACCCATCGTGCTTGCCAATGTCAACGTTGCGCCTCCAGCAGAGACTTCATAGGGCCCGTAGGCTGTTGTCTCACCATCATCGACCTCCGTATCGCCATCACTGTCGGTCCAAACCGAGTACGCAATATAGTCTCCAGCAGCAATATCTCCAGCATCATCACCATCAATCGTCAATGATGTGCCACTCTGATTCGCGCCATTCACTGCAACCGCAGTCACTGCAGAGCCATCTGTTGCAGTTGCAGCCTGTGTACCGTTGGTAACACTGGTTGAAACTGCAAAGATTGCACCCGTACCGGTCAGGGTAATAACGCCCGCGGAAGTTGTCGCAGCAATGTCGGTGAAGCTGACCGTTGCATCATCCGCAATGGCCGCATTAACTCCTGAGGCCAGCGTCAAGACATTACCACTGATGGAGGAGACCTGAATACGCGTCGTTCCACTACTGCCATCAGAGACCAGCAGCTCTGTGACCCCCGCCTGAACACTACTGGAGTCATCTACGGTTATCGTGGTCGCAGCGGAAGCCACCGCACCATTCACCGTAACAGCGCCTGTTGTTGCCGTCGTTGAGATGGCACTTGCCAAATTCGTCGCCAATGTAGCTAATCCACCCGTTGCATCACCCGCCGTAGCGGTATAGGAGACCGAAGTACTGCCCACCACCACCGTATAGCTATCGCCAGCCTCTACCGTACCACTGAGCGTGATGGTTGAGGATTGGATATTCTTAATGGTGTAGGCTGACTTATTGCCCTCATACTGAACGATGTCTGGCAGCTGATCACCATCCGCATCCAGATCGGTGTTGGTCCCGCCATCAATGGTGTCTATGCCAGAGCCCGGTTTGAAGATATCGGACAGATTAGAACCGGTCAGGGTGTCATGACCACTACCTCCATCGATGACGTTGTTCATGTCAGCGGTACCGGTAATGGTGTCATTACCCAAATCACCAAAACCATCAACAATCACGTTACTACCATCTGAGGTATTGTCATCATCTGCGGTAGTATCCGTGTCGGTATCGGTAGCCGTATCTTCTGTACCCGTCCAGAGCACTTGATCAGCAGCTTTATCACCATCGGTATCAACGCTCTTACTGCTGACCTCCGCGCCTTGACCGGACACAATCACCTTAACAATCTGATCATCAAAGATCAGCTCCTCAATACTAGTTAGGCTGTCGGTTTCATTATCACTTGTCTTTATCACAGTGAATTGGGCACCTTCAGACGAAGGGCTATTGACCGTGTATTCACTCAAGTTTCCGAAGAAACGCACTTTATCAGTACCATCACCACCCACAATGGTGTCATTTCCACTGCCTCCCTCAAAGAAGTCATCGCCAGAGCCACCTGTGAGGGTATCTGCTCCGCCCATCCCTTCCAGGAAGTGGTTAATGATAGACTCATCGACATCAGTCGTCGTTATATCATCTGTCGCAGCTAGCGTATCACCCAGAAGATCGGTACCTCGCAATACGATTTCATCGATCACGCCGTCGTAGTCAAAGTCACTCTCCCAACGAGAGGTTTCAAGGTTGATAAAGTTATCATCGAACTGAATCGCCTCAATACCCGTCAGGATATCGGTACCCTCATCCGAGCTGTTGGTTGTCTCATTATCGACGACAGTCACTGTTGTTACATTATCTACAGTTGCTGAGCTGACCGTATAGTCTGCATAATTACCGGTATAGATCGCCAAATCAATCAGCGGGTTGCCCCAGGGGTCGGTCCCTTCTGCACCACCATCGATCGTGTCATTACCAGCACCACCGGTAATCATGTCACCACCTGCGCCACCACTAATGGTGTCGTCTCCTGCGCCACCTTCGATCACGTCGCTGATCTTGCCACCCTCCAGCGTATCTGCGCTCTCAGTACCTCGCAGGAAGGCCTCATCGGCTTTACCATCCCCATCGAAGTCGGTGAAGTTCTTGGTCACCTCCAGTGTTTGCCACTGATCCCAGAAACTGATCGCCTCAATACCCATCAGGATATCAACTCCATCACCGCCATCTTCATCACTCATGGAATCCGTTACCTGAACGATATTGCCATGTGTCTCTGTGGTATAGGTAACATCGTTAGCATCGGTATAGGATGAGAGGGTTGTTACGGTATAACGGCTAGACATCGCATCGTAATGGGCGACATCACTGCCAGGGTTACCAAACATATCGACCCCGTTGTCGCCTCCCATAATCAGATCATTACCGGTACCGCCCCAGAATTCGTCCGGACCCGAACCACCGATCAGGATATCATCGCCATCCTCACCTCGAATATGGTGCATAACACCAACATATTCATCCAGTGAACCATCTATCGTGTCGTTGAGGAATGAACCATTCATCGCCACACCAGCAATTTCATTGGTCTGCCAATCTGTCCAAGTCCAGGTTTCCATCCCCAGTCGTATCCAGTTGTCATCAAACGAGAGACTCTCAATATTGTAGAGGGTATCGGTACCATCCCCATCTTCACCATCGGTATCTCTCACTTCAACATAGCTACGTCCATTGCTATCAGTACCTGTAGTGATTACATAGCGTTCATATTCACCTTCGTAACGCACTGTATCGGTTGGGGTATAGCCCCAGCGATCGGTGACTCCATTGGTACCACCATCGATCGTATCATCGCCAGCGCCCCCTTCAATCCAGTCTCCACCAGCGCCTGCCAGAATGGTATCGTCTCCATCGTTACCATTGAGCCAGTCATCGCCGCTAAAGTCATAGGTGGCGTTACCTTTAATGATGTCTGCACCGGTTGTCCCTTGCACATTGGCACTGACAATCGGACGATCCTCCCAAGGGGTTCCCTCATACTCATCCCCCCAAGCACGGTTGTACCAGATATCCATCGTGAGAGGCATCCAGAAGTCATTGAAGGCAAAGGCCTCTGCACCTACAATGGCATCCACACCACTGCCACCAAAATCACCCGGCAGCTTATCGGCCACAACCCAGCCGCTCACAGTGGTGGCATCTACTGCAGCATTGGTAATCAACGACTGCAGGGCCTGCTTGATCCCTTCTGAATCGAGGCTGTCGATAATGACACTACCGTCACTATCCTCTTTGGTTGAGGCCACAGTATCGACAGTATCACCCGTTGTGGTGATTGAGAGGGTCTCATCACGGCCACTGGTGACACTCCAGTTATCATCGTCACCCTTCGTCAAGGTGACATCGGCGAGAACGAAGCGTTCAAACTTGCCTTCGAAACGGATCTCGTCACGCATGGTTCCACCCCACTGATCCGTCCCTTCGTTTCCAGCGGCATCGACGTAGTCATTACCAGAACCGGTACGAATCGACTCTCCTCCACTGCCACCGATATAGCTATCATCGCCCTCACGCAGGTCGATATCCATACGGATCGCTTCGAGCTTGGCTTTCCAAGCGGCTTCATCTTCTGCTTCTGGTTTGGTCAATGCAACAATATCATCCAGAGTCACCGTATCGACACTGGCTGTACCCATGATGTTGGCGCTGTCCGGGTTACCATCTGGCTCCCAACCATACTCGCCGCCACCGGACCAGTCCCATACGTCGGCACGAATACCTAGCTCAACCTCACCATCACGGAAACGGAAACGCTCTACATTGAAGACCACATCGGTACCATCTCCACCGAAATCACCATCGAGAGTATCCTCGACCAGATAACCGCTGGTCTGCCCCATCAGATTTCCTGAATCAAAAGCGCGTTGAAGGGCAGACTGGGCAGCAGTAGAGAGGGTACTGTCTAGTGTCAGTACCCCTTCGGCTACTGTACTGGTCGTTCCACTGACTGTAACGGTTCCCGCATCACTATCAACCGTAATCGTATTCCACTGGTAACGATCCTGGTCTCCACTGAACTCGGCCACGTCCTGGTCCTGCCAGCTCTGACCACTGTTCCCATTGGCACCACCATCCAGTACATCGTTACCTGCACCTCCGGTCAGGTTGTCACCATTAGAACCGCCCAAGAGGATGTCGTTACCCTCTTCACCGCGCATGTAGTCACGATCTCCTTCACCTTGCTCAGAGATGGTGTCGTCAAAGACGGTACCCTCTGCGTTGGCATTGGTGTTCCCTTCCCAGTCGGTCCAGGAGCTATAGTGTACCGCCAACTCAACCCAACGGTCATTAAAGCTGATGTTTTCAATTCCCACCAAAACATCGGTTCCCAGTGAACTGGCATCATCCGAAGGCAAGATATCAGCGACTTGATAGGCGAGCGTATCGTAGCCCTCTCCACTGCCAACCTCATAACGACTATTCACCATGACTGACGACACAGTAAAACGGTCCAGATCGGCGTTATAACGGGCGGTATCGGTACGAGACCAACCCCACTCATCGGTTTCACCATTGGTACCGCCTCGGAGGAGGTCATTACCTGCACCACCCTCCAGCTCATCACCGCCTGCGCCACCGATCAAGGTGTCATCACCGGCCTCACCATAGAGCCAGTCATGTCCCTCTTTGCCCTTCAGGGTATCGTCAAAATCAGTGCCTCGTGCATTGACCTGGATATTCCCTTCCCAGTCAATCCACTCATCAATCTGCGGCTCGATAGAGAGCTGTGAACCATTAAATTCAACACGCTCTACATTGACCAACAGATCGGTACCGGTGCCTCCTGCGCTATCGGGCAGGATATCGGTGATCATAATACTGAACACCGCGTTATCACTAGCCTCAGCATCGGTATAACTGAACCCATCACCAAATGTGCCATCAGCTGCCACGATTGTGTAGTCGCTACGCGAAGTGCCGTTATTGGCAACCTCTACCAGCACACCACTCACTTCATAACGTTCACGAGAGCCGTTATAGCGGACCACATCTTGCAGGTCCCAGGCGTTACCATTGAGGTCGGCGCGCTCATCTCCACCATTGATAATGTCATCGCCCGCCTGACCATCGATTTCGTCACCATGACCATAGACCGGGGTATCTGCATCCGGGTCATGTGGTGCACCAATCAACAGATCATCAAACAGTGTACCTGTCGTGTAGGTTCTGGTAACCAGATATTCATGACTGTCCCAGTCACCACTCTCATCTGCACCATACCACCAGCTGGTCCACTCATAGGTGCTTGAGATTGGTGATAACTGTAGTTCAGTTTCACCAAACTGGATTCTCTCAATACCGATCAGGGCATCCTGACCATAACCGATCGAGGTATCTACATTGGCGCTACTGAAATCCAGCGTACCTGTTTTGTCGATCAGTGAGGCGATATCGGTCACAATATAGTAGTCACCGTTGTAGGTGATATCACTTGAACCATCATTGTAGGTATAGCTACCTCCCTCTATCTTCTCAATATTCAGCCGCTCTATGACTGCACCATGGTACATGGCCACATCACCGGCATCCCAGTAGTTGTCACGCGAGCCACTGGTTGTACCATCTGCACCACCCACCAGCACATCATTACCTAGACCACCATTGAGGGTGTCATCACCAAGGTCAGCACTGCGCCAAACATCCATATTAGACGGATCAATGCCATCAACGACCGTACCTTCTTGGCCTGGTTGATAGATTCCTGTCCACCAGGAGTTATCAGAGATCGCCATCTGCAGCGTAGTGCCATTCAATGTGACTGTGTTTGCATCCAGATCAAAACTGAGGTCACCAGTCTGTAACTCACCACCTTGGTAATACTCATAATAATCAGCTCCCCAATTATCATCATTGGTATCTGAATCCACCAGATGATACGTCAGAGTGGCATCATCTACCGTCAGGTCAAAGCTGGCCTTATATTCCTGCCCATTCTGCCATGGACGGTTATGGTCGTAATAGAGATCGATCACATCAGAATCCCCATCACTACCGATCAGGGTGTCATCTCCACCCCAGCCCTGGAGCATCTGCTCATTTCCATTCCAATCAACATCATCCCAAATAAGCGTGTCGTCTTCAGTGGTACCGTTTCCAGCCCCTGCATCAAACTCAGTTGGCTTTTGCGCATAGTTTCCAATCTGAACCGTGTAGTTGCCATCCCAGCCTGTAGGTAGCTCCTTACCATCCATAATATTCTCAAGCGTATCACTACCCAAGAAAAGCGCACCGCCTTCAAAGGCGACCATCTCTACATTGGAGAGGGTATCGACACCCAATCCACCGTACTGATCACTCAAGGTATCGTTGATTTTCAACACCATGGAGGATGCCTCGTAGGCAGTAGAGCTACCGTCTGTAAAGACAAATGTGTTGCTGGCTAGCCCACCGTTCAAGGAGCCCAACACAAAGGAGCCGATCTGTGTTCCAGAGGTTGAATCGTGAACGGTAATATCAAAACGGTTAATAGAGTCGGTATAGTAGACCTGATCCCAGCCCGCTCCACCGTCGACTGTATCGTCGCCCAGACCCAGGTTGCCGTTGTCATTACCGCCCCCCATATCGATGGTGTCGCCCCCTTTACCTCCCTCGAACTCCTCGTTTTCAGCAGTACCGGTAATTGTGTCACCAAAGATGGTTCCAATGTAGCGCTGAGAGTTAATC
>JABIFG010000107.1 GCA_018650795.1 Fidelibacterota bacterium
ATTACAAAGCGGGGATACTTTGTCGTCATTATTTAAAGTTTGTAAGACATGTGACTGTTCAAGAACTGTTGGGAAAAATTTCATACCAACAGTGAAACTTATTTATCCCATTCTACAACTTCCTCCAACCATTTCTGCACTAAGTATAAAAAGTAAATCATATTTAAAATCAATAACCTAAGCGGAGGGAAGAATCATGTGTGCTCATTTTAATTTTCACGCAGCCTGTCCTGTATGTTCATCTGAATATACTGTTAGGACGCATCGGCATTGGGCGGTGAAAATTCTCACCAGCCAATGGAAATTCTTGTGTACAGATTGTGGCAAGAATTTCTATTTCAATCATTTAAAAATTCAAGCAGACCTGTCGATTCTACAGAGACAGCAGGTTGCCCGGTAATTGAATTACCATCTAAATGCATAAAATGAACAAAATTCAATTTTCGGGGAATCTTATGAAAAAGTTAAAGCAAATTAAACTGCCACAGGGACTAATGATCCCACTGTTTCTCTGCACCTTCGCTACCGCCACCTTGCAGGCTCAGAATTATGGGTTTATGTATATTGCAAATGGTACTCTTTTGAGCTCAACAATTACGGCAGATACCTGGTATACAATTGGTAGCGAAACAGCTACTACTGATGATTTTGTTGCCGGTCCACTCTTGGGATGGAACAATACGACGAAGAACAGGCTTACTGAAACGGCTGGGGAGTCGAAAAAATATCTGATTGAATATTCAATCAGTTTTAGTGGCTCACAAGCTGACTGGAGCCTTGCCATTGCCGTGAATGGCACTGTTCAGACCGACCTAGTAAAATTGCGTAGTATTAACAATGCGAACAAAGATAAGGGAAATGTCACTGGTAGTGGTCATGTCTCTATCACTTCAGGTCAGTATATTGAGCTTGTGGCAAGTCCATCAGCAGATGGGACGCTTACCGCGATCGATGCACAAGTTACACTGGTGGAGTTAACCCAGAATTCATCAAGTGATTATGGTGGGATGGTAATCACAGGAAACTCAACCCCGCAGGACTTTTCAGCAGCTGACACCTATATCCAGTTAACAGGCTTTTCTGCCATCTCCAATCTTGAAGGTTGGACCATGGGAACCAATGATTTAGCTACTTCAGATGCTAGTTCTGCAGGTAAGTACCTCGTGACATATTCAATCAGTTTTATTGGCTCTGGTAAATCTGATAATGCCCCAGCAGGGTACAGTTTTGGAGTTTCAAACGGTGATGTCACACCAGATAAAATTATTACTTACCGCACGACTGCGGATGCTGATATTGGCAATGTTGGAGGCGTTGGTATACTAACTATTGCAGATGGAGATGATCTGAGCTTGTATGCAAGTTGTACAAAGCAAGTTGATATCACCATTCAGTATGCGAACCTTTCATTTTATAAGATATCAGGGACAACGACTGCTTCATATGGTGGGATGTACCGAAGTACGGAGCAATCCGTACCTCTGACACAGAATACCTGGACGGAGGTACCTAACCTCTCATCAAAGACTTTGAATAATTGGACCTTTGAATCCAATGGGCTCCATGCAACAACCGGAACCTTGTCAGCAGGTATGTATTATCTGAAATATTCTGCCTCTGTGGATGCATCAAATGCAAGTGATATACCTCGAGAGTTTAGCGTTGGGATCTTTGTGGGTGGAAGTTTACACACCCCATCTCGAGTTAATCGAAAGCTCTCCAGTAATTCTGATGTTGGCGCTCTTGGTGGAGTCTCACTAATCAATATTGATAGTGATACGGATATCGTCAAATTCATGATCATGAATAGCACTGATGGTGGCACGCTTGATGTGAAAAAAGCCTCTATCATTCTTCATCTTATTGAAGAGGGTCCAACCATTGATGGTAGCCTCCCTGTTGAATTGTCCAGATGGATTGGAACCTCAGATCGAGGGAATGTCAGATTGGCGTGGAGCACCGAATCTGAAATCGAGAACCAGGGTTTCGCTATTGAGCGTAAACTGGTTGAAGAGCACGAGTTTAGACAAATTGCCAGTTATATGTCAGATGAGCAGCTGATTGGGCAAGGTTCTACTACAAAACTCACCAACTATGAATTCGTTGATGAAGACGTTATTGTAGGACAACGCTACGAGTATCGTCTTTGTGATGTGGATTATAAGGGCAAACTCACCAAGCATGCGGTAATCGATGTTTTGGTTACAAAGGATGAAAACACACAACATCCCGCCACCGCCCAGTTGATACATGCCTATCCCAATCCATTTAATCCAGCTACTACCATTGAGTATGCGATTTTACAAGCATCTCAAGTGAACCTCACCATATATGATCTGGGAGGGAACCGCATCGCTCAGCTGGTACAGGGACCACAAGAAGCCGGTTGGCACTCAGTAGTGTGGAACGGTCTAAATGATGTAGGTCAGGCAATACC
This sequence comes from Fidelibacterota bacterium, assembly GCA_018650795.1. GTDB lineage: Bacteria > Fidelibacterota > UBA8477 > UBA8477 > JABMPR01 > JABMPR01. The sequence continues at coordinate 2,438 of JABIFG010000107.1, forward strand.
CACAGGTGTTTATTTGGCCAATGTCCAGGATCAGACACATTCAAGGGTGATCAAAATCAGTTATCTTAAATAGTCTATATTTCCTGAAAGGACGAAGCCTCTTGGTTGTTTTTTACGATCAAGAGGCTATTTTTTTACCCTAGGATGAAATTACCAGAAGGATGAGAGATGTTCACCAAAGCAATTGTTAGAACACCTGCACCGAGTATGGTCAACGGGCTCACCTCAGCTCAATTGGGGAAGCCGGATTACAATTTAGCCATCAAGCAGCATGCGGAATACATCAAGGCACTGGAATCCTGTGGATTGGATGTAATCTGCCTCGATGCTGACCCCGATTTTCCCGATTCAACTTTCGTCGAGGATGTGGCCTTACTCACGGCAAACTCTGCAATCATCACCAACCCTGGGGCTTTATCTCGACGGGGAGAGGTAAAGGGTATGCGAGCGATACTGGATGACTACTATACCCAAATCTACGCTATTCAATCCCCTGGCACCCTGGAAGCAGGAGATGTGATGATGGTAGGCACGCACTTCTATATCGGTCTATCAGAGCGAACGAATAGAAATGGGGCTGAGCAACTTATTGCAAATCTCGAATCCTACGAATTGTCAGGATCAGTCGTTGAGCTAAAGGATGTCCTGCATCTCAAAACTGGAGTGGCTTATCTAGAGCACAACAACCTAGTGGCTTGTGGTGAATTTCTTAGTCATCCTGATTTTCAGGAGTTCAACCTTATACCCATTGATGCGACTGAAAGCTATGCGGCAAATTGTATCTGGGTAAATGACACTGTATTGGTTCCATTGGGATTCCCAAAAACCAGGGAAGCCATCAGGAGTGTCGGCTATCAGACTGTAGAAATTGACGTATCTGAATTCCAAAAATTGGATGGTGGTCTGAGCTGTCTATCCTTGCGTTTTTAATTTTTTCAAAAATATAGTGAATACGGGTCTAGAAGTGTGAGCTAAACTGTTTAAAGATGACCATTTATATCTCAAAATAAATATTGCATATCGAGGGCCTCCAAACCATTTTCAGCCATTCTAATAGAAACCTGATGGGGAAAGTATGAGCGAGAAAAAAAACGGTCCTGGCGGAATAATTCAAGAACTTAGAAATCGGCGTGTTTTTCGAGCCATTGCGGTTTACCTAGGTGTGGGTTTTGCTCTCCTGGAAGCTGCCGATATTGTCATCCCTATGCTGGGTTTACCGGGTTATGTGGTCAAGGCTGTTTTTATCATTCTTATAGCTGGCTTCCCTGTGGCTGCAGCTCTGGCATGGACTTTTCAGTTTACCCCTGAAGGGTTACGCCGTTCACCCAAATCAGGTGAAAAACAGACGGAAGAGCAAAAACCATTCACTGGGAATGCTGTGATTATCGTTCTGCTACTGGTGATAGTAGGTCTTCTCGCCTACCCCAGAATGCAGTCCTCGTCTCCAGCGGGAATAACCAGCGCAGTCAATCAGGCAGAATTGCTTGATGCCAAGGCTGTGGCTGTTTTACCCTTTACAAATTTTTCTGCCTCAGAAGAGGACGCCTATTTTGCCGATGGAATCCATGATGATATCCTGACCCAGCTCTCTAAGATCAGAGATCTGAAAATTATTTCGCGTACAACCATGGTGAAATACAAGTCCTCCGATCTGAGTATCAAAGAAATCGCCAGAGAGGTTGGCGCAGCTAATGTTCTTGAGGGGAGTGTGCGCCGGGCTGGTGATCAGGTTAGAATAGTAGCTCAGCTTATTGAGGCAAAATCGGATGATCACCTTTGGGCCGAAACCTACGATCGAGAGTATGCTGATATATTCGCTATTCAGACGGATGTGGCTCGGAAAATTGCCTCAGCTTTGAAATCAACTTTAACTGAGGAAGAGGAACAACAGCTAAAAGATATCCCCACATCAAATATGGCAGCCTATGATTACTTCCTGAAGGGAAACCACTTCTGGCATACCAAAACCACTATGGAAGGCAATTTGAAGGCAGTCACCATGTATGAGGAGGCTATCAAACTAGACCCGGAATTTGGTTTGGCCTATGCCCGTCAGTCTGTAGCCCACTCCGTCCTATACCAGTCACCAGATTGGGATCCTACTCATGAGAGAAAAGAGTTGGCCCGGAAAACCCTTGAAAGAGCTAAGCTATTGATCCCAAATCATCCAGAATTCCACTTCGCCCAAGGTATTTATTATCAGTGGTGTCTGGATGACCCAGCCTCTGCGATTAACGAATATGAGATAGCAGCTGAAAGCCAGCCTGGCAATGCTGAGACTGTTAAGCACCTCGGAGAACTCTACGCTAGAGCTGGGAAATGGGCAGAGGCGGAACGATATCTTGAAAGAGCTTATGAACTTGAGCCTGATGGAATCGGAAATGCAGCATGGTTGGGTGGTTATTACTCAATAATGGGTGATTATGAAAAGGCCGAGCCTTACCATAAAATATCCATTCAATCTTATCCAGAAAATGCGACGGCCTATAGATTCTATGCTTTCCTAATAATAGATGCCTATGGTGATCTAGATAGGGCAAGACGAATCCTTGATGAGGGTGTTCTAAACTCTGATAATCCTTCCTTATTGTCATCCTACAGAGCCAGGTTGGAAATTGAGGCTGGTGAATATGAGACAGCCCTGAAGATCATCCAGGAGGATTATAGAGGGGACTTTTCATTTTTCCACAAAAGTAAGATTTACTATTTGCAGAATAATTCGAGTAAGCTATCCGAGGAACTAGAAAAATCTCGGCTCAACCTTGAAAACAAACTCAAAAAGAAGCCAGATGAGGCTTTTCTCGTCAGTAGTTTAGGAATCGTACATGCACTGATGGGTAATAGCTCGATGGCCATTGATGCAGGCAAAAGAGCAATAGAACTGGAACCAGTTTCAAAGGATGCCCTCAATGGCCCCGATCATCACTATAGGCTGGCAGTTATCTACAATTTGGTGGGAGAAACCGAACTGGCAATTGATAAACTGGAATTCATACTTTCATTTAGAAGTGGATATACAAAATGGCGCATCAGACTGGATCCATTTCTTGATTCCCTTCACGATCATCCCCGTTACCTGAATCTTATCGATAGCAATAGCTGATCGAGTATGTCAGCGTCACAAGGTAATTTAAGCAAATTAATTCAGGAGCTCCGCAACAGGCGGGTATTCCGTGTATCAACTGTCTATATTGGTATCTCCTTTGCCTTAATAGAAGTTTCGGATATTCTTTTTCCCATGATGAATGCAGCGGATTGGTCGCTGAAGGCATTGGTCATTATACTATTGCTCGGGTTTCCGTTGGCAATCGCACTGGCCTGGATGTTTCAGGTGACGCCAGATGGATTGCGTCGTTCGCCCACATCAGGTGAGAAGCAAACCCCTGAGCATAAGCCTATGACCAGCAATACCATCATCATTGCTCTCTTAATCATTATTGCAGTCTTGTTAGCCTATCCGAGATTTACCAATCCAGATTCCAGCCCAACTCGTGAAAACCCGCTAAGTAATTTTGACTCAAAATCGGTCGCTGTGCTACCCTTCACTCCTTTTACAAAAACAGTGGAAGATGAAAGTTTTGCTGATGGGGTGCATGACGATATCCTCACCCAATTGTCAAAAATAGGTGAATTGAAAGTTATTTCTCGCACCTCCGTGATGAGGTATAAGGAAACCACCAAAGGCATTCCGGAAATTGCTGAGGAATTAGGAGTAGAGAATCTATTGGAGGGTAGTGTTCGACGGGCCGGGGATCAGGTCCGCATTGTTGCTCAGCTTATCAATGCCAAAACAGATGAGCATTTGTGGGCAGAAACTTATGATCGACAATATGCAGATATATTTGCCATCCAGAGTGATGTAGCCCAAAAGATTGCCAGAGCTTTAAAGGCTAAGCTCACTCCTCAAGAAAAGCGCTATATTGAAACCAAACCCACTGAAAATCAGAAAGCCTGGGAGCTATATGTCAGAGGAGAACTGCTGTGGGATGCTGACATTCTTGAAAGAGACTCTATAGCCGTCTTTTATGAGCAAGCCCTAGATCATGATCCTGACTTTCTATTGCCTTATACCAAGCTAGCCGCTATTCATGCGTTTGCTTATTTTGATGGATCAGGTGCAGATCCAAGACCTACTCGTCTTGAACAGGCTCAAAAGATGCTATCAAGGGCCATTGAAATCGATCCAAACGCATCTGAAACTCATCGTGCCCAGGGGTATTTCTACTATTACGGTTCGCGAGATTATCAACGTGCTCTGGAAGAATTCTCCATCGCTCAGGTATCCCAACCCAATAACAGTGACCTGCTGGCCGCAAAAGCATTTGTTCAAAGACGACTTGGTCAGTGGGACGAATCACTGGAAAATTTGCAGCAAGCAGTTTCCCTGGATCCCAATGATGGGAATAAGGTGAGACAGGTACGAGATATGGCCTACATGATGCACCAATGGGATCTATCCGAACGGTATCAGGGACAATTGTCAGCTATCCATAGTGACAATGAATCTGAAACAGAAATAGGAAGATACTATATTGAACTTGCTCAATCAGGGGACCTGGGAAAGCTACAGGCAGTCCTGGAGCAGTTAATGGCTAAGTTTGACCCAAATGATTTGATGGAAGTCAGAGTGATGCATGCCGAATTCACACGGGACTTTGAAGGCTGGCTGGCTCTAGAAATGTCTGATACACTTGGTTCATATTGGACAATTGGTAATCTCTTGGAATTGACTGGTAAAAAGGAAATGGCCCAAAGCTATTTTGACACTGCCAGAATGGAGGCCGAAAATGCCATCGAAGAGAATCCTAAGGATTGGGAATTTTATGGCGAGTTAGGAGTTTCTCTGGCCAAGCTTGGAAAATTCGAAGAAGCTATTGAGTGGGGTAAAAAGGAAGTCGATTTAATGTCGTTGACTCGTGACAGGATATCCGGAGTAGTAGCTCTGGAAGATCTGGCAGAGATATATATGATTTGCGGTATGCAGGACGAGGCTATCGATCTGTATTCTAAGATATTGACTATGCCGGGATATTTGTCTACCACCTGGTTAAAGCTTTCACCTCAATATGATTCCCTCCGTGAGCATCCACGATTTATAGCATTGCTTAACAAATACGATTCAAAATCAGACCAAATTTAACACCCATCCGATAAGCTATTGATACAGAGGTTGTCAAAAGACAAGCCATAGGTCATATTTGACATCAATTTTCTATAGGGGGCTCCATGCAGAAAGAAATTCAAGAATCATCAAAATTACTTAATGAGCAAGGTGAGCTGATCCAGCGTGGGTGGGCTAAAGACATGCTACTGGACTATCATCGCGGAAGTATTAAGGCAGCAGCTTTTAAGATCAAAGAGTGGGATTATTACGCGATTCTTTCTGATGAACAGGGAATCTCCTTCACCATATCTGATCTAGGCTATATCGGTTTTGTTGCTGCCACCGTATTCGATTTCATCAGCGGTGAAGAAATATCAAATTCAATCACAACGATACTCCCTCTGGGCA
>JABIFG010000108.1 GCA_018650795.1 Fidelibacterota bacterium
GCTGTATCTTGGACTTTGAGAAAAAGGAATCAGAGAAGTTATCCCAGCAGATAGAGGAGTTGATGGGGGAGGCCGCTAAGATCAAATGATCAATCCCGATTCCAAAGGTATCGGTGCGTTAATCGGCAGTAGAGCGGTTCTGAGCGGCACTATCGTGACCCCATCACTGTGTAAGGGGTTCAGAGCGTTCTCCGGTTACAGGACGCTTTGAGCGGGCTTGAGCGACATCATTCCTATACAGTAAGCCAGAACTGGCACCACCATACCAACAATTGATTTTTTCGTCTTAGCCTTTACCCAACACCAACCTAAGGGAGCCAGCGCATTCTCTGGTTATAGGCGCTCTATGTAGGCTTGTACTGCATCGTCACTATGCATTACCAATTGCAATTAAATCTTTGAACCACCCTCACCATCACTGCAGCTCCTGCATAAGAATCATGGGATCTCATTAATTATTCATTCAACTAGATTTTAGTCCAGCTCTTTTCCACAATAACGACAGATGATAGCTTTTCTCTTGATAGTTTCAGCACAGTACGGGCAGTCTTTTGTATCACTCTCATTATCCACATGTGGTAGCTCAACTCTATCTACTTCAACTTCAGGCGCTACTTGGTTTACTGCAGCATTAACAACCTCTTTATGCATTCGCCATTCTCTCATTACCTTACTATTATATTTCTGAGTTGCTATAGCACCAGCTATCATAGATACTGGCCACATTATAAGTATCGCGCCCATCCAAAATCCGCCACCAGCAAGACCTAAAGTTATTAATACAATCATTAACGCTGCAATGGCATTGGAATAGAAAACACCTGTTGGTCCAAACAACAATGTAAGAAGAAAAGAGATACCTTGTGACTTCATCTGATTAACAAGGTCAGGATCAATTTTTTCATCTTGTGGCACTATTGCTTTATCAATCCGAACTTTCCAGCATTCATCATCTTCTTTACCATCAAGGGTAGCATTTTTTATCTTTTCAATAACCTCACCTTCACTCAATCCATTTTCTGAAGCATAATCTTTAGCTGATACTAGAAATGTAGGCATTTTATTCTCCAACTACGCCACAGCATAGTAATATAAATTTATATTTCTCACACCCTATAGTGCATAACATTTGATCCAGAAATAGATGACTCAGCCTCTATAGGCCATGACATGGCAATCTGCAGCTTCTACAGTTAATTTCAACCTGCAATTCTTCACTTGTTTTCATAGCTTGTTTGTTCCTTTATCGTACATAACGCCCGCCATAATCTGACCAACGGAACGAGGGATTGCTCGCGGCAAAATCGATCGAAGCGAACAACTTTATACATTTCTTAAAATTCGATGCCTGATCATCAATAAACGATTGAACCATTTTTACCCACATACCCATTAAAGAACCAAGATGAGTACCTGCTATCTTCAGAATCTGATGCTTTACCATTTGGATCGCCAAATATTTTTTTTATAATTAATTCTGCTTCAGTATTAACCGTAGAACGGATTATATTAAGACTATAATGGATATAGGTTGAATCAGCTCTACCTTTAGAAAAACGATGGTACTTCTTTCTTTCATATTTTTCGTAACCGGCATTTTCAAGTTTGATCACCAAGGAGTCTGCTTCTTGTTTTGTTAAAGTTAGCTCTTTCATCAATTCTTCCTTTTAGAATGCTAACAGCGTATTAGACGTAATCGTTAAGTAGTGTGATAAACGGTTTCCATATAGCGCACAATCCAGTCTATCCACTCTAGACTAGCACATCTCTTTTTTAACGTCTGTTACGGTATGTTACAAGCACTGAAACCTCAAACCGCTCTAAACCAGCGATAATAGCTGATGGAGACCGCTAAGATCAAATAATCAATACTCACCTAATGGCACAGTGCGTTAGTCGGCTGTCGGGCGGTTCTTAGCGGCAGTGTTGTGATCCCATCACATTGCAAGGGGTTCAGTCCGTCAATCGATTACAAGATGCTTTGAGCAAGCTTGAGAGGCAACATTCTCACTACGCATAAAGCCAGAACTGACACCACCACTCCCCCAATTGATTTTTTCGTCTTAGTCATTGCCCCAACACCAACTAAAGAGTTCAGAGCAATCTCCGGTTGTCGGGCGCTGTGTGTGGCGGCATAGCATGCTTCATTGTTAGAACTGACCCTGTAACCC
>JABIFG010000109.1 GCA_018650795.1 Fidelibacterota bacterium
TCAGCTATCCGCGATCTCAAAGCAAAGCCTGCATAGAAGCATTGATGGGTTATCCCCTTGCTCTTGTGTAGCTTGAATTGGTTTAGCACTCGCTGCATTGAATCGTTCATCACACTCTCCCCACGCCTGACATCATTTTTTTCAAAATACCGATATTCTTCTCTGCTTGCTCATCACTGACAACCTTAACCGGAGGCGGCAAGGCATCCAGAGCATGAGCGCCTACCCGTTTCTCTGGCTTGCACATAGCGATATACTCAGGAAGGGAGGGGCAAAATGTAGAGCCTGAAGTTCTGACTTTATCCAGCCCTCTAAGCATATCCTCATCACTGAGCGATTGTAGATCCATGGCCCATTCCTCAGCCATCAAGTCCATCATTTCAGTGTCACTTTTAAAAGCTGCAAAGGAATTTGGGAACCTGAGCTGAAGCCTCAAAATCAAACGTGAGGCACGCTTAATATCTCTCTCGCTAATCATCGAGCTAACTCCTTCAGTCTTGCAATGCCTGCTGGCAATGTGGGCTGGATTTTAGATGTAGTGTTTTTTTCCCATGTTCTAACGCAAGCCTTCCAATCCTTGATTGGTGTTGATCCACGCTTCCAACCGTTGGCAGAGTAATGATCTACAAATGCTCCAGCGTCTACATGATTACAGCGTTCTGCACAGTAGTCAGCCACTTCACTCACTGTTGGCGCTTTAAACCTCTTTACAGTGACAGCCTTTGTTTTTTCAGGTTGCGGAATAGAATCTAACTGATCCCAGCCTTGTGAAGTCATGCGGAACATGGACCCGTCATCACAAAGGGCTATTAATGCGCCTTTGCCTGTTGTGGTTATCTGGATTGGTTTACGCATCGTCTTCAAGCTCTTTAGCAATATCAAGTATCCAGCTCGCCACAATCTCAGCTTGAACAGCAGAAATGCAGACTATTTGCCTTGTCTCCAGATATTCATCTCCCTGTGCGATAGATATAGCATCATTACCATTCGCGAATACCTCGACCTGCTCCATCTCTTTTTTCATCATATTACTCCCTAAGTAATGCCCTGTATAAAACGGTTAGGCAGGGCGTACAGGGATACACCTTTTCAGTCGCTAAACCTAGCCTACCTGTATATATCCTAATGCAAACTGACATATAAGTCAATATATTTGTTTGCGTTGTTTTATGATTATGTTACAATTAATTGTATTAAATAGGAGTAATTATGGATTTATCAAAAAGCATTCGAGTAGCATTAGCGCTGCGAGGAAAGTCGCACAAATGGTTAGCTGAAGAATATGGAGTGTCGCGCCAGTGGATCTCGCACGTTAAGAAGGCTGAAAACGTCAACACCAGCACCATTAAGACGATTGCTGAAATCCTTGATATGCCAGTAAGTGAATTCATAGCGTTAGGTGAGTAACAAGAAAGAGCTTGACGAAAAATAGCTGTAGCCATAACATAGAAAAACCCTAGCAGCGGTTGGTACGCTTACTAGGGTTAAAATCGGGTGCCGAAACCTGATAGAAGAATCTTACCATAACTAATCCGTTATGCAACCCTCCTCTATCATAAGTTCACCCGCGACTGATGCGCGATAGATGAAGGGCTAAATTATCCCAGACCATCAAAAAAGTAATTTCGGTTCCAACCACTGAGCCGTCAAACCGATATATGGAGTCCTAAGCCTTACGGTATGGATGCCAACTATCTCACCCTTAGTATTTAAGAGTAGATAGGATCAATAGAAATATTGTGAGGGATTACTGGAGAATGACCCATTCAGTAAGTGCGACCTTGTGAAAGAGGAGTAAGCACAGAGGAACTTAGTACCTGTCAATTGCTTGGTCAGCATCTATGCGTAGCCTGTTGGTTATCCATAGAGGGAAGAGAGGGTATCTGTGCCTGTAAGATAGAATAATAAATAAAGTAAATAAAGTAAAGAAAAGTGTTGACTTGTGAGGATAGATGTATAGGATACGTATCAAGGGTTAGGCAATAGCCCTCATCTATTACAAACGGAGAAGCAACATGAAATCATACAATCAAGCACTCACATCACTCAAAGAGATCTACAAAATGGTTGATAGTGATCGTGGCGTAAATAGTGAAATGACTGAAACACAAACGGCTCTTGCCTTCGAGATCTTACTGGATGAGATTCAAGGGGA
>JABIFG010000110.1 GCA_018650795.1 Fidelibacterota bacterium
AGCACTTCGATAAACTCAGCATAACACCTCAACCATCAGAGAAGGTTCTCATTGGAGAGTTGAATTTTCCAAACTGGGATTTGAATCTTCTAGGCTGGGATTTGAATCCCAGCCTAGATTACAAATTTATTGCTCGATCTGCGTATAATCCAATTCTGAGCCAAAAGCACTATGGGGGATGAGATAAACCGCCAGGGTTATCACAGCGGCTGAGATAATCCAGGCTTTGGCATTGCCGGTTTTGTGCTGTCTCCAGGCAGCCAGGATCCATGAAAGAAAAGCAACCGCCGTTTTATTATCGGTCAGATCCGTTCCCCAGGGCCATCCTGTCCAATAGGCATCGAATGCATACTTTTGAACAATCGGTCCCAGAATCAACCCACCCAGCATGAGGAATGTACCCGTGAGAAGTGTATATCTCAGTGTGGCTGGACTTTCAACCCAGGCTGCCATTCCTGTGCGAGTTGCCATGAGCATGGCTGAAAACATGAATAGGATGTGTGGAATCAGGACGCCAGCTGGTACAGCACCTTTAAAGCGGATGATGACAGGCGCATCGGTCAACGGGATTGATTTTCCACCTGCCGTTACCAGGTTCACTTCATAGATAATTTTGCCGGCAGGGGGCTGTGAAGGGAGGTAGGCCTTTAAATGTCCATCCACCATCATAAATGGGGTCAGCCGCCATTCATCATTGCTCTTGTAGCGTTTCCATTTCAATGTGGCGTTGAATTCTGGTTTTGAAGCACCCAGATCAATTTCAGCATTCTCTCCAGTATTCTGCGAGCGCAAGAGGTGATAGCTTACCGATTTATCATTGATATTGATTTCGCCCGTCACCGGGTAAGTAGGACCTGTTTTTCTCTGATAAACCACAGAAGACAGCGTAATGATAACAGCCAGTATCCAGAGTAGCCAGGCTTGTTGCTTAGTGTTGTTTGACATTGAGATATCCTTAAAGTTGTACTATGAGGATTAATTTTTCATCACCGCGCATGACTTCCACGCTAACCCGTTGTCCAGGCTTAACTTCTGCCATACGACTCATATAATCGTAGATATTCATTACTGAAAGACCTTCCAGAGCTATCATAACATCGCCAGATTGCATGCCGGCAATCGCTGCTGGTCCGCCGGGAACCACACCGCCTAGAAGGAAACCATTAGCATCTGCAGCAGCAAAATCTGGAATGATACCCATTTTAACCTTACCACGTTTGCCACCCTTTGGCGGACCTTTAGGACCTGCTTCCTGAAACATGAAAGTTTCCTGTCTGGAGCTCAAATCTTCAATCAGGTCATAAGCATAATCAGCAATAGCTTTTTCACCTGAAATATTAATCGTCTCAATATCATCAGCCGGAGTGTGGTATTCTTCAGTGATCCCGGTAAAGAAGAATAAGACGGGTATATCTTCAACATAGAAGGCAGCATGATCCGAAGGACCAAATCCATCTGGAGTAGTAGACAATTTAAATTCACGATCGATGGCATGATCCAGAAGAAATTCTTCAACTCCCAATCCAGTCCCAGTTCCACCAACCGTGAGTGAGGGTTTCATGGGGTTGAGCCGTCCCACCATATCGAGATTAAACATTTGCTTGATCTGGGTCTTATCAATGAGGGGGTTTGAAGTGAAAAATTTGGATCCGATAAGTCCCATTTCTTCAGCACCAAAAGCCATAAATAAGATGCTTCTTTTGGGAGTAGCTTTGCCCAGAGCCAATCTCTCAGCTATTTCAAGAACTGCGGCGACTCCTGAGGCGTTATCATCAGCGCCATTATGGACTGCTGAAGTATCTGGCTTTCGGGAACCTGAACCCTTGCCTCCCCAGCCGAGGTGATCATAGTGAGCGCCGACGACAATATATTCATCTTTTAGTACTGCATCAGAACCAGGGAGGAGGGCAATCACATTTTGAGTTGTGACTTCCTCCTGGACAATTTCAGTAGTAGCTGAAAGTACAATATCTAATTCCAGACTGGCAGGTTTCAAATCTGTATCCAATTTTGTCTCAAGGTCTGCTATGGTTTTTGAAGATGTGGCCAGTAGCTGGTCAGCTATTTCCCTTTTGGCATGCAGTACTGGGAGGGTGGCCTGTGAGAGGTTACGTTCAATTCGAAGCTCAATAAGTTCATCTTTAGCATCAAATTTACTCCCACTCACATATAGAACACCGGCGGCACCATGATCACGGGCAACCAATAGTTTGTGACGAAGCGAAGAGTATTTATCAAATTTACTGGAAGCCGCTTCGTTTTCAGGAGTACCTCTTAAAACCATGACCCACTTGTCTTTTACGTCAACATCAGTATAATCGTCCCAACTCAATGTGTCAGATTCAATTTCAAAACCGTAACCAACAAATACCACACCTGCTTCAAGACTCACACTTGATGAAAAAGCCGTAGGCGTGTAGTTTTCTCCGCTAATACCTTCAACCCCGGGAGCACTGAAACTGTTGTTAGGACCGAGAGTAACTGAGGTAACAACATCAAAATATTGCTTACCATCTTCTCCAAGGAGTTCGAGACCAAGTTGTCTGAAATGATCTGCTATATACTCTGCCGCCTGATCACCCGTGGGAGTCCCGGGCTTGCGGCCTTCCAGCTCATCTGAGGCTAAATAGGCGATGTGATCATAAATCTCTTTTTCGCTGATGAAAGCAGGTTGGGACTGCATGGGGACGGC
>JABIFG010000009.1 GCA_018650795.1 Fidelibacterota bacterium
ATTTTCAGCCAAATCTGGTAATGAGGATGCGCTAATATTCTTTGATACTGAAAAAGAAACACGCCGTATTCATAAACTGGGTCTGGACGGAATTTTCACGGCGAGTTGGTCGCCAGATGGAAAATCAGTCGTATTCTCTGGCTTGAATGATGGTGCCAGTGACCTGTTTCTTTTCTCAATTGAGACCAAAGAAGTCACTCAACTTACTCGAGATTTATTCTCTGATACTCGTCCAACCTGGTCACCTGACGGGAAAGAGTTGGCTTTTGTTTCTGACCGCGGTAACTCGTTGCTCACGGGACTCATTTCGCCTGACTCTCCCCAGGCACGTGATATTCTCAAGAATCATGATTTTCGCTCGACAGATATTTACACCTTGAACCTTGAATCTGGTCATATCAAACGGATCACCAACACACTTGGTAGTGAGGACTCTCCTAGCTATGCCAACACCAGTTCCAAGCTGGCTTATACTTCTGATCGAAGTGGAATTTGGAATATCTACTTCCATGATTTTGAAACAGGTCTTGAAACCCCTGTAACAGATATTATGACTGGTATTTTCCAGATAAGCTGGAGCAAGGATGATTCCAGGCTTGTATTTGCTGGTTATGAAAAGGGCGGATGGGATATTTTTACCATGAATAATCCCCTCGAATTTAGCAATCAGACAAGTACACCATCATTTTCAAATTATTTGAAGCGGAAGAACATTCAGCTGGATCTCACCTATACCGACAGCGTGCCGGAACCCAAAAAACGAATTGTTAACCCCTTTGAGTCCCATGTGTTTGCTTATAATAATCAATTTGCTGAAGCAAAAAGTACTACAGCTATTCCTGAGCCTATCGTGCTGAATACTATAGACAGTACGGGTGCTTACGAAGTTAATAAGTACAAAACCCGTTTTACTGTAGATCTGGTTGACGCTCAGGCAGGTTACTCCAACTTTTTTGGCGTACAGGGTAATGCATTAATGGTTTTTTCTGATATAATGGGAAATCACCAGATTCAATTTGGTTTTGAATTGTACAGGAATCTGGATAACTCAGACCTGATGTTGGGTTATGACTATCTACCCAACAGAGCCAATTTGCATATCATGTTGTATAATCTACCGGATGATTATGTGAGCATTTCTCCAGATTATTATTTAACCCTATGGCACTTCAGGAAATACGGATCTGTCTTTGGTGTTGATTATCCCTTCTCGAAATATTCTCGTTTTGAATCCAGTCTGAACTGGTTGAATATCTACCAGAGCGTGAGCTACCTTGATATATACGAGGATCGCGATAATGCCGTGTTCTCAACGAATCAAACTTATGTACTTCCAGAAGTTAAATTGAGTTTTGATAATGTCTTGTACGGCAGTCTGTATCCCATATCTGGTTGGAGAATGGAAACAAGCTTCCGTTTCTCACCCGATATGCCAAACTCATCGCGACAATTTGCTACAATGAGAACAGACATTCGCAAATATTTCAAAATTGCACGCGAGTACTCCTTTGCTGTGAGAGCATCTGCAGCCAGTAGTCATGGTAAAAAGCCTGAAACATTTTTAGCAGGTGGAATGGCTAATTGGATTAATTACAGATTGGATAATGGTTACATCGATTATCTCTCAAATTATGAAGATCTGTATTTTTCTGAGTATGTCGTACCAATTCGCGGTGTGCCATATTTTGCATACACAGGAAATCACTATGCCGCCTTGAATGCAGAATTTCGATTTCCATTTATTGAATATCTCTCAGTAAAATGGCCTATTTCGATGGTTATTGGAAATGTCAGGGGAGAGTTATTCAGCGATTGGGTGAAAACCTGGAATGCGCAGCAAATTGATGGTCTCAGCGTTGGCGAAGCCCTTTTTGAGGATCAGAATAACAGCTATTGGGGCACTGGATTTGGAATGCGCATGAATCTGGGCATTTTTGTACTCCGCTATGATATGGCATTTGACATGTCTGAAGAAGGCTACTGGGATAATCGTCAGCATATCTGGTCGCTTGGTTTGGATTTTTAATGCTAAAATTGATTCGGCTGCTTGGCCGGGAAACTATTGGGCTGGTCGCAAATATTGGTGAAGTCTTCATCTTATTTTGGCAGGCTTTAAAAAGTGTCCGGTACTTTCATCAAGACCGAATCCTTTACAATGAACAACTTTTTCGACTGGGAGTTAAGGCACTTCCTCTGGTGAGCGTCATCGCTGTTTTTGCAGGTGCCGTGGCCGGTTGGCAGGGTGCCTACCAATTGGAAGACACACTTCCACCACGCTTTTTTGGGCAGATCGTTGCTGTCGGGATTTTATCTGAAATGGGACCAGTTCTCACGGCTCTGGTACTGGCCGGACGCAACGGCTCTTCCATTGGCGCTGAGTTAGCCACCATGAAGGTCACAGAGCAAATTGATGCTCTTGAAGTCATGGCCATTGATCCAATTCGTCATCTGGTAGCACCACGAGTGGTGGCTATGATTATCATGATGCCTTTATTGGTTGTGGTTGCTGACATTATTGCTCTTTTTACTGCGGCTCTGATTGGTGATGCATTTTTTAATATCAGCGTCACCATGTTTTTTAACTCATTTCAATCTGTATTCGTAGTTACTGAAGACGTTATACCAGGTTTGGCAAAAGCTTTAAGCTTTGGCATCTCAGTCGGATTGATCAGTTGCTGGGTTGGTTTGAAAGCCACTCGGGGGGCCAGTGGAGTAGGTCGAGCTGCGATCCAGGCTTTTGTGATTTCCGCCACCATTATCCTGGTCAATGATTACGCTGTAGCAACCCTCGTTTTTTAAAGAAAGTCAGAAAAAAAGAATATGGCCAAAAGTAAGACTGTATATGTCTGTGACGACTGTGGTGCCGAACATCCTAAATGGGTTGGAAGGTGTGGTAGTTGCGGTGCCTGGGAAACTGTTAAGGAGTTTAAGCAATCAAAACTCAAAGTTTCATCCAGTGGCCAGAGAGCAGAATTAAAACCCCTCGACAAAATTAATCGCGATGTTGAAAACCGCATTAAAACCACTCAATCAGAGTTTGATTCAGTAGTTGGTGGAGGGCTCGTCAAGGGTAGCATTATTCTTTTCGGAGGCCAGCCTGGAATCGGAAAATCAACCCTGCTCCTACAGCTAAGTGGACTCATGGCCAGATCTGGTCACTCTGTTTTGTACTTTTCCGGTGAAGAAAGTGGCGAGCAACTCGCCATGCGGGCAGATCGTCTCGGTGTAAAAGCTGAAAAACTCATGTTCGCCAATGATTCTATTGTTGAAAATATTGCCCGGAGCATCGGTGAACTTAAACCGGCAGTTGTCATCGTTGACTCAATCCAGACTGCCTATTCCGAAGCGGGTGAAAACCTACCGGGTAGTATCAGTCAGGTTCGGGAAAGTGCCGCTCAACTGCTGCGAATTGCCAAGGAAATGAATGTTTGCATCATTTTGGTGGGGCATATCACTAAGGATGGCTATCTCGCCGGTCCTAAAATGCTGGAGCACCTTGTTGATACCGTACTCTATCTGGAAGGGGATCGTCAAACCCAGGTCAGACTCTTGCGAGCAGCTAAAAATCGATTTGGCTCAACCAATGAATTGGGTGTGTATGAAATGGCCAGGGAAGGGCTCATTCCGGTCGAAAATCCTGCCAAATTATTTCTCTCTCAACGTCATTCAGATGTGAGCGGAACGGTTGTTGTGACCAGCCAGGAGGGTAGTCGTACTTTTTTTCTGGAAGTTCAGGCTCTGGTGGCCAGTGCTTCATATGGTAACCCCCAGCGTAATGTTACAGGCTTTGACCTGAGAAGGCTCCAGATGCTCCTGGCGGTTTTGGAACGTCGGGCAGGATTTCAACTGGGCACTCAAGATGTCTTCATAAATGTCGTAAGTGGATTGAAAATTGCAGAACCTGCGGCAGATCTGGGAGTGGCTATTGCCATTATTTCCAGCCTTAAGAATCGCGTGATAGATGCAGGAGCACTCATCATTGGTGAAGTCGGTCTCGGCGGTGAGGTACGCAATGTGGGACAAATCAGAAGACGAGTAGAGGAAGCAAAGAAACTTGGTTTTAATCGCATTATTCTTCCTTATGGAGAGCATAAAGGCCTTACAGATCTGGGGCTTTCAATTGTTCCTGTACGGAGTTTAAGTGCCGCGGTCGATGAACTATTCTAATCAAAATATTATAAAGAGCTGATGCATTCATCATGAAAATGGAAGCTTTAATCACTTGTCCTGACACCAAAGCGCGGGCAGGTCGCATTCAGACAGATCACGGTTCAATGAACACTCCGGTGTTCATGCCTGTGGGTACGGCTGGCTCGGTAAAATCATTATCGCCAGTGGATCTTGTTGAAACAGGATCCCAAATAATCCTGGGCAATACCTATCATTTATTGCTACGCCCTGGTATGGAGATCATGGAATCAGCCGGTGGCCTGCATAAGTTTATGAGTTGGAGCGGACCCATTTTAACAGATAGTGGCGGTTATCAAGTCTTCTCTCTCGGGCAACTCAACAAAATCACAGAAGAGGGAGTGGTATTCCAATCACGTCTGGATGGATCCAAGCATAAGCTGAGTCCGGAGATTAGTATGGATATTCAAAGGGTTCTGGGCTCTGATATTGTCATGGCCTTTGATGAGTGTACATCCTATCCAGCAACTATCCAGCAGGCTAAAACCTCCATGCAGCTTACGCACCGTTGGGAACAGCGAAGTCTGGATTATTTCCGCTCCACCCAAGCCAGGTATGGTCATCAACAACAGCTCTTTGGTATTGTCCAGGGTAGTGTATATCCCGACTTACGTCAGGAGAGTGCAAAAGCGCTGGTGGAGATGGGTTTTGATGGATACGCCATAGGTGGTTTGAGCGTGGGAGAACCCAAGGATGATATGTACGGAATCACCGATGTGGTGACAGATATTCTTCCCCAGGATCAACCTCGCTATCTAATGGGAGTCGGAAAACCTGAGGATCTTGTTGAAGCAGTGAATCTGGGGATAGATATGTTTGATTGTGTGCTGCCTACCAGGAATGCTCGACATGGAATTATGTATACCTGGGATGGTCCTGTTTCACTAAAAGCTGCCCGGGAGAAAGCTGCCCACATCCCGCTGGATGCAGACTGCGATTGCTATAGTTGCCAGAATTTTAGCCGGGCTTATCTTAGACATCTTTTTAAAGCAAACGAACTGTTGGTTTATCGTCTTGCCAGTATTCACAATATCCATTTCTATCATGAGTTGATGGCTGCAATGCGTAAATCAATATTAGATGGGAATTTTTCAGCATTTAAGCAGGAGTTTTTCGCCAGATATAATTTGAAGCGAGCGGAGGTCAACAAATAGTATGGAGATGCCCCTCACACCACAATTGATTGAAGCTGAGTTTGTAGCCCGACCCAATCGTTTTCTTTCAAAGGTGAAAATTGATGGAGAGGTGGTTGATTCACATGTTCCTGATCCAGGTCGTCTAAAAGAATTGCTCTTTCCAGGCGCACGGGTTTTGGTTGAACCCAAATCTGGGGAAAATAGAAAAACAAAATTTGCCACGGTTATGGTCTATTCTGGCGCTGAGCTTATTTCTATTAATTCGCAACTGCCCAACCGATTTACCCGCTACTGTCTGGACAATTCACTCATTCCAGAGTTTAAAGGTTGGAAAGTGAAGCAGCAGGAATACACCTTTGGTAAATCTAGATTTGATTTTTTACTCGAACGGGATGGCCACGAGAAATTGTTGGAAGTCAAGTCAGCCACACTGGTTGAGGAAGGCGTAGCCAGGTTTCCAGATGCGGTAACCTCAAGGGGGCGTAAACACGTGCTTCATCTTGCTGATTCAATCACGCCAGAACGCTCAGCAGCGGTCTTATTTATTATTCAACGCTCAGATGCCTTATCTTTCGAACCACATTGGGGGCGAGACCCGGAATTTGCCAGGGCACTTCAGGCTTCAATTGAAAGCGGTGTAGAATTGGTTATATATACGACGCATTTACAACCGAATTCAATGACGCTTGGCGATGCAATACCCTACACCCTGGAGCAAGAGAATGCCTAGATCCATCACAGCTTTTCTTTTTTCTGGCCTATTGTTATTTATCATTTTGACTTGCGCAAATGAACGAGCGATCACAGGTGGTCCTGAAGACAAGGAAGCGCCTCTTATCGTCTTTAGCTTGCCGGAAAATGAGTCAGTCCAAGTGGATCGGAATACTGATATCTTGATCAAATTCAATGAACAAATGAAAAAATCAACTTTTGAGTCCTCGCTTCAAATTTGGCCGCGACCTCCAGGCGAATATGAAATTAAATCAAGTTGGACCTGGCTTAAGATTCATTTTAGCCAGCCGCTTGACTCCAACGAAACTTATCTCCTTACATTGGATAAAGGTGCCCAGGATTTGCGAGGCAACGGACTTGCAGCCACCTATGTTATGGCCTTCAGCACAGGTGATGATTTAAATGCAGGCAGATTGACCGGAACTATTTCTGGTTCCGCTGATATTAAGAAAAATGGTGATCTGCTACTCTATCGTCAGTTTGATACTGACCTCTCTGATTTACGGCAACTAGAAGCTGACTATGTTTTTCAGCCTGATGACGCTGGTCATTTTGAATTGCCTTATCTGGCTGAGCGATCCTATATGCTGTTTTACCATTGGGATAGAAACCAGAATAAGTTGATCGATGGGGATGATTATTTTGGTCGACCTGAAGTTGCTTCGGTTTGGGCGAGATCAGATAGTGTACTGGACCAACATAAAATATGGCCTCAGGTTATACCCCTGGAAAGTCTGAAACTACTGGGTGTTTCTCAGCTCGGTGAACAATTCTTAGAGATCAGGGCAAACCGCATGGTCACCCGCGAGAGTCTTGAATCTATTGATGTATTTATCAATAATGTAAAGACGCCCATCCTGGGAGGTTCATTGGTAGAAGATGATAATTTTGCCATGCATCTGGATCTGGCCAGTCCTTTGATGGATAGTACCCAGATTTGGATTCACAACTTTCAGGATACCAGCGGGTTCGAACTCAATTCGGATACACTCACTACAAACTCTAACTCCACTTTTGACACCCTGGCTCTGGGGACAATAAAGGTGAATTGGTGGGATGAAGACAAGACCGACGACTTTAGAATTCGCCTGGAGTCCAATCTACCGGTACTCTTTAAATCTGATACTGCTTTCACTATTGTGGATCAGGAAGTGGATTCAGTGAGAATATTTGGGTCTTTGGATAAACTGAATACCATGGTCTGGACTTTTGCACCCGACACATCTTTGGAGGATGGAAAAACATACCAGTGGCAAATAGATACACAACATATCTATGCAGCCCTGAACGGCTATGATCTTGATAGTCTCATGACAGGAGTTCTAAAGACCGTTAATCTTGATTCATTGGGTAGTGTTAAGCTTTTACAAATGGGAGTACACGTCCTGGAGTGTCGCTTGACAGGCAGGGACATTGATCGATCATTCAAACTTAAGCCGGGAGAAGCAATCATCATTGATGACTTACCGGCCCAAACTTATGCACTGGTTGCCTTTATTGATGAAAATGGTGACGGTCGCTATATGAGTGGTGGCATGGGTCCGGCGGCAAAATCTGAACCCTACTGGTTTTATCCAGACGAGATAAAGGTCAGGGCTCGTTGGGAAACTGATCTGGGGATCTGGATATTGCATGAGTAACACTATTGATTTTTATAAGTACGTTGGGGCAGGCAATGATTTTGTTGTTTTTGAAAGCTGGAAGGGTGAATTAAAACTTGCGGCACAGCAAATTATAGATATTTGTGATCGGCGTTTTGGAATTGGTGCAGATGGCGTATTGCTTCTCAAGGCGCATCAGACAGCGGATTTTCAAATGAATTATTATAATGCAGACGGTTCGCGGGGCGAAATGTGTGGGAATGGCGCGCGCTGTTTGGTGAGATTTGCTGAATTGATGGGTCGGGTAAAATCCTCAGGAACTTTTTTGGCGGATGATGGGATTCATCATTTCAACATTCAAGATGATCTGATAGACGTGGAAATTATCGTCAATGGGCAACTACTAGATTGGGAAATTCCCCAAACAGGGTGTGGATTTATTGATACTGGCGTTCCCCATTTGGTCATTCCCGTATCAGATATAGTTTCAGAGGATCTTGATCCTCTGGGTAGAGAAATGAATTCCCATGCAGCACACCCACAGGGCATCAATGTGAATATTGTGGAGAAATCCTCCGAAACTGTCAGGGTCAGAACCTGGGAACGGGGTGTGAATATGGAAACTCTGGCCTGTGGAACGGGTGCAGCTGCTACTGCGATTTTCGCACGAGAGAAGTGGAATATTGAATGGCCAATTCAACTCTCCTTTCCAGGGGGAGATCTGGAAGTAGATTATCGTGGAGATCAGTATTGGTTAAAGGGACCTGCGCAATTAGTTTTTAAAGGTCATTTATCATTATCCAGACTTTATCGTAATTAGGAGAAAAGAGGAGATATGTCTTTCTATGCAGTCATAATGGCAGGTGGCGTTGGTAAGCGATTCTGGCCACAGAGCCGTCGTGCCACTCCAAAACAACTTCTGCCCATCGCAGGGGATGAAAGTATGCTCCGCATGACCCTTGATCGGCTTAAGAATTTAACTGAAACGGATCACATCCTTATCATCACTAATTCTGAGCAGGAACAAGCTATTCGAAATGAATGTCCTGAATTGCCAGAGAACAATATTCTGATTGAACCAGAAGGGAAGAATACGGCCCCAGCCATTGGCTTGGCTGCAATTATCATTCAACATCGTGACCCTGATGCCGTCATGGGTGTCTTTCCCGCAGATCATTTTATACAAGATGTTGACTCTTTTTCAGATTATATCCGCCAGGGAATTAAAGTGGCTGGGCGCATGAAAGGGCTGGTTACTTTTGGTGTGGTGCCAACTCGTCCCGCTACTGGATATGGCTATATTCAGTTCCATGATCGCACAAACCCCGATGAACCAGTATATGCAGTCAAGGCTTTTGCTGAAAAACCTGACTATAAAACGGCCCAGTTATTTGTGGGAAGTGGTGACTTCTTATGGAATAGTGGCATGTTCGTGTGGGAGGTTGGTTGTATTCTGCAAAGTTTTCAGGATTATCTACCAGAAATCTGGGACAGCCTCGATAATATTAAGGGTGCCATCGGCAAACCTGTCTGGGATTCAGTGCTAACTGTCGAATGGGCTACTCTGAGAAGTATATCAATCGATTATGGCGTTATGGAGAAAGCCCGAAATGTCTATGTGGTTAGGGTTGATTTTTCCTGGAATGATGTAGGCTCATGGGATGCTGTTCATGAAATGCGAGAGAAGGATAAGGATAGAAATGTCTCCAGGGGTGAAGTGATTTTCCATAGTGCAGAGAACAACCTGGTATATGCTGAAGGTAAAACTGTAGCCATCGTAGGTGTAGATGATCTGGTAGTGATTGATACTGAAGACGCTCTGCTGATTATTCCCAGGGGACAGACTGAACGAGTCAAGGATCTCGTTGATGGTTTTGAAAAAGAGAAAAGGGACTCATTGCTATAAATGAAGGCTGAACGTATAAGAGATGAATTTGAATCTCTCGCTGAAAAATTGGGATACACCATTCGCTATGAAAAGGGTGATTTCAAAGGGGACGCCTGCCGCATTAAATCAGAGCAGGTCATTATCATTAACAAACTCATTCCTATCACGCATCAGAACTACGCATTTTCCCGAATATTTGCTGATGAAGATCTGTCTCAACTTGGTATCCTGCCTGTTTTGAGATCCATGATTGAGGAAGTCGGGGGTAGGGTAGAGACGTTGTTTGACCAGGGAGAGCAACATGCTTAGACGTGAGGAACTCCTGGTTTCGCTGGCTTTAATATTCATCATTTCAATATTGGGGTATTTGGTAAATCAGTTCCTGGGATTTGGTGAACATCCCATCCTGGCTAATGTGGTCTTCGCCACCATCATCATCAATCTTTATAGACCCCTTCGGTCGCGTGGGCGTAAGCTTATCCTGCGTCTCATTGCTTCTTCTTATTATGAACGGAATGAGAAATTCAGAAATATTCTGGATGATCTTGAAAAGGTAGAAACCTATCGAGAGATGCTGGATATGGTTCCAGATACCTTGAAATATCTTTTTGAATCTGACATTGTGGCTCTCTTCGTTCGTCGCAAGGGCGTTTTTAAAATCGAGTCTTCAATCGCACCTAAACCCATTTTTCTTGATGGTCTAACCCTGGATAGTGAACATGAAATTCTTAAGAAACTCATGGGAACCAATCATCATCTTTTAAATGTTAAATACAGCGTAAACGATTTACATACCCAGCCTCTTAAAGTGCCAGCTATGGATTATCGTAGTTTTAAATTGTTCCAATGGGCCATCCCCTTGAAAGCGAATAACCGCTTGGCTGGATTCATTCTCCTTGATAAGATGCCTATGGATATGCAGGCAAGACGCTCAGGCACCCTCTATAATTTTGTGGTGGATGAAATAGCTGTATTACTTGAAAAGCGGAAACTATATCATCGTATCAAGCTAGAAGCCCGTAAGCAGGAAGCACTGACACTGATTGCCAGTAAAATGGCAGCTACCAGAAATACGACCACAATTTTTAATTTACTTCTCGATGAAGTGAATGCCATTGTTCCCTATGATGCCTGTGGGGTTTTCCTCGCCTCAACTGAAGGTGTGAATATTGAAAAATTTCTTCAACGGGGCTATGATAGTCGCCGACTCAACCCACTGAAGCTGAAAATCGGGCGAGGCATCGTTGGTCGCTGTATTGCCACTAAAAATCCTATTTCCATTCCAGATGTACGACGGGAAAAAGAATATCTGCCAGGCAGAAGCGATACACGTTCTGAACTGTGTGTTCCCATTGCTGGTGGTTCTATGATTTATGGCGCCATGAATTTGGAATCGAATCGTGTCTCAGCTTTTAGTGAGGATGATCTGGATTTTCTCCAGACCATCGCCACCCAGGCTGGAGTGCTCATGGAGCGTTATAAGATTGATAAGCATGTCAATGTGCAAAGTGGTTTGAGTGAGGATATGGCTAAAGCCGAGAGTATTCAAAAGTCGCTGCTTCCAAACACGATTCCTGTCCATGATGAAGTTTCCTTTGATCTACGCTATATTCCCTGTCGGCAGATAAGTGGTGATTTCTATGATCTTTCCAGCAAAACAGAAGATGTTTTTAGCATTGGTATAGGCGATGTGGTTGGCAAGGGAATTTCCGGTGCTCTGATCATGTCTAATTTTTATGCAGCTTATTTGAACGAAACTCAGAAGAACCTGCCACTGGCAACTCTGATGAGTAACCTCAATAAATATTTAACCAATGAAACTGAGCTTGATGAGCAGATCACCTTCTTCCTTTCAAAAATGGATGTGGATGAGGGTGTTATTCGCTATGTGAATGCTGGTCATCCTGCTCCGCTCATCTTTCGTAAGGATGGCAGCGTGGAGCATCTGGAATCTGGAGGTCCCCTTCTTGGATTTGATCCTGAATTCACCTATACAATGGGTGAGATCAAGCTCCAAAATGATGACCTGTTGCTCTTGTATACAGATGGGATTACAGAAACAGTTGGTAGTGCAGGTCAGTTACTGGACGAACGCGGTCTTATCTCAGTCATTCAGGATCACCTCGATCAGGATGTCAGTTCCATCGCCAGCCAGCTCCTGGAGAAAATTGAAAAATTTAACCGCAAATCTTCTTTCGAGGATGACGTCACATTTATTGTGGGACGATATACGGGTAATCCAGCAGAAGTGGCTGAGAACCCAGTTGGAGCATGAGCATAATTCGCCATTTGTTTTACCTGCTAAGCTGGTCACAACCCGTTATGGATACCCGAATATGAGGGCTAAAAAATGTCTTGCGAATCCTCAAATTATAGAGATTTTTGGAGGCTCATTATTTGAGCTGAATTTTAATTATATATGCTTCTCTGCAACCAAAAAAAAACCAGTTTTCATGCCATCTCTCGTGGTGTGAGAAATTTAATTATATACGCTTAACATTATCGAGGAGTTGAGAATGAAAGATTATTTGACAAAGGATATCCGAAACGTTGCCATTGTCGGCCACGCTTCGTCAGGTAAGACCACCTTGACAGAAGCAATGCTGCACTCTGCAGGTTTAACCACACGGATGGGGACCATTGCAGAAGGAAACACAAAATCTGACTATCGTCCAGAAGAAATCGAACGTCAGTGTTCAGTGGGTACATCATTGATGACCATTGAATGGCAAGAAACAAAATTAAACATTTTAGATACACCAGGGTTTACTGATTTTGTTGGGGATGCTTTAAGTGCTGTACGGGTTGCCGATACGAGTCTTATTGTTGTTGATGGAACTCATGGTCCCGAAATGGGCACCGAAAATATGTGGAATTATAGCAATGATTACCACATTCCTCGTACCTTTGTTGTTACCGGGCTGGATAAGGAACATTCTGACTTTCACAAAGCTTTTGACCGCATTAAAGAGAATTATGGCAACCATGTCACCGCATTGCAGCTGCCTGTCAACGAAGGCATTGGCTTCAATAAAATTGTGGACATTATCCGCAAAAAGACACTGGTTTTCAAAGATGACAGTGGAAAATACACCATGGAAGATCTTCCTGAAGCAGTTGCTGATGAAGTCGAGACCATGTACACTGAGCTTGTTGAACAGGTCGCCGAATCTGATGAAGCTTTGATGGAAAAATATTTTGATCAAGGTGAATTGTCAGAAGATGATTTACGCCATGGTCTACGCGAAGCCATCATACATAAGCAAATCTTTCCCGTGTTTTGTACGGCTGCCATATCAAACACTGGTGCCTCACGGTTAATGGAGCTGATTCAGAAATATTATCCATCACCGGCTGATATGCCAGCTGCTATAGCAGAAGATGGAACTGAATTGCATGCTGATGATCCCAAAGATACCGCTGCGCTGATCTTTAAGACTATGAGTGAAGCCCACGTCGGTGAATTGAGTCTTTTCCGAGTCTATGCCGGGCAGATCACCTCAGGTATGGACCTGACCAATCCCAATAGAAGTGGCAGCGAACGTCTCGGTCATGTTTATTCTATTAATGGTCATGATAGAGATGAAGTTCATGCTATCAATGCAGGAGATATTGGTGCAACAGTTAAGTTAAAAATCTCACATACTGGGGATACACTTTCTCATCCTAAGAAACCTGTGACCTTGAAGGCCACAGAATTTCCAGGACCAAATATCCAGTTTGCTGTCATCTCCCTGGTTAAAGGTGAAGAAGATAAAATTAGTGCCGGTCTCACATTATTGCATGAAGAAGATCCTACGCTGCTTTACGAGGTGGATTCTGAACTTCACCAGACTGTCCTTTCAGGACAAGGTGAGCTGCAGATAAATGTGGCTTTTGAAAAGCTGAAAGAGCGCTTCAAAGTACAGATTGAGCTGGTTGAACCAAAGATCGCTTATCGTGAAACTATCAAGGGCACTGCTGAGGCGAGATATCGCCATAAGAAACAGTCAGGTGGCGCAGGTCAGTTTGCTGAAGTGATGCTGAGAGTCGCCCCATTGCCACGAGGCGAGGGAATTGTATTTGAAATGACTCTGGTTGGACAAAATGTGGACCGTGTTTTTGTACCATCTGTGGAAAAGGGAATTATTGCTGCTTCCCAAGAAGGCTTCATAGCTGGTTTCCCCATTGTAGATGTGAAAGCAACTTTCTATGATGGAAAAATGCATCCAGTTGATTCCAAGGATATTGCATTCCAGATTGCCGGAAAAGGGGCCTTCCGTGATGCATGTAAGCAGGCTAAACCAACCCTGTTAGAACCCATCTTTGATGTTGAAGTTCGGGTCCCTGAAGAATACATGGGTGATGTTATGGGTGATCTGACTGCCAAGCGTGGTCGCATTCTGGGAATGGATGCCGAGGGTCATTATCAGGTTCTTAAGGCTAAAATTCCACATGCAAATCTCTTTAAGTATGCTTCAACCTTGCGTTCTCTTACTCAGGGAAAGGCTTCGCATAAGCAGAAATTCTCGCATTATGCCGAGTTGCCCAAGGATGAAGAGAGCAAGTTGATCGCTGCTCTTGAAGCTGCCAAAGAAGAGGAATAGAGAGTTAGATGATAGGTGTTAGGGGTTAGGAGTTAGCGACTTTTCCTAACTTCCAACTTCTAACACCTAACTGAAAATGATAGATATGTCCAATTCAGACAATACACCAAAACTGTGGGCACCCTGGCGTATGGAATATATCCGGTCCATCAAACAGGAGGGCTGCATATTTTGCGATAAGCCGAAAAATAAGACTGATCGTGAGGATCTGCTCCTGTATCGTGGCGAGCGCTGCTGTATACTGATGAATCTGTATCCCTACAACAACGGTCATATCATGATTGCTCCCTATGAGCACACGCACCTTATGGAATCTTTGCCTGCCAGCACCTTAACGGAAATTATGCAGCTCGCTCAGGAGAGCATGAAAATTCTCCGTGAAGAATTCAGAGCTGAAGGATTTAATCTAGGTTTGAATGAAGGTGCCATAGCTGGAGCAGGTATCGCCGAGCATATTCATTTTCATATTGTACCACGTTGGGCTGGGGATACCAATTTTATGCCTGTAACGGGTCATGCCAAGGTGTTGGTTCAGGGCTTGCAGGAATCGTACGATTCCTTGAAACCTTATTTTGATAGAATTTCGCTTTAAGCGGTTGACAGCCCATAGGACGTAGATTATCTTCGCGGGCTTTTATGATAATTCCGGAGTAGCTCAGCGGTAGAGCGAGTGACTGTTAATCACCAGGTCGGGAGTTCAAATCTCTCCTCCGGAGCATACAGAGGTAAACATGCGAACCCTCGGTAATTTCATATAATGATTTTATCGGGGGTTCGTTGTATAAGTACAATATTACCTCACCTTTATCACTACCTTTAGGGTAGTTGATTTCAATCCCATCAATTAACAGATTAAGTACTTTTCGACGTTCAGATTTTGTAAAAGTATCCCACAGCTCATCGAATTCTTTATAGATCGTCATAAGGGTATCAGCGTTAGGCGCTGGAGATTCTTTCTGCGATATCTCCTGGACCAGGTTATCTCGATAAGCCGCTTTTCCTTGCTTGAGAGTATTTAGGGAGCCGAGCTCTTCTTCGATTGGTGATGTATCATCCAGCGAGCCATTAGCAATTACATCAATTAGATTTTTTATCTTCATCTCTGTGTTGCTAATCTGTCTGTTAGTATTCTTCAGATCATTCTTGAGGCCTTCTAATTCCTTGGCTGTTGATGTTGCAATAAACTCTTCCTCAATGGCCTTAAGGAAACCCTCAGTATTGGCAATTTCTTTGATCATCCCTGCGACAACATTCTCAAGCTGCTCTGTTGGGATTGATTGAAAATTGCAGTCATTCCGTTTACCCTCTGGAGCCCTTGCGCTAAGGCATTGGTAGTATGTGTATTTCTTTTTTTGCTTACCGGTTCCAGCGGTAGCACTAACGATATCTCCACAAATCCCGCAAGTTAAAAGTCCAGCTAAAACAAATTGATCTCTTTTCGTATTCCCGAGATTCCTTTTATCACGATTGAGTGCAACGACTTCTTGAGCATCATTCCAGTCTTTCTCTGAGACAATCGCATCATGGTTTCCAGGGAGCATCTCACCTTTGAAGTGAATTCTTCCGCAATAAAGACAGTTTGTAATGAAGTTGTGGATGTGTTTTTCAGTGAACTTTCTTCCACCATTTCTAAAGGTACCATCAGGGTTGTAGTGCTTTTTATTTCTGAATCCATCTTTATTGAGAGCATCGGCAATACGTTTTGGTCCAATTCCTGACAAATACTCTCTGAATATTCGTTTGATTATTTTTGCTTCTGTGGAATTGGTGTGAAACTCTTTTTTGACACGATCGTATCCTAGAGGGGGGACGCCCCCGCCTGGCTTTCCGTCTAATGCCCTTTGCTTTGTCGCAGCCTTAGTTCTTTCTATTCCTATTTCGCGTTCAAATGCAGCGAACTGAATGAGAATACCAACAAGCATCCTACCGACAGGTGTTGTTGTATCCCACTGATCTTCCACAACTACAACCCCCGTTTTATATAGCTCAAGCTCCTCAATTAAATTGTAAAAGTCTCGTGGCACCCTGCTGATTCGATCGAGCTTAAGAGCAACGATTACATCGATCTTATTTTCTTTGGCTGCTTGTATCATCCGCATCATCTCAGGGCGCTCCAGGTCCTTTGCAGATACAGCGTCAACAAATGTATCTATGACTTGATAATTCTGTGCACCACAATAATCGACGCATCTACGCTCCTGGCTCTTAAGACTTATTCCACTTTCTCCCTGCTCTCGTGTAGAAACACGGCAATAAATTCCAGCTCTCTTTACTTTGCCCTCAGCCTTTTCGGGCTTAGTCTCTTTTATTCTAGGCATCGGATATAGCTCCTTTGCCCTTCTTCGCTTTTTTGAGCTCGAGCAATTTCCTCGCAAATATCTCAGAAACCTTTTTGCGACGTTCTTCCGGGGTCAGATTTTGATACTGTTTTAGGGAGATCGAGGAAAGAAAATGGGTGTGGGAGGTTTCTGTTTCCTCGTCATTGATGACCTGGAGGGTTTTTACCACCTTCTCAATCTTCAGAATACCTGGGTTCCGATTCAATTGATGATGTGCGCCCTCAGGTCCTTCATTAATTGAGTGCAGATATTCTATTGCCGTTCCTATCCACCGAATATCAGCATCGCAGAATTCCTCTTTGTGTTTAATAGCATACAGAGCAAGGCTTTTACCTATGCTATTGAAAATTTCGTTCGATGTAGGGGATAGTTCGATAGCATTTAGAAGGAGCTCAATACTATCTCTATATTTTTCTCCCGAGTTGTAGAACTGGGCTAATTCGACATACTTATTAAGTACAATAAGCGAATCTATACGATTTTGCTTTGCAGCATTCAACAGACCATGGATTGCCTCATAATTTGCATCACCGACCGGATAATGGAGTTGCATTTCAATCATGCTTCGTGTTGTAGAAATCATGTCACTCATATTGGATACCCTATGTTATGGTTTCAAAATACCATGGCAACCTCTAGAAAACACAATGTTTGTTTTGCAGTTTTCTATCCACTTTAGGTCAAAAAGTATCCAGTCCGGAATAAACCGACGTTTGTAGAAAATAATTCTCTGTCTACCTTCAAAGCGAATTAGTGATGACATCAGGGGCAATTGCAGAAGTTAAATGATTAATATTTATCAGGGTCACCTATGAGCGCACAGACTACATCCGAATTATTAATTGAGATATTTGATCTATCAGGTCTTCCTGTTGATGAGGTAGATTCAACAGTACAGAGATTGGTGAAGTTGCACAACCTTGATGATGGCGATAACAACAAAAACAAGATTTACGCAAAGATGTTAGGGCAGATCCCCAAGGTCTTCCCCAAGCAGACATCAACCTATAATAGTAGTATTGCAAATTATTATGACCATCTGATAAATGATGGCCAATACAATGTCGTTAAATTTAAGCAAGATCCACTGAGCCCGCCAAGTCATCCAACTTTAACACCGCCTTTGCATGCAGACATTGTAGCAAAGCTCACTCAGCAGGGTAGACAGCAGCTTTATTCACATCAGGTACGCTCGATAGATTTGATTCGCCAGGGTAAGAATGTCTTAATCACTACCCCGACAGCTTCAGGAAAAAGCTATGGTTATGTCCTCCCATTCCTGGATGCAGTCAAAGCGGATCCTCAAACTAGAGGCTTGTTCATATTCCCAATGAATGCACTTACAAATGACCAGTTTGACAAGTTGGTTGAGTTTGGTATTGGTACAGTTGCTAAATATGATGGTACTGTTAAATCACATGAGAAGAAAAAGATTCGGAATAATCTTCCGAATGCATTGCTGACTAACCCAGATCAGATACACCAAAGCATCCTACGAACACATGCTAATTGGACTAACTTCTTCAAGAATTTGAAATTTATAGTGATCGATGAGATTCATAATTACAAAGGATTTTTTGGATCCAATGTCTCGAACATTTTGTTCAGGCTGCTCGAAGCAGTAAAAAAAGCCGGAGGCAATCCTCAGATAATTTGCACTTCTGCCACGATTAACAATGCCAAAATATTTGCCAAGGAATTGGCCTGGGTAGATTTTGAGGAAGTGAATTGGTCAGGGTCTGGTAGCCCTGAAAAATATTATGTGATGCTGGATAGCATAAGCCCTAAGGGGTTAAAAGTTGGTGATTCGCAGGAAGAGTGGATTGCTGGAATATTAGAGCAGCTCCAGAAAAGATCTCCACAGTCTCTTTTATTTGATCTACTCTTGTCACTCGGGGATAATGGATTCCAGAGCATGATCTTCGTGAACTCAAGACTCCAAGCCGACCAGTTCAGAGATATAGTGCAAACCCTTTCAGTCAAATATTCAACTTTAAAACCAGAGATGGTTTGTAGCTACCATGCCGGATTATCAAATACTGAAAGACAGGAGATAGAGCACGCAATCAAGAATGGAAACAAAAAGCTTATCTTCACCACTAGTGCACTGGAACTGGGGATTGATATTGGCACTCTTGATGTCTGTGTATTATTTGGGCTACCAAAGACGAGTAATGAAATATGGCAACGGATTGGACGAGTTGGTCGTGATCCCTCTAAGTCTGCCCTGGCGATAATTGTAAATAGCTACTCTGCTGACGACATCTATTATTTTTTTAGTCCTGATAGATTCTTTGATACG
>JABIFG010000010.1 GCA_018650795.1 Fidelibacterota bacterium
CTCAGGCGAGGCCAGACGGATCGTTATCTCGGTAAAGTCGTTGACTACAGATTTATTAAGCAAAGGACAACTCCCTTTTTACTTTAATTCAACATCCAGCCCCAGACCCTTCATCTCGCGTAGCAAGACGTTGAAGGATTCAGGTATACCGAATTCGGGTAAATTCTCACCCTTAACCAGTGCATTGTAGACCTTTGAGCGGCCCTCTACATCATCAGATTTCACAGTAAGCATTTCCTGAAGTGTATGAGCTGCACCATAGGCTTCCAGTGCCCAAACTTCCATCTCACCAAACCTCTGGCCACCAAACTGAGCTTTACCGCCCAATGGCTGCTGGGTAATGAGGGAGTATGGACCTGTGGAACGAGCATGCATCTTATCATCAACCTGGTGAGTAAGTTTCATCATGTAGATTTCACCTACTGCGACAGGATTCTCGATGTAATCACCAGTGCGACCATCAATGAGCTTGACTTTTCCACCTACAGGTAGATTAGCTTTTTCCATCAATGCTTCAACATCAGCTATATTGGCACCGTCAAAAACAGGCGTCTCAAACATCACACCCAACTCACGACCAGCCCAACCGAGCATGGTTTCGTAGAGCTGCCCCAGGTTCATACGAGAAGGCACACCAAGTGGATTCAGTACGATGTCTACAGGGCGACCATCAGGAAGGAAGGGCATGTCTTCTTCAGCCACGATAGCTGCTACAACACCCTTGTTTCCGTGACGTCCAGCCATTTTATCACCAATCGAAATTTTACGTTTGGTGGCAATCTGTACTTTGGCCAATTGGATAACACCAGGCTGAAGATCATCTCCAACCTTTTGCTTATAAACGTCATTCTCGTAGTTCTGTTCAATCTCTCGATACAGGCGCTCATATTCATTGAGCAACTTGTTTAGTTTGGCATCGATATCCTCATCCAGAATAATGGGCTCGCGACGATCAACACGCTCAAAATTCAGCGTGGCGATTGCTTCTTTGGTAAAAGGAGTTCCAGCTTTCAGGATGATTTTGCCACCCAGATCCATAACATTGGCAGATTTCTGCTCAAGCATCAATCCATTCACTTTTTCGTTACGTTTCTTGGTCAAGCTTGTTTTATCTAGACTGGCGCGCTGTTTGAGGGCGTCCAGCTTACGTTTTTCTTCAATGCGAGATTCACGACCTTTACGAGTGTAAAGTTCAGTGCGAATTACCACACCCTTCACCCCTGGATCGGCACGTTTTGAGGCATCTTTCACATCTCCGGCTTTTTCACCAAAGATAGCCTTGAGCAGCTTTTCTTCAGGAGTTGGATCCGTTTCTCCCTTAGGAGTCACTTTTCCAATCAGTGTATCACCAGGATGAACTTCAGCACCTACGCGGATAATACCATCATTGCTCAGATTACGGGTTGCTTCCTCACTGACATTTGGAATATCACGAGTCAGCTCTTCTTCCCCACGTTTGGTTTCACGAACTTCAAGTTCGACTTCCTTTAAACGCATTGAGGTGAAGACATCTTCTTTAAGAAGACGTTCTGAGAGAACAATAGCATCTTCAAAGTTGTATCCACGCCAGGGCATGAAGGCAACAGTAATGTTGCGACCCAGAGCGAGATCACCACGATCGGTACTCATACCATCAGCAAGTACATCACCAGGAGCAACCCGCTGTCCGACTTCAACCAAAACCTTCTGATTGATACAGGAGTCCTGATTACTACGCTGATATTTACGCAACTTATATGTAATCATACCCGGCTCTTCAATGAGCGTGACATCCTCATCAATACGACGGGTAGTTTTAATAAGGATTTCTTCAGCACTTACCGCTTTGACAATTCCCTTAACGTCTGACAAGAGTAGTGAACGAGAATCCTTGGCGACGATTTTCTCAAATCCTGTACCAACGATTGGCGCTTCAGGCCAGAGCAGTGGAACTGACTGACGTTGCATATTCGAACCCATAAGAGCACGGTTGGCATCATCATGCTCCAGAAACGGAATACATGCTGCAGCAGGTGATACAATCTGCAAGGGTGATACATCCATATAGGACACTTCATCAGTGTTGATCATTGGGAAATCACCACGAATACGCACCTGAACTTGATCTGTACCAATAAATCCCTCTTCATCTACAGGGGAATTGGCTTGAGCAATAAAGGTACGATCCTCATCATCAGCTGATAGATACTCAATGGTCTTAGAAACCTTTGGTTTACCATTGCTACTGATGACCTTACGATAAGGCGTCTCAATAAACCCAAGACGATTCACAACACCATAAGATGCCAGTGAAGAGATCAGTCCAATGTTTGGACCTTCAGGCGTCTCAATCGGACATAGACGGCCATAATGTGTATAGTGAACATCTCGAACCTCGAAACCAGCACGTTCTCTTGTGAGAGCACCTGGCCCTAATGAGGAAAGACGACGTTTATGAGTTACTTCGGCCAGCGGATTGGTTTGATCCATAAACTGTGACAGCTGATTGGTTCCAAAGAAGGAAGAAATGGCTGATGTTACGATTCTGGAGTTAATCAAATCCTGTGGAGTCAGATTCTCATTATCACGAACATTCATCCGCTCGCGGATAGTACGTGACATGCGGCTCAATGCGACTGAGAATTGATTCCCAATCTGCTCGCCAACAGTTCTGACGCGACGATTACCAAGGTGATCGATATCATCTGTACCACGTTCGCCCTTACGCATTTCAAGCAGGAAGTTCACCGACATAATAATATCTTGTGGAGTCAGCACTAACTCGTCTAGAGGGACGTCAATGCCAAACTTCTTGTTCATGCGATAACGACCTACTTCACCAAGATCATATTTCTTGGGATCGAAGAAGAGTCTGAAAAGGAATTTTTCTGCTAGATCAAGGTTTGGTGGTTCTCCGCCACGCATCTCGGTGTAAAACACACGAAGCGCTTCATTGGTATCGGAAGAACGATCCTTGGCAAGTGTATTTGCCAGAAGATCATAAGCAATGTCTTCGGGGTCGCTCACGACCATGACACCACCGACACCCTCTTTCTTCAACTCGCGCACTTTTTCCTTGGTCAGCTTGTCGCCGGCTTCCATGAGAATTTCACCAGTTTCCTTGTTAACAACGTCAACTGGAACGGGTGTATCGTAGAAGCCTTTAAGACCAACATTATCTGCGAGACGTAATTCACGAATCACTCCAAAAGCACTGAGAATCGACTCATTCGTCGAAAATTTCATGGCGCGGAGTAAGAGAGAAATCGGGAATTTACGACGTCTATCAATAACAGCATAAATGACATCATGGATGTCAGTTGTAATGTCCAGCCAAGATCCACGGAATGGAATCAGGCGGGCGGAGTACAGTTTGGTGCCATTGGGGTGAATTTTCATATCGAAAAACACACCAGGTGAACGCATTAGTTGTGATACAATCACACGTTCTGCACCATTAATGACAAAGGCTCCCCCCCTGGTCATATATGGAATATTACCAAAAAAGATATCTTGCTCAACGTGGACAGAATAATCGCCCGATTCAGCACCTTCCTCGGTAGCATGTAGAATTAGTTTAACTTTCAATGGTACAGAATAAGTCACACCACGTTCGAGACATTCCTCGATTGAATAGCGGGGCAAACCAACGCTGTAGGATACATAATCCAGCTTATAGTTCCCATGATTGTCTTCAATGGGAAATACGGCCTGGAATATCGCCTCCAAACCCTTAAGATCGCGTTCATGTGTTGCTACGCCTTCCTGGAGAAATTCTTTCCAGGAATCAACTTGTAAATTAAGCAAGTTGGGCAGCTCAACCTGTGAACCGATTTGGGAGAAGGAGTGTCGTTCTATTTTACTGGGTAGGGCCAAGGGCCACCTCCACTTTTAGTTAATCAACTAAAGGCGCAAAAGCTCGCGGAAGAAATCTCCCGCGAGCTCGAATCCAAATGAGCAGTTATACTGGTAGTCAAACTATTTAAGACTGACTTTTGCTCCAGCTTCTTCCAACTGCTTTTTGAGCTCCTCAGCTTCATCCTTGGAAACAGCTTCCTTGATTTTGCTGGGAGCGCTATCAACTAACTCCTTAGCCTCTTTGAGACCAAGAGCAGTTACCTGACGAACAACCTTAATTACATTGATCTTCTTGTCACCAGGACCTTCAAGCATGACATCGAACTCAGTCTGCTCTTCAACTTCTTCGGCGACAGCAGCAGGACCAGCAGCCATGGCAACTGGAGCAGCGGCGGTTACGCCAAATTTGTCTTCGATAGCAGAAATAAGCTCAGATATTTCAAGCATGTTAGCGGTTTCAAGATAGCTCATTACATCATCACGTGTGATACCCATGAGTAGATTACCTCCAGATTTAATTCTTTGTTTCTTTTAATGACATTAACACACCTACCAAATTCCGCATGGGAGCTTGAAGCACACTCAGGGTATTCTGCATGGGAGACTGCAGCCCACCTAGCAGTTTGGCAAGTAACTCTTCTTTCGATGGTAGATTGGCAAGTTTCACATAGAAAGTTGCGTCCAATACCTGGCCCTCAAAAACCAAACCTTTTACAGCAGGTTTTTCTTTAGCCTTACCTTCCTTTTTAAGGAATTCTTTGATCACGCGAGCGGGTGCTGTTGGATCTTCATTTCCAAAAGCCAGAGCGGTAGGTCCCTTCAAGACATCTTCAAGACCTTCGTAACCATTTTCTTTTACTGCAATGTTGACTAGCCTGTTTTTCATAACACGATATTCAACGTTGGCCTCATGGAAAAGAGAACGCAAAGCATTTGTCTCTTCAACGGTAAGCCCTACATAGTCAGTGAAATAGATAGCACTGGCGTTTGAAATTTTCTCTCTGATTGCTTCGAGAGAGTTAATATTATTCTGATTTGGCATATTGCTAACTCCTTAAATCGCTTATACGCCGAGCGTAGCTTTGTCAATTCTGATACCAGGACCCATAGTTGAGCTAAGAACCAACTTCTGAAAGTAAATTCCCTTGGCGCCAGAAGGCTTCATGGCCATAAGACGATTGATAAGAACAGTAATATTCTCAGCCAAAGCAGAGTGCTCAAAAGAGGCTTTACCCACAATGGAGTGAACGATACCAAACTTATCTGTACGTAATTCAATTTTACCAGCTTTAGACTCATTTACAGCTTTGACAACATCCATGGTGACAGTACCTGTCTTAGGATTAGGCATAAGTCCACGTGGTCCCAGAACACGACCCATTTTACCAACTTCTCCCATGTTGTCAGGAGTAGTAATAATGACATCGACATCAATCCATCCGTCTTTCAACTTCTGGAGATATTCTTCGAAACCAACATAGTCAGCACCGGCTTCAGTTGCTTCATCAGCTTTTGGACCTTTGGCCAAAACCAGTACACGAACCTTTTTACCTGTTCCGTGTGGAAGAGTTACTGTGCCACGTACCATCTGATCTGCATACTTTGGATTTACGCCCAGATTGATAGAAACTTCAATTGTTTCATCAAATTTAGCTGTTGCGCATTCCTTAAGCAGGCCTACACCAGCAGTAAGATCATACTCTTTGGTTTTATCTACTAAACTGAGATTTACTGTGCGTTTTTTTGATATTTTCATCTCAGACCTCCTACCCTGATACCGTTATGCCCATACTGCGGGCTGTGCCCTCAATAATGCGCATGGCCATCTCAACATCGTGAGAATTCAGATCAGGTTTCTTCATTTCAGCAATTTCTTTAACTTGAGCACGTGTAACGTTGCCAACCTTTTCGGAATTTGGTGTTCCAGAGCCTTTTTCAAGCCCAGCAGCCTTCCGTAAAAGGACTGCAGCAGGTGGAGTTTTTGTAATAAATGTAAAAGACCTGTCAGCATAGACAGTAATAACTGCCGGTATGATAAGTCCACGTTCTTTTTCAGTTTTAGAATTGAACGCTTTACAGAACTCCATAATATTTACACCCGCCTGTCCCAATGCCGGACCTACTGGCGGAGAGGGATTGGCTTGCCCTGCGGGAATATGCAGTTTAATCTTGTTAATTACCTTTTTGGCCATTGCTTACCTTCTTACTACTTTTCTAATTCTATCTGCAAAAAGTCTAACTCGACAGGTGTTGGTCGACCGAAGATGGACACCTCTACCTTAACTTTCTGCTTGGATTCATCGACTTCCTTCACAAAACCTGTAAAGTCCACAAAAGGACCGTCGGTAACCTTAATTGGATCACCAGTTTTGAAAATTGTGCCCATGACTTCTTGACCATCGCGTTCTTCAACTTCTCCAAGAATTCGACGGACCTCAACATCCTTCAATGGAATTGGCTCACCTTTTGGACCTACAAAAGACATTACACCGGGGACATTCTCCACGAGATAACGCGTTTCGGTGGTGACTTCCATTTGGATCATGATGTAACCTGGAAAGAATACTTTATTACGGACGTATTTCTTCCCGGCACGCATTTCGACCACATTTTCCGAGGGTACGAGTACTTCAGGGATCAGCTCACTCAAGCCGGCAAGTTCAGCCTCTTGGAGTATCGCTTCACTGGTCTTCTTTTCCTTACCGGAAAATGTCCGAAGACTATACCACTTCATGGCCATTTATTATCGCCCCATGATCACATTTAAAACTAAGACGGACATAACTTTATCTAATGTAAACAAGACAATCGCAATAAATGCGGACATCCCGAGAACAACCCATGTTGAGCCCTTGAGCTCTTCATAGCTTGGCCAGGAAATCTTCTTGAATTCAGCTTGTACGCCATCTAGAAATGCTTTTAACTTATTAATCATATTTTATTTAACAGCCTAAGAAATTGAGCAGGAGAGACAGGACTCGAACCTGCAACCTACGGTTTTGGAGACCGTTGCTCTACCAATTGAGCCACTCTCCTGTCTAAAACCCATTTCTTATTTTGTTTCCTTGTGCACGACGTGTTTATTGCAATTAGGACAATACTTCTTGAACTCTACGCGTGCAGGATGCAGTCGCTTATTTTTCTTCGTAGAATAATTGCGATGTCTGCATTCAGTACACTCGAGTGTGATTATCTCACGCATATATTAACCGCCGAACCCTTACTCGATGATCTCAGTAACAACACCGGCACCAACAGTATGACCACCTTCGCGAATAGCGAAACGCAGTTCCTGCTCCATGGCGATGGGCTGGATCAATTCGATCGTTAAACTCACATTATCACC
>JABIFG010000111.1 GCA_018650795.1 Fidelibacterota bacterium
ATGATTTCAAAGGCAATCTTGATCTGGCCAAGCTGGCTAAACTTATTGCTGAAGTGGGTCCTGAAAATATTCCCATCGGCATGCTTACCATCACCAATAATTCCGGTGGTGGTCAACCCGTTTCCATGGCCAATATCAGAGAAACTTCTGAGTTACTGCATAAACATGATATTCCCTTTTATATCGATGCCTGTCGTTTTGCAGAGAATTCCTATTTCATTAAAACCAGGGAAGAAGGTTACCAGGACAAAAGCATCCTGGAAATAGCCAACGAAATGTTCTCCTACGCCGATGGTTGTACCATGAGTGCCAAGAAGGATGCTCTGGTGAACATGGGTGGATTTTTTGCAACCAATGATGATGAACTGGCTCAGCAAATCACTAATCGCTTGATCTTGATTGAGGGATTTCCAACCTATGGAGGTCTGGCTGGACGTGACCTGGAAGCCATTGCCCGGGGACTTGAAGAGGTCCTGCAGGAAGATTATCTGGCTTATAGAATCTCGCAAGTGGAGGAATTGGGTGATCGCTTAATTGAAGCGGGTGTCCCTATCCTGAGACCGACTGGTGGCCATGCTGTTTATCTGGATGCGAAAAACTTTTTACCCCATATCCCTCAATCTCAGTTTCCTGGTATTGCCCTGACGGTTTCGCTGTATACCCATGCTGGCATTCGGGCTGTGGAAATTGGCAGTCTTATGTTTGCCCACGAGGATCCTGAGTCAGGTGAAACAGTGTATCCGGATCTGGAGCTTGTGCGACTGGCCATTCCCCGTCGGGTTTATACCAATAGTCAGATGCAGTATGTAGCTGAAAATATTATTGAGTTGTATGAGAACAGGGAAAATATCAAGGGTTATGAGATTGAATACCAGGCGCAGGTCTTACGTCATTTCACAGCACGTCTAAGGCCACTTACTTAGAGTTATTATTAAACTTATCTTGGTTCGTCATCCCGAGCGGAGTCGAGGGATATATTTCCGTCCTTGATAGGAAAAACCGTTGTGTCCTTCGACTGGCTCAGGAAGACACAACAGCTTAACTTTCGAGGCGGGGATTCGAATCCCCGCCTAGTATACCATAATTATTTAAGCAATAACAGCTTTCTGCTCTGGAACTGTTTCCCGGCCTGTATTGTGAGTAGATAGAGTCCGGCACTAACAGGTTTACCAGACTGGTTCACACCTTCCCAGACCATCTCGTGATAACCCTGCTCCTGGGAATAGTGACTCCAGGATTGAATTTCTCGACCTGTCACATCCACAATTTTTATCTGAACATCTACATTATCTGCAAGCTCGTAGGAAATGGTTGTCGCTGGGTTAAAGGGATTGGGATAGTTTTTATGCAGAACAAATTTCATTATCCGTAGTTGGATATCTTCCAGTATATAGAAATTGGACTCATACTCTGATGTATAGGGAATATCACTCAGGCGATAGTCATACTTGACGGCTGGTTTGGCGGTTTTGTCATAGTAGATATAATCAGTTCTGGATGTTGAGTTACCCTGTCCCTGAAGCTTGGGATCTTTGGTATGATCAGCAATGAGTTTCCAGTCATTGCTGCCACTTTTGCGGCGTTCAATTTTGAAACCCTGATTTTCGGTTTCACTTTCCGTGGCCCATTTCAAGACCATTTGGCCCTTATATGTACCTGCGTTGAAAAAAGAGAGTTCTACCGGAAGCGAGTAATCCGTGTCTGCCTCGTTGGTGGCCACTACTGGTCTTATTAACCAATCAAATTCGTCAAACGCCCCCCATGTTGGGCCCCCAAGCCACCCGGTGGATCTCAAATCAATTCCAGAGGTTGTCTCTTTAAATAATGAAAAAGGTGCACCTGATGTATTGTCGATGACGAGATGATAGTCTGTCGATGCTTCAACGCGAACTCCAGCATTCACAAGAGACACATAATTCCAGGAGTATTTACTTATATCTGTTACACTAAGTGTAACTGTGGAGCCTTGTTTAACACTCGGCCCGCCTTGATAGTCTGACCAAATTTCAAATGAAATGGACCCACTGGATCCCAATGTTGAGTAGGTATGAAAAAATGCTCCTGAAACATCTCCCTGGGTAGCTGGGGTGAACCTCACTGCTCCTTTATGTGTATCCGCAATCTCATTGGCACCTAAGGTGTGTGGAGTCAGACCAATTCGGTTCATTTGATCTAAATAAATAAGAGATACTTTGGGCGGCTAACAACCCGAAAAAGGAGCCAATAATGAGCCCAAAGTCAGAAGTAGAGAGACGAGTAAAAGCGATCAAAAGAAA